>DOPG01000304.1:1066-8856 GCA_003513555.1 Rhodopirellula sp. | reverse complement strand
GAGTAAGGTTCTGGATGCTTGAAAAGTGCATGCAGTCTCGATGACCCGCCGCCGCTCCAACCCCATATCCCAACACGCGCCGGATCAAGGTAGGTGCGGTCCTTCAGAACTGCCTGGGCGGCTGCCGCTTGGTCTGCCGGTGGAATGATGCCAATCTTGCGGTAGATGCTTTTTCGCCATGCTCTTCCCCGTGGCGATTTTGTGCCTCGGTTGTCAAAGCTCATCACCACATACCCCCGCTGTGCCATCAGTTGATGCCACAGGTAGGATTTGCTGCTCCAGCGATTTACCACGGTTGTGCCTGCCGGCTCTCCGTAAACATAAATCAGCAACGGATACTTCTTGTTTTTGTCAAAGTTGGGCGGAAGCATGCACCAAGCTTCTAGTTCCACCGGTTCCGAATCTTGGCGGTCCACGGCTTCATCAGGTGGAAGCGTAACCCGAAAGAACTCAGTGGGTGTTCGGGCCAGGCTACTGATCGTTTTGCGGAGAGCCTCATTGGATTCCAGCGAACGGACCGACTTGTGGTCTGGCAGAGTCACTAAATCCCATGCAGGGGGCTCATCAAAACGCGATACTTGGTGAATTGCCCACTTGGCATCAGGTGAAACCTTGTAGCTGTGCGTTGCTGCCACGCCTTCGGGCGTCACCCGCTGCAGGTTTTTCCCATCGAGGCCCACTCGGTAGAGGTAACGCTGCGATGCCTCATCTGGTGATGCGATGAAGTACACCACCCCCTCTGACTCATTGAAGTTTAATAACTCAATGACATCGAAATTTCCCCGGGTGATTTGTTTTGTGGCTCCATCGTCGAGAGACACAACGTAAAGATGACGCCATCCATCACGTTCGCTCATCCACGTGAATGCCGACGCATTGTCCAGCCAATTCAATTCATCGTGCACATCAATCCATGCGGCGTCACGTTCGACCATGACCTCCGAAACGGTACTGCTGCGGAAATCCGCCAGAAACAGTCGGTTTGTGTTCTGAAGACGATTGAGCTGTTGGATTAGAATCCGCGGCTGTTCACTCAGGTCGGCATCTTGGGGGAGAAACTCCATGCGAGGGATGTAATGCTCGCTCGCATCACCAGGGAGGTCGATTAACCTGGTTTCACCCGTTTCGATTTCCACCATTCCGACGCGGCATTCGGCGTTGTGCTGTCCAACCTTGGGGTAACCAAACCAGGTCACTTCCGGATATAGCGAGTCGGTATGGTTGACTAAAGGAAACTGAGGAACGGCACTGGTGTCCAGTTGCCAGTATGCGATGCGTTTTCCATCGGGGCTCCACATGAACGCGTCACGCAAGCCCAATTCTTCTTCGTAAACCCAGTCGGTTGTACCATTGATGATCGCGTCGCTCGCCCGTTTAGTTACCTTTTGGATAGTATTGTTCAACAGGTCTTCCACGTACACGTCATTGTCATGCACGTAAGCGACTTGCTTACTTGAGGGTGAAAACTTGGCAAACATCATGCTGGACGGTGGAATGTCGCCACCCAGTTGTTTTAATTGACCGGCTGCACGGTCGAGCACCCAGTAGTCACCCCGTGTGTTGTTGCGCCATACCCGTTTGCTATTGGTGTAGATCAGAACGAGGCTTTGGTCGGGTGAAAATGTGTATCCCTCGACCTTGAGCGGACTAGATGCCTGCGCCGGTGTTAAATCATCGGCAGAGACGAGAACCACTGGTGAGTCTGTTTCTGCGTCGTGCCCGACGATCTGTTGGCTACCCGAAGCAGTCGATTCGAGGGTAGTGTAGCTGGCTTTGTCCGACAGCCACGTCCCTGAGAATGACTTACCAGTGAACTCAGTTCCATCGTAGATACGGTCGATGGTAAGAATTGCAGGATCGGACTTCTGTCGTTCGGCGCTAGGTTGCTCATCTGCCGTAGCAAAGCTCAGCAGAATAAAAAAATGACTTAGAGTCAACGAAAATAAGTGAAACAAAGTGGTGTTGCGGTTGCAGGTCATGGTGGATTCCACAGCAATGATGAATAGGAAGACAACAATCTAATCTTCAAGTTCGTTGCACGCACCGTCAAAGTTCCCGGATGACCGGTAATTTCGCCCGTGAAGTTCACGTGATGCTTGGGGGCTAAAACCACTGGTTTGGGACGAGGCGTGGTCATTCGCGTGGTCATTCGCGTGGTTTGTGCCGAATTTTTATGTGCGAGCTGCCGAGCAAGATTTGTTGCAGACGCAACTTTTTTGACCCAAGGACTGCTTCGGGCAGCGTGTAACTGTTGAATCAGGAGGTGCAAGGGATGGCACGCCTGACCGGAAGTGAAAAATAACCGACGCCACGCTCGTGAGAGTTGGCCGAGCATTTTGCATTCATGCTTGTACGGTGTTGGTGAAACTGACCGCTTGGTTGCTTTGAAGTCGTGCATTGGTAGGAACTGAAAATCGCAGGCATCGGGAGGTACCTGCGAGCGACTGAATTGACGAGTGGATCAATTTCGTTCCCTATTTGGCCTTTTTCTCCTCTTCAGCCGTTTTCTTGGTGGCACGGGTTTCAGTGAACTTCATGGCCGCACTATTCATGCAGTAGCGTTTTCCTGAAGGTTTCGGGCCGTCATTGAAAACGTGTCCGAGGTGTGCTTCGCATCTTGAACAATGAACTTCGATGCGTGTGTAGAAAAATTTGTTATCCGTGCGGTAAGCAACGTTAGCTGACTTATACGGCGTATAGAAACTAGGCCACCCCGTTCCTGATTTATACTTCGTGTTGCTGGTGAAGAGGGTCCGGTCGCACACAATGCACTGATAGACACCCTTCTTCTTGTTGTTCCAGTAGCGATTGTTGAAGGCCGGTTCTGTGCCTTCGTTTTGGGTAACCTCGAACTGCAGTGGGGTGAGTTGCCGCTGAAGCTCTCGTCTTGTTTTTGGCTTGTACTCCGCCTCGTCCACCGCAGGCTTGGATGGTGTTTGGTCTTGGGCGAGTGCTGTCCATGCACCTGGTGCCGATGTGATGGCAACGGTCGTGATGCTGCATATCAACCATTTCAAATGTTTGCTTGTCTTCATCAGGTGCCTCCTGTTATGAAAAATGTCTACCGCCCGATTATCGCTTAAGGTAGTGATCAGGGACAAGTGTATTCGGCCATCCTAAACGCTGCAGTTACGAACGACGTAGTGCAATGAGTCAAGTAAGGGGTGCGTTTTTCTGTCTGTTGTGTGTTTTCCGATTCCCTTCCCGTTCCGTGACTTCGCGTCTGAAAAGCTGACTCCATACGAACGGAGTTTCGGCATTATTGCTTCATGCGTAATCTTGAGGGAGCATGATGCGTGTCAGGTGGCGATGCTTTCAATGCGCTGCAGCCTGCCTGGTTTCATTTTTTTCCGATGGCTGCCGCTTATGCTCTTCTGATGTATCGTATCATGGGCAAGGTCTGACGAGCCTTACCAGCACCCCGCCATGCAGTCCGTGGGAGGCAGTAGTCAGTCTGGCCGATGTCAACAAACTTCTCCAACACTTTGATTGTATGTCTAGCGTCCACCTTTGCGGTTTAAAGAAGAGTTTTGGTGACCAAATAGTCATCGAGAATCTCGACTTAATGATTGAGGCTGGGACCTATCTGGTTTTGTTGGGACCGAGTGGGTGCGGGAAGACAACGACTTTGCGGATGATTGCTGGGTTAGAAAGCCCGATTGCTGGCAAGGTTGTGATGGATGGGAATGATATGACTTGCGTTCCCCCCAGAAAACGTGACGTTTCCATGGTGTTCCAAAATGACGGGCTTTATCCGCATTTGACCGTCGAGCAAACGATCCGTCTCTCGCTGCGGGGACGTTGTTCCAAAGGGGAGCAGGAGTCTCGAGTTTCTGATGCTGTCCGGCTGACGGGCTTAGGGACGCTGCTGGGTAAGTTGCCCCGGCAACTGAGTGGAGGTGAGTTGCGACGTGCTGCTCTTGCTACTGCCGTTGCGAAGAAAACGGCCGTGCGACTGCTGGATGAACCATTGTCGGGGTTGGACGTCGCTGTGCGTCAGCAATTGCAGGAAGATATCCTGAGATGGCATCACAGCGTGCCGGGGACCACTGTTCACGTGACGCATGATGGACGTGAAGCGATGCGGATGGCAGATCAAATCGCTGTCATGGATGGTGGTAGAGTGATCCAGGTAGGCTCTCCCGAGCAAGTTTATGATCAGCCGCAAACGATCGGTGTGGCGAGTGCTATTGGGACACCTGCCATGAATTGGTTGCAGGCTGACTTGGTGGATGGTGTCATTCAAATCAGCGATCGATCAAATGTGACTACCGGAGAAGCATTGCGGATTGACGGTCCGGATGGACCCGTTGTGATTGGTCTGCGGCCAAACGCATTTCGTCTCTGGAGTGATCGTGACGGGGACACGGGTGGACAAGGCATCACTTTTCAAGCGGTGATGCAAGATTGCAGAGCAGTTGAGGAGTCAACTGAAGTTGTGTTGTCGGCAAGTGGGTGGCGTTTTATCGCTGTGTTTGATCGATCTGATGCAGGGGCCGCTCGAAGAAATGTTTCTCCTGTCAGCCAAAATTTCACCTTGTGGGCACCCGCAGCAAGTTTTCATGTGTTTTCAACTTTAACGCAGCAGCGGCTCAAGTTGAGTGACGTAGGCTGACGATCTGGCCGTCATTCGGCTACGATGCCCGCATGGATGTTGAGATGATTCTTTCGCTACTGCCGTTTGCCGCAATCTTGTGCGCAGGGATTTTTGTGCAGGCTGCCGCGGGATTCGCCGCCGGGCTTGTCATCGTGCCAGCTCTCTTGTGGTTTGGTTACAGCATCCCCGCAGCCCAATGTTCGCTGCTTGTGGCTACGATTCCGCAAAATATTTGGGGGGTCTGGAGCCTGCGTGAGTCGATTGAACCGAAACAGGTTGTTTGGCCCGGATTGGGGCGTGTGCTGTTTCTTCCCACTGGAATCGTCGCTCTGCAGTGGATGAGTTCCGTCGATGAGGGGACGGTACGGCAATTGGTGGGTTTGATTGTTTTGTTGGTGACACTCGCGATCATCTTTATTCGGCCCACCCCCCGAAAACGCCTTCACCCGTTTTGGGCCCTCATTGCTTTTCCGTTATCCGGTTTTTTTCAAGGGCTTGTTGGCATGGGCGGGCCGCCCATGGTGTTCTGGGTGCAGGCACACGACTGGAGTACAGAGAAGACGCGAAGCTTTCTGTTCATGATGTACCTGGTTAGCATTTTTCCTGCGTTAGCGTTTCTTTACCTCGCATTTGGGGACGCTGTGATCGAACCGGGCCTGGTCGCTTTGGCGATGATTCCAGTGTTGTGGGTCGTAACGTATTTTGGATTGAAATTCGGAAGCATGCTTGGGCGTCAGCGGTTGCGACGGATCACACTCGGACTGCTGTTACTCATGGGGGTTGCCGGAGTCTTCGGTCCCATGCTGAGTTGATTGAGTGGTGGCGTGATTGAGCGGTGGGGTGAGTGAGCGGCGAATCGTAGAAACAATTTGCCAGCACGCTGTGCTCACTCTCACGCCTGGCTCGGATAACTCGTGTCTGGTGCCGAAGCTCTTGGTTTGAGCAGCGGATGCTGCAGCGAGTTAATGCAGCGTGCTAAGGTGTGGAGGCATTGACGCTGGGTTGGGGCTTGCTTGGTTCTTTCCCGTTGGTTGGCGATGCTGTGTCAGGTGCGTTAGCGCTATCGGAATCCTCGCCCTCTGTTTCAGAAGCACTTCGTTCGCTATTCGCTTTGTCTTCCTCTGCTTGTTCCAGCGACTCCTGGTCAGCATCGGAAAATGTGTTCGCTTCGCCGCCCCCTGAATTCGATTCGCCATCTGCACGCTTATACTCATCCAATTCTTCCGCGGTGGGTATGATCAGAGTCGTTTCTTGGCTGATGTTGGCACTGTCTTTCATAATCTGTTCATAGTTCCCAGTTCCTCCCTCACGGAATATCAGGCAGTCATCTTTCGATTCGTAGATTGCGAAGAGATCATGGGTTCGAATTGGTAGACCGGCTCGCCACTGATAAATCTCAACAGTGTTTCCGTCGGAGTCAGTCAGTGTTTTGGCTGGCGTTTTGCCAATAAGTTTCTGCACATCTTTGTTCGTAAGCGTTTTGCCGGGAGTTGTATAGGTTTTTCCGTTCTCGGCGAGGATGGCTGCGTAGGCTGCCTCGACAGCAGGTCTGGCCACGTATCGATCGTAGCCCATCGCTCCAATTGCAACAGCAAGGACGACGAGCAAAATGCCCAGTCGCTTCGAACTGCCTTTGGGCGGTTCTGCGGGGGTGTTTGGTGTCTTGGGCTCATTGTTAGTTTGCGAATCTGTCATGGTGCCTACTCTGAATTAGGTGCGTGGTTGGTGGTCTGCGCGGCTGGTGTCATGTAGAAGGTTTTTGCACGGAGCATATTTGGCGGATCATGAGGTGCAAACTTTGTATGTATTCCGCTTCAAAACCTCTGTTTACTGAAAGAATATCAAGCTTTCGGCTTCCATTCATGTAGCTGTGCTGGTCAAAGCGGAGGCTACGCGTGGGGAAAGAGAATATGATGTTTCGAAGGCAGGCTGGATTGTTGATGCGGCAACACGAGGCAACCCGCTCCTTATACCTAAAAAACTCCTTTCTTACCTTTTCTGTACTGTAGCAATTTTCGCCCCTCACGTGGCATGATGGAATTGATGGGTGTGCGTCTGATTTGCCAAAGTTGAGCACTTTCTCGTTACTGGCATGGGTTTAGGGACTTCTCTCGGCAGTATGCGACCCGTTATTATGACCCAGGAAGGAGTCGTGACGGATCAGGCCAAGACCGGAACGCGGTCTTCTTCTTGCTTGTCTTGCTTGTCTTTACCGCGAATCGATATGGGGATTGAGGACTGATGCCCACTATTGCTGGCTTTTCGATGCTTGGCCAGTGTGATAAGAAGCTTGTGGGCTCACTTGTGAGGTTAGTCCGAACTGCCCCAAAACCGCAGGAACGGTCGGCAACACAAGCGGGATAGATTTATGTAGTGATTCAAGTCGGTTTTTTAACTGGCTGACGCCATACTGCATGAACGTAGGGTCTGTTGTCGACATCACGCTTTTAATTGGGTTCCAAAAAGTTGAGCACGCCTTCCGTCGAGCCATTGTTGAAGAGTCGCGTGTTGCCACGATTCTCTTTTCGTTTTCTTTTCGCGATCACTTTTGCGTGTGCGTTGGTTGGTGCGATGGTGCAAGCCGCCTACGGTGGATTTGTCCTCGCGATCAGCCTGCTCGTTCTTTTTGGGTCAGTGCTCGCATTCTTTGTCGTGGGCTTTCTCTTTTTTTTAGTTCTCTGGATCATGGCGGCAGTGCGACCGCGAGATGATGTGGCTGAGCCTGGTAGCCCATTCGCTGATGGGCAGTTGCCACCCCAAATATTGCCACCTACGGATCCATCGATTTGAAGAATTCGAACGGTTATCAAATGCAAGGCTACAGAATTGCGTGCGTGTTCAACTGCTTGAATGCAAAAACAGACCAGTGGCTTTCAAGCGTACGGGTTGGCTGCGAATTGCATGTCTGCATAAAGATGCTTGGCTTTTTGCTAACTGCGGTGGTTGGCCTGGGGTATGTGGTGCAAGTTGCTCATGCTGACTTGCCAGACGGGGCAACGCATGTGATTACTTTTCCGAAGCCCGCACGCGGTGCTCCTCTTGTCAAACCGGGCGTAGGTTTTACGACGTCGGTTGGATTCACGGATTTCACCAGCGTCGGTTACCAGCCAGTTGAAATAGTTTTCACATCGTCATTTCCGACCGCATCAGATCTGCGTTTGAATTATCAGATTGTCAACGATCGTCAATCTCA
>DOPG01000304.1:0-897 GCA_003513555.1 Rhodopirellula sp. | reverse complement strand
TCAGATCTGCGTTTGAATTTTCAGATTGTCAACTTTCGTGAATCTCAGACGCCAGATGATAATGCGATGTCAGTGGATATTCCGATATTTGTGCCACAAGGGACCAGAACAAGGAAATGGGTCCGCTACCTGCCCAAGTGGATGATGGGCACCGGTTACCTAATTACTGTCAGTCAGGATGGTGTTGCGTTGCCCGGATTTGCTGGGTCGGTTGGCACCACGCCAGATTCTCTCTGGTTGGGCCGTTACTTGCGTTGGGAGGATCAAGCGGCTGCTGAGCTTACGGCTGACCTGCTTCTGATTACGCCGGCTGACTTAAGTCAGGTTGATGCGACTGCCATGAAGTCCATGAGGTTGCCTTGGGGGTTCAAGGTGACTCGTCCTTGGGCTGCAGAGCGTAATACCTACGAAGCGGCAGCCTTGTCTTGTGGAACCGGGAATTTACCTAAAGATTGGCGAGGCTATCAGCGCTGGGATTTCATTGTCGTAACGAAAGCGGCAATGGCGGATATTAAGGTTCGGTCAGCCGAATGGAATGCTTTGCTGGGATGGACCTTGTGTGGTGGAACACTCGTTGTTTGGGATGCTGAGTCGCAAGCGGAGGTGGAGGTGCTGGTCGACCGAGATCCGACAAACAAATTGGATCTTCAGTTTGAGGAGATCAAGAGTTTGGGTTTTTCTCAGGAGGACTTTGCTCGAGCCGGGATAGATGTCTTGGGTTTGGGAAAGTCGCAACGCGGCAACGCCGTTAGTCAAAGCGATGCTTCTGGGGTTCCCGCCGCTTCCGCTGCTCTGAGTTTTTACGGAGTTGCTTTAGGGGCAGGGAAAGCGGTCGCGGTAAGTGGAATTGATTTCGAGTCGCCCGTTGCGGGCTCACCCCAGAACGTTAGTCTGAAT
>DOPG01000348.1 GCA_003513555.1 Rhodopirellula sp. | reverse complement strand
ACGACGCTTTACAGCCCTTGCTCACGAATGAGACATGGGAGCAAAAGTCCAAGTCGTTCGAGGATATAATATCCATTTCATACAAGAAATCATGAAAACTGGATGATTGGAAGGTTGCCTCCCCACTCATCCAAGATTAACATTTCTAATATTCTCCGGAAGCGGCCCCCTATGGACCAGCCAGTTCAGACTCATGAATACCAAAAACGTCGATAACAGCAGAACCGAGAAAGGCGAGAACCAGTCGCGGTCTAAGGATCAGCGTCGCAGGTTGTTGGTTGCGGCGTTGGCTGGTGCTCCCGCGATAGTGGCTGGATCTGCTCAAAACGCGTACGCATCAGGCACAGGCGGGTCTGGTACGAATTAAACCTCACGTCCCACGCCAAGATGAAAGAGCATCTAGACGTTTTATTTTCTTCACAAAGTTGGTGGGCGTGCTTCGGCACGAGCGATGATTCGCCAATTCGGCCCGTTGTTTTCTTTTCTGTCCATTCTTTCGTGTATTACGCTTCCGTCCGGTGACAACGGAGCCGATCCTAGTGAACAGCCCACCCGTGTGGTTCACCATTGGCAACGAGATAAGAATTCAGCCTATCAGCGACTTCGATTTTGCTGTGTTTAACGGCCTCGCTTGGGATTCATCTGTCGTAAACGCCATCGATGCGACATTGCTTGCCTGTATTATTGATGCGGCGTCCCAAGGTGTGGCTGAAGATGAGCTGCTCGAGCAGACCTCGCGGAAACTCGATCTGAAACGTGACCCGATGTTCGTTAAATATTCGCAAGAAGCACTTGCGCAAATGGCACTCGTTGGCTTGATTTGCAAGGAAGTCACTGTTGAAGATCGCTGATTGTCATCCTACTCAGGTGGAAAGTGCTCTTTCAGAGGAAGGTCTCGGTATTCAGTTCGGCCCCTATGAATTCCGTATTCAGTCACCAATCGAGGAAATTGCAGTTGCTGTGCATACGCTTTACGGCGACCGAGAATTCCGAGCCTCAAGACAATGCCCTGACTTTCGCGTCCGAGTCGATCCCGGATTGCACAAACTCCGTAGCTGTGTTTACGCCTCCGTAAACGGAGAAATATGGAAACGGTGGCCGAAGCGACTGACAGTTGGTGCCTTGGAATGGGTCTGCAATTGGTGTTTTTTCCGTGGGACAGCTAGAAAGTTTGCACTGCACGCGGCAACAGCAGAGGTACCATCAGGGGAAGGAGCCATTGTGTTTCCTGGGCTTTCCGGCGCTGGAAAGAGCACGCTGGCGGCCACGCTCATGCTAAGTGGATGGAGACTTCTTAGTGATGAGGTTGCACTCTTTGACCTACATGACAAGCAACTGACGGGACTAGGACGCTCCACGGTTCTTAAAGGAAGGTCCCTTGAGTTGATAAGTGGAGGCTTCCCCGACAATGCAATCCTCGGGCCTGCAGGCCGTATGCTTGAGCCACCCGGACCGGTGGCACATCTCCGCCCAAGTGGAGAAAGCACAGCAATTTCAGGTCAACAATTTCGACCGCTCGCCTTTTGCTTTCCTGAACGAAGGCCGAACGAATCCGCCAAGTTGGAGAAGTATGAAACTGCTGCCTGCTTCACGAACCTTTCACAATTGGGACTGAACTACCGTTTTCTGGGTCCCGATAGTTTCGAGACATTGTTATCGCTAACCGAAACATGCCCTGCCTTTCGCTTGGTCTATACCAATGCAACTGACGCAGAAAAGCTTCTGCGAAAACTCGGCAGCGACGGCAACCTGCTGAAAAACATTTCTTCTCATTTGTCTGTATCACCACTAAGCCAAGCCACCCCTAACCCAGAAAGTGGTCAAGACACAGAAGAAATCGAATACCGCGGTGCAACCGCACTACAGGAAACAAACCTTCAAGTCGCGTCAGGCAAGCATGAGGCGACAAGTCTGGCGAAAACCGAAAACACGACGGCAGCGGCGAAAAGTCAAACCAACACAAACGCTGCTCATTTTGACTCAGTCAGACACCAACTGATCGCAATCTTACGCGGCGAACTCAACTGGATGAGTCTCACGCTCCCAGAGTGGGACACCCTTCTACTCCATGCTTGCCACTTTGACCTAGCGTCTCAATTAGCCACGACCATTCAACGCTGTAATAACTCGCTCCACGCCCCCGTCGAGGCCAAGCCTACTCTTGACCATGCCTTGCAAGCGGTGGCGTTTAACCACAAGCTTCACAAATTTGAACTTCGATTTTTAAAGAGGATAGCGGAAGCCTCGCACACGCGGCCCATTTTACTTAAAGGCGCCGCCTATCTCGCATGCAACCATCTTTGGGCTGACGGTCGCAAAACAAACGACGTTGACTTACTCCTTGCTGCAAATTCGCTCCATCGCTTTGAAGACGCTTTGCAGCAGGAGGATTACGAACCTGATGCCGAACTGTCTGCGTCGGACCGACGATATTATCGAAAGTGGTTGCACGAACTCCCTCCCTACAAACACTTGTATCGCAAACTAGAAGTTGATGTTCACTTCCGACTTTTGCCCGTATCGGACCCCCGCAGCTTCTCTGTTGAAGAATGGATCGAACGCTCAATGCCTGTGAACGGGTTGAATCCATTTCGTGTCCTAGACCCTGTAGACCAAGTTCTACACGCTATTATCAACCTGGGTCATACAGGAGAATTTCGGCGAGCAACGAGAGATACCTGGGACATCTCTTGTCTCACTAACCCTTCGATACTAGGGCACGAGAATGCGAAGTCCGATCAGCAAGTACTGGAGTTTGATTGGCAGGAACTTCATCACCGCACCGAACAACTTCGTTTACAAAAAACCGTCTCCAATATTTTGTTGCTTGGTGAGGAACTAGTCGGGCTATCAATCCCCGAGCATTTCATTGAAGACATCACTGGAAAATCTAAAGATCGATCACGGCGAAGCGTGATTTACCGGACGATGAAAATGGCGTCGCTTCCAGATGGTCCCACATTGCGTTCCCGCAAACGCTACCACGCTTTATGGGCAATGGAGCATTATCCGCTGCCAAAACTGAACACTTGGCTTGACCCACTGACGTGGACCAAGCGATTCCACTTCATGACCGATGAGTGACCTAGAAGGCAACTTGGCTACACGGCGATTTCGGCGAGGCGGCCACTCAGTCCCCGCAGTAAACCAACGTGCAAGAACGATTACCCACACCCAGCACCACGGCCGCAAAAGTGATTTCCTACTAGAATGCTCTCACCCAAGGCTCGCCCCACAATCGACAACAGGCTTCTGAAAACGTGCTAAAAACGGAAGCTCAGCAAAGTGACGCGTCAGGAAAACTACTCTTCCTTGGAGTAGCGTTTGGTATGGCGTTGGTGTATGCCTCGCTCATTCCTTTGCAATACAAGCCGCTTCATTGGGATGAAGCAATTGAACGCTTTCGTGACCTGCGATGGTTAAATCTGGACGTCTATCGTCGAGCCGACTGGGTTGCCAATGGCTTGGCAGTGATGCCATTTGGGTTCCTGCTGTCCGGCGCCGCCGACCAGAAGCACAAAATTGGAATTCGATATACCCTGCAAATGATCGCGATCACCGCATGCGGTGTCTTGCTAGTGGTAGCAATCGAATTTATGCAACTCTGGTTCCCCCCTCGAACAGTTTCGGGGAATGATATCGCAGCAGGCTGCATCGGGGCGATTATTAGCCCTTGGCTTTGGCCGTTACTAGGACGCCCGTGCCTGAAGCAATGGAGCCGACTTAAACACATTCCTAAGCAAGATTTGCTTAATCCAAAAAACTCGCGAGTCTTGCTGGTCATTTATTCGGTACTGCTAATCACCTATTCAGTAATGCCTCTCGACATCATGCTCAACGGGTCTGAATGGCAGATTAAATACGCAAAGGGGCGGTTTACATGGTTTCCGGCTACCGAAATCACCGGTCGCGGCCCCCTTGCCGTGTGTCTCGAATTCGCATCCACGCTGGTTCTATCAAGTACCCGCATGTTGGCTGTGGGCATTCTGGCGTACCGTGCAAAACTAGCCAGAACAGGGCTAATTCTCTTGATCGCTTTCCCTGTCACGCTGGAGCTATTACAAGCTCCCATTTTCACGCG
>DOPG01000137.1 GCA_003513555.1 Rhodopirellula sp. | reverse complement strand
ATCGTCGACCGAGGTTCGAAAATCTGGCCGAACTGAAGTCCAAATTGCACTGTCAAGGAAATCTGTCGTGCTGAGCGTGATGTTTCCACTGGAGCCTACGTACCGGTACAGGCCATAAGCGGCATCGTTCTCATCACTGAAGAACTCTTTAAGAACGATATCGGAGGACGTCAGGGAAACTGTAGGTGCGAGCTCTTTTTTGGCACCTGTTCTCTCTGCAATGGTGATCTCAGTCCAACGTGGAGCCTCGAAATTTTCTTCTCGGATTTCGACCCCTACCGCCGTGTCTACCGCACCATTGAATTGGAAGAATCGATGCTGCACACCGATAACGTCATCTGCGGTGGCGCGTGATAGTTGTTGGTATTGTTGATCCGTCAAGGCTTCTAAGCCATTTGAGAGATCTAACGCGACGATGGCTTCTACCTCACCGATGTTTCCATTGGACCCCGCTGTTTTGAGGTGGATTCCGCGGCCGATGATGACCGGAGCCGATGCTGGTGTGGCAGTTCCGAAGGATTGGAACGCGACCTCGGGATAGATCCTGGTCACAAGGCCGCTGGACAGCAGTCGGCCGAGTTTCTCAATCGGGACTTGTCTGTTTTCTATCCGTCTATTGATTTCACCATCGGAGATGGTATCCACGAATGCACTGTCATAACTGTTGCTGCCATAAGTATCGTGTACTTCTTGTGCTTCTGCATCAAGCAACTGGACTTCCAGAGTGGCAAAATCCACGCTAGAGAGGTCCGCATCCTTGAGCATTAGCACGGAGGCATCGATGGTGAAGTTCGCACTGTCGCTGAGATAAATTGTCGCTCCAGCGGCCGTCAAGTCCGACACCTGTGGTGTCTCCAGTTGGCCCAGATTCCGCCAGCGATTGATATCCGTGGGATCTTCGTTGTCCCAGATGATGTTAGCTGACGTGACATTTGCGATGAACTCGTAGAATTCTCCCGATCCCGCCTCTTCAACGATATGACGTTTCTTTACGATCTCGTACGTCTCATCACGGATATGACGCAAGTGAACGGTTTTACCGGGGATGAATCCTTTTTCATGCCACGCGATCGAGTCCGCTCTTTGGATCTCATCGTTTGATCCTGTCACCAAACTTACCGCAGATGTTTTAGTGCCATCCACGAAAGCGATGAAGGTGGGGTCGTGGGCTGTCGTGCGTAGTGTCTCGGCACTGAGTGCCGCACTGATCGAGGTGATTCCAGACCCTGGGTTTAAGGATATCAATTCGATGTCGATGGTAACTGCGGGGGCGTTTAGCGCAGCCCGATCGATTGCATCGAGCCGACTGGCACTCAATTTGATTTCGTTGGTCGAGACGACATGAGCAAAGTAGGTCGTATCGGAGACCAGATTGGTTTGCAGATTGTTTGTTTGGTTGATACTTAATCGGATTGGTTCACCACTTCTCAAACCATGCGGACTGGCAAAAGTGATCGTGTCAGTTGATTCCGTCGTCGCATCGATGTTGAAGGCTATGGGAGCCGACTCGCGTCGTCCGTTATCCAGAACACGGATTCCAGCAGTGCCATCCGCTACATAGGCGTGATCACCGTAAACCAAAACAAAATTTGCCTTATCCGACGTGCTGAAAAAATCGAGTTCAGTAATCGCCTGTGGATCACTCACATCGAGTGCTCGCAGTCCTGCAGTGTCATCTGCCACGTAGGCGGTCGAACCTTGGATCGCAACGGACTTCGCATTACCAGTAGTGTCGAAGAACCCTTGTTCAGTGATCGCGGCGGGATCCGTAATGTCCAGCACCCGCAGTCCTGCGACCTCATCGGTGACGTAAGCGGTCGTGCCTCGAATCGCAACTGAATTCGCATTTCCGTTGGTATCGAAGAATCCATCTTCAGTGATCGCGGCAGGATCCGTGATGTCCAGCACCCGCAAGCCTTCCGTTCCATCAGCCAAATACGCGGTGTTGTCATTAATCTCGATGAATTGAGCGTCTCCGGCTGGGGCAGCGACGAATCTGGAATACTGCGTGATGGCTGCTGGATCGGTGACATCGAGCACGAGCAAACCGTTGGACCCGTCAGCTACATAAGCTGTCATGCCTTGAATCGCCACCGACTTTGCGTCACCGGCGGTGTCGAATGACCCCAGCTTCGTGATCGCGGCGGGATCGGTGATATCAAGTACTAGTAAGCCTTCGGCCCCGTTAGCCACGTAGGCGACCGTACCTTGAATGGCAACCGATTTCGCATTTGCCGCTGCGTCATAGGCACCTAACTCGGTGATCGAGGATGGGTCCGTGACATCGAGTACCCGCAAACCACCAGCTCCATCTGCGACGTAAGCCGTCATGCCAGCAATTGCGATTGCACGTGCATTTCCGATCGTATCGAAAGACCCTGCTTCAGACACCGCAGCTGAAAATGTCCGATAGGTCTGCCAGTACTCATGATACGCCCTGGTCTTTGACGTCTCCTCAAGTTGCATCTCTTGTCGAGCCACATTGGCCGCTCTTTCGCCAGTGAGCACTTGTTGCCGATCGGCCTGATCAATTTCCTCTTCACTTAGAAATACTTTGTTGATGTTGCGATTTACGATCGCGCCATCGACCGTTTCCAGTACGATTTCACCTTGAGCGGATGAGACTTCCACAATTTCGAGATTGCCTGATGTTTCTCGCAGCCAGATGTGACTTTCCGCGCTTACTTCCACCACGCCATCACTGTCGAGATTGATGGCGTGAGAACCCCCAATGGGGCCTTCATTGGCAAGGAGCGTGATTTCTTTGCCACGGATCAACGAATTCGCATCAGCGGCATAGATGCCGTGTGGGGCATTAATGAAAACATCGCCCCCTGTGGACTCAATACGGTCTACGAGGATTCGATTATCACGATTGGTGGAGGACACAATGTTCAGCGTGATGGGACCACTGGTGCTAACGTAAACACCATCTTCACTCCCAAAATTCAGCAGATGGCTGGTATCGGAAAAACTGTACGAGTTGGTAGCGGGGTCATAAGTTACGACGGTCATATCCGCGTACTCACCTTCAGCACCGTTGACGATCTGGGTCGTCGCATTTGTACCGCTGTAGTTGCAGCTGTTCCCAACAAATCCGCCCGCGTTTTGACTGCCTTGAATGTAAACATTTTCCGAACAGCTGATGGACCCGCTTGTGCCCGTATTTGTCAAACCAATTTGGGCATCACCTGTTTTGACCATGCCTCCAAAATGGACGTTCGTCCCATTTGTGGTGATTTGGATATCGGTATCATGAGTCGCACTGCCAGGGTCAAACACAATGTTGATCGGTTGTTCTGCCTTGATTGCATGGTTGTAGAAATCCTTGACGCCCTGAACCTGTGTGATTTTCGTGTGGGCCACTTTGTCTTGCATCCATCCGCCGCCGGTCTCCCACTCCTCAATCTCGGTGACCGGACTTCCCATATTCGCATTGTGATACCTGACTCCGTAATTGGCCGTCGGAATCGGATTCGCGTTTGTCGTACCGAATAGCGTGACCATTGAATCACGACCCTCGGTATTTGCAGGGTTTAGCAGTGTTTCCGATTCGAGGAGTGGTTGAGCATCCGTGTAGACGGTATCTCGACTGGTGTACCCACTGTCGTTGCTGATGAAATCTTCGAATGAAGTTCCACCACCAAAAAGATTGAATGATTTCTGTTCGTATTTGGTTACCGTCGTTTCCGTCTTACTTTGTCCCTCCGTCCAAGCATAGTAAATCCCGGGGACTGGTGTGTATTGCCCTGTCGATGGCGTATGGGTGGTACTGTCGGCCCATACGATTTTTTGAACAACATTTTGATTGTTGATGTTCGCCGCGCAATCGACAACACTGCCACCCAGTGTGCATTGGAGTGTTCCGATTTCCACAGTCGCGGCGCTTGCGGCGCCTCTCGACGTGACACCGCCCGCGTACGTGGTACGCTGGATCGTTGTGTCGCTTCCTTTCAGAAGGTCAGTGATGACAATGCTACCCGGTGAAGCGCCTGAGAGGTCGATCGATTCGAAGTTCAAGTCGTAGTTTGACTGATTGTTGACGGTCAGCGACGTTTGGCCGTCACTGACCCGCAATTCCCCGTTGCCGGTACTTAAAATGCGACCGGTCAGGTTGATCTCTCCTCCCGAGGCCTTGATCTTTCGGACAGTAATCTTGTCTGTTGCCGGATTGTAGAATGCGTCGACAGGAATTTGATCCACTTCACCGAAGTTGACACCCTGAACCGCTGTCCCATCTTCGTTGGCTAAGAAAGTGAATGCCGTTGGATTGAAATCTGATGTGATATTGAGGACCAGATCGGGAGAACCCGACTGAATCAAACCATTGACGTTGATGAATTGAGCGGTGATATCAATGGTGCCCAGTGCCCTGATGCTTGACACCGGTCTTAGGATGTTCGGCAAGAACTCCTGCGTCCATTCCGTATCTCCCGCTAGCCGTCGACCACTGTTGGTGTATTGGTTGGCTACCGCCTCGCTACGCCAGTCAGTGAGGTTGACGTACTGCCGCGGATCTGCGTTGGAATGGAACCAAGCATCGGCATTCAGTGTGAAATTACCGGCCGATTCGATCACAGTATTGGCAGATCGCGTGCTTCCTGAAATCGAGATGCCACCCTCTTTATTTCGAATGAGCAGATTCCCATTCTCATTCAGAACTTCACCGACCACATACAGGTTTTGAGGTGGAGTATCTGGAAACTGGCTCCTCAGGTCTCCGTTGACTCCGGACAGCACATCTTGTTCTTGTCGAATTTCCACGTAAGGAGTGCGGAGCAGCTCCCATTTGCTAGTTTGGCTGTAGTCTTCGGTGTTCGGCGTGAAGGATATCCCAGAAGCAGCCCCAATGTAACGGTAGGTTTGCCCAACTGTAACTCTTGAATCACCAGCATTTGAGTCGATCAACACTCGATCACTCGTCCTTAAAATCACAGAAGCGGAGGCTGACCGATTATGAACCTGCGGTCCTGTTTGATTGACGAAAATGGCACCTGGTGCGAAACTGACGTACCTCTTAGTCCCATCATCATTTTCCGTGATAACGACGCGTTCTTTATCTAAAACGCGAACGTCTCCGACATTCAGTCCAAAAGTGGTGCGGTTGTTGATCGAGATATTTGCACCACTGCTCGCCCGCCACTTTGCACTTTCCGGACTGGTGTCATTATCTTGTTCAACAAAAATGGACCCCGGTGATGAGGTGACCGGTGGGAGTTCGACCAACAGCGTAGAGAGGTCCTTCTGAGGAACGATTCCATCTGGCTGGTTGTTCCCCTCAGAACCCGCTTGGGTGAACCCAAGTGACTTCATCTCGCTAAGAATCTGTTCCCTTCGCGCTTCGTAAATGGCGATTTGCTTCAAATCACCGATATGCTCAATCATCCACTCGGCAATTTGATCAAGTTCAGCCTGAAGTAAGTTTTTAAGTTGCACCCACTGAAATTGAATGGGTGCGACCGATGCCGGTCGAATGGCATAGATCTTGTTATTGACCTTATCCTTGAGACCCTTCACGTTTGACTGTTTGTAAACATCAAATGCCGAATTCGCCGGGGCACTCACAGTGAGGCAATTCGCACCGGTGCAGACAGCCGTCCACTTACTAGTGTCGCTGAAGTTTTCGTTCGCAATGACCACGGAGGCATAGTCCGCTTCGATATCGGAGAGATGGCTCGAGTTCAGTAGGTAATAGGTGTTCGGCGTAGCTCCGGTGGGAAGGGCGGTGGGAACGTCGGTGTAGATGTACGTGTCTCCGTACACCTGAACACTGATTTGGTCCGCACTCAGATGCTGATAAACGTATTCCACGTCCGCGCTGAAACTCAGGCTGTGCGTGCTACTGTACGCTGTCCGTTCAGCAGCCGTGAGTGAGGCTCCGTTTACAATGCTTGCACGCTCATCCGAATCATCCGGTAACGGCAGGATCGCCACGTTAGCCTCGCTCGCAGAGCCTGCTTCGACGATGGCCTGCGGCGACACCGTGACAGTAGCAGTCTGGTTGAAATCACCGTCATTGCGCTGAGGCGGGATAGGGATTGGGGGAACCGCTAGTACCATTGCGGCGAATTCTTTGATGAGTACCCCGTCTGGTGCTGCACTCGGATCAGTAATCAGCATCACATCACCTCGGGCGCGAATTTCCGCGTTACCTGTGATATCTACAAGATTTGATTCATTGATCGAAGTTTCAACAATTGGCACAGGTATTGAGGGAAATGTCGAGAACATCGTCAATTGCGATTGAACATATCCATCCATCAAATTGACGTTACCTGTCCGATCACGCCCAGCCTGAATGTAGATGTCATTACCAGTGACCCGGGTGCCGTTGAGTTGGACCTTATTGTCCACGTTTGCGTCACCTCTCACATCTGATACTGCCAACGTACTCAAGTAGGATGCAATGATTGATGTGGCTGATCCGTTAAGCGATGAACGTGAACGCGTGTTGATATGGACATCGCCACTGTTGTTCGTGATGACACCGTTGCCGATCGTAACTAACGCATCCGTGTCGGAATCAAGGTCTGCTACCGCAACATTGATAGACATGCCAGCGACAGAGTTGATGCTAATCTGGTCGTAAGCTTTGGTCTCTGCGAAAGCTTGGATGGACAACACGCTTGGTTTGTCTGAGTCGGGAGGTGCTTCTGCCGTGAGTTCGACCCCGTTAGCTATGTTGATATCTGCGAGCAGGGGATTGCCCGAGGTGCCGATTCGCGTCGTGCTGCTTAACGCACTGATGCCCGCAAGACTGGCCCCAGCAGTACGCAGGTTGACCCCTTCTTTCTCAGAAACGTGGTTCTTTTCATAACTATTAATCGCATCAATAAAGAGATTCTCTGCTTTAATGACTGCATGGTCTTTGATGGTGACGCGCGAGTCACCAAAGGTTTCGTTCGTTTGCCCCGCACCCGAACCTGCCAACAAGGCAAAGGTGTAAGAGTCGGCTTCTGCATCAATGTCACGGAAATGATTCGCACTGATGGTCACCGTCGAGCCCGTGATCTCTGACCGTTGGCCAATTGACACTTCAGAGTTGTAGTCTGACCAAACATGTGTCGATGCACCGAGCGCCGCAACAACGCCACCACCCGCTGCGGTCGTTTCAGCATAGAGGTCATCGTGGCCGGAAGTTTGTACGTCGATGTTACCCAGCGCAGTCAGGCTGGTACGATCCGTTACGCTTGGATTTCCAATGACCGTCAGCACATCTGCGTTCCCGGTCGCTCGATTACCAAGTTCAATGTCGGCAGTCATGGCTCCAACAGCAACCCCACCCAAGACGCCACCCGCACCATTGGCACGGGCGCGTGTGTAAGCATCCGAAGAGATTAAGATGTCAGAATCGGCATCGATGATGCTACCGCTCCACACCTTTGATTCCACAGTGGTCTGGACAATACTTTTCGCACTGTTACCGGCCCCCGCGACGAGACCTGCCGAGATTGCAATGGAGAAAGTATCCGGCAGATGGTTAACTGCACGAGAACTTACCACAAAGTCCTCCTTGGTGGTGACCTTTGTGCTTTCGACGATCGCCTTGATTGTGCTGCGAGATTTATTTTCAGCTAAAGCAACACCGAGGGCGCCTCCGAGTCCGACTGCTGCGGCCCCGACTCCCGCATCAGCTATCAAGTAGACAAACTCAAGTGCGGCGAGGTTAAAATTTTCGCCCGTTTCAATGTGATAGCTCGTTGGGTTATTGTTGTCGCCCGCGCGCGGCTTACTTTTCACATAAGCTTGCAACGAGTTGTTGACATCATTGATGATGCTTACACCGCCCCCAGATACCGCTGCGATGCCCGCTGCCACAGAGGCCGTGACCGCTTTAACATCGTCGACCAGAGTGATCGCAGAACTTGTTATGGCCACGTCGTTCGCTGCATCAAGTTTATAACGAGTTGAGCCTGTTGAATCATCGAGAACGTATGCGTTGACCGTGTTTTGGGTCAGCGTCTCAGATAGCGAGGCCCCCACGCTGATCGCCGCACCCACAGGAGCGATGGCGGCTGCGATGGCAACACCAACGGCTTGGCTGCGTTCCACTGTGGAAGCGGAGGTCGATTTGATTTCAATGTCACCGTGATTGGAGATAACATCTGAATTCTTGATGTACGCCAAGACCTCTGTTGACATATAGGTTTTCGTCGATGCCCCTGCGCCCGCTCCGGTGCCGCCCACAGCACCAACGGCAACGGCAACGGCACCCGCGTAGCTCACAGAGTCGACTTGATCTACCTGTGTAGCAAGGACATCGACTCTGCCCGCCGCATCAATTGTGCTGGCTTCGATGTAACTATGCACTTTTGCGGAGAGAGGGTTGCCTTTGTCCGAATCAATTCCAACTAAATTATTGACCACTGATGCGCCGATTGCTCCTCCCACTGCGGCCCCAAATGGTGATGCCGCAACGCTGACGGATCCGGCCGTAGCGCCCGTCATTGCGGTGATTCGGTTTGTGGCAAAAGCATCGATGTGAACACGACTATTCCATTGCAGATTATTGCCCAGAAATTCCCAAGTTTCTCGATCGGTGAAAGAGTTCGTGGAGGAACCGGAGCGGTAGCGATAAAGATCACCACGACTGCCGCCTTGAATGTCATTACTGAGGAACACCACTGGGTTCTCAGCCACCGGAACCAGTTTGTGATTGCTTGCCGCTTGTGGACCGGGAATTGCCTCGTCGAACTCGATGTCTGATACGTCATTTGGGACGCGATTGACAAAATATTCTTGATCAATCGATCCTGAATTTACCTTTGCAACTTGAACGTCCGAGAATTCTTCAAATTCGTTGATCGCGGCTTGGATCCCCGCCGACATATCGCTGGAAAAAATGATCGGTGCCGTTGTGGAATTACCAAGCCTCAGGGTAAACGTGCCTGATCCAGTTGTGCCGAACGTCAGCTTTTGCCGATGGTAGTCTGTGAATGCAGCAGGAGGATCACGTGATACATTGACAAGTGTCACAGGCGAGTTGCCGGGCTGAATGGAAACTTGCTGCCCAGAGATATCATAAAGTCGGAAACTCTGCGGGTTGGATTGATCGACTTGCACCTTGTATTCGTTTCCTGAAATCAGGCCGCCAAGATCAAGGCCATCACTACCTTGCCGTTCATAACGAACAATATCATCGTCCTGTAAGCCGTGACCTGAAACTGCGATTGCACCATTCGTAATTTGCGAATTATTGAACGCAACCTCGGCTTTTGGTGCCACCGTGAAACTTTGACTCTGCGCAATAATCCCGCGTCCCTCATAAACCCACTCCGTTCGATCACTGAGATCGGCGGTACCCAAGTCAATGTTGGCAACGTTTGTATCGTCTGGAGTGCGGTAGCTAATGACACGGGATGCGGGATCAATGCCGGTCGGTACACGGAGGGGATTTTGCGGGATGACATTGGTGGCGTACTTCGCGGCACCGATGTATCGGTAAAAGTCTCCCTGCTTCGCGATCGTCCCCACATCCTCCGAAAAATAAATCAGCTGGTCGCTGTCATCGGATGAAAGGACTGTTGCGGCATTCGTACCTGACGCGGAAAGAATGGTGCCCGTGTCTTTGATGAGAGTCCAGTTTGGATTGGTGTGATAATCATAGGTGCTCAATTGAATGGCAGTTGGCACACCAGCAACCGACTGACCCTGCGTTAAGTTTGGACCTGTGTATTGATAGATTTGCCCCGTTCGTGTCAAAGCACCTGTGCTGTTACCGCGAACCACAAGTACCTTGGAATTCGTTGCAAGTGTCTCAGTATTTGCAAACACGTGGTCGGATTGGTACTCATAGTCACTGTTCGTCGTGACCTTGCTGTTATTGATATACGACCTGACATCATTGCTGATGATGTTCTCCGAACTCGCACCCGCGCCGGAAAGCGAGATATCGAGTGCTGCGAAGCTGGCTTGGACCCCAACCGTGAGCGACGCCGCGTGAGAGTGCACATCAATTTCAGCTTTGTTTATCGTCGCAATCGTCAAATCACCCGTGGCCACGATTCCATCGCTGGCAGCATAGTCCTGGATATAGCTATGAACTTGATTATTGATCTCGTTTTTGGCGATGGAAGCGGCGATGGCGAGCGTGACTCCACCCGAAACGGCCCCTGCTCCACCGAAAACAACTGACAGGGCAGCAGCCCCCGCATCAGCGTCGATGTCCGTTAAATCAGTGGCCTTCAAATCAATATCTTGTGCGGTGATCTTTTTACCACTCCCGCCTGCCAGATTCGCTTTTACATCCGCGAACACATCATTTGTGGCGCTAACACCGGAGCCACTTGCCGCCAAGCCACCACCAGAGATCGCTCCGCCTGCGAGAGCGACTCCCATTGCCCCTGCACCGACGCCGGCGTTAATCCTTGCAAGAAAGTTTGCGTGAACTTCCAGATCACCTGAAATTGCTACTGTCGAATCTGTGATGAATGCCTTGACCTCGTTCCGGTCCGACGCGGAGCCAATATTGTTCTCTGTGACTGCTGCACCGATCGGCACGGAGGCGGCGGCACCCATACTGCCCAAGGATCCCGCAACAGCCAACGCGACCGCAACAATGGTCGCATCGATATCGGCTGCATTGGTGGCATTGAGTGTCAAGTCGACGTCATTGATCGCAGGAGGACCACTCGAGCTCGTCAGGGTGCTAGTACTGAGAAATGCTTTGGTATCACCCGTGATGGAGTTGAGTGAGTTGGCGCCAGCTCCGGTCACAGCCAGAGCCAAACCACCGGTGGAAATCCCTGCACCCAAGGCTACGGCGATCGATAATGCATCGATGTTAGCATTTTGCTCGGCAACGATCGTTGACTCACCTGCTTCATTGAGTGTGATGGTCGACGACTCGGCAGAGGCCTCAACATTACTGCTGATCTCGTTATTGGCCACCGCCACATCAATGGTCAATGCTCCGGCAAAGCCAGGCGCATAACTGAAGCCGATGGAGACCGCACCGACCGTTGCATCGATTTCGGATTCATCTCTTGCCCACAGATGCATTCGATCCGCTGTAAGTGTCGAAGTTCCGCTATTT
>DOPG01000104.1 GCA_003513555.1 Rhodopirellula sp. | reverse complement strand
CCCACCAATACGAAGGCATCCCTGCGGAAGGTGTTTTCTCTCCTTTAGTGATTGCGACTGTTCCAGACCAAGAGCAGTACGTCAGAGCTACCAGCACCGCGACAGAGAAGGTGACCGTTGCGACAGCACTCAACAAAGATGATGAAATTGTTGATGACGAAGGCTACTGGGAGCCAATCGCTGATTCCGCTGCTCCGCTACTAACCCTGCCGTCTGTCGAGAATGCAGCCCCCGAGTCCGCAAGCCTTCGCATTTCAGCGAACCACGTAGAGGCCATAACAACCGCTGACGTGTCAGAAGCGAAGAGCCCAACAAATCCCAATGCAACATCAGCTCAGGCAACAAATCTCTACGAACAAGCCGACCAAGACCCCGGTGCATGGCAACTGAGACCGGCCGTCTTGGATTCGTCTGGCAATGCGGCGCCGATGATGTTGCCAACCGCAACACCGGTCGTGCCCCAGAACAGTATCGCGAACGACAATGCCACTCCGGATGGCGAAGATGAGGAAAAGGAACAGCCAGATCCAGAACCACCGTCCGCACAGGAAAGTGGAAATGAAGACAAGAAAATGATCGGACACCTCGCAGGAAAATTCGGCACCTGCTTTCAGTCTGCGATTTCCTGTGGCTTTTACTTTGGGAATGAATTCACATTCCTCGCCGCCGAGACCCCTGGAACGACTAGGGTCCGCATGATGGACACCATATCAACGCAAGCTGAACAATTCTCAGGCGAAGACGCATTCGGATTTGGTAACCGGATCACTCTGGGCATCCAAGCAAAGAATATCGGTTTTCGCTTTATCTACTGGGCTTATGAAGGTGGATACAGTAATCACGATGCTTGGCAGGACCAAGACCTGACACCTGTTTTTTCCACCAACTCAAAAGTGGGTTTGGAAACGTTTGACATTGACCTCATGCAAAGATATTGCTTTCTCGGATGCAACTTGATGACAGCTTGTGGCGTCCGATTCGCTGAATATCAAGGCAGCGAATTTACAACGCTCTCCAGCAACACGCAGGGATTACTAGAAATATCTGGCAACACACGGAGCTATCGCAGCATGGAAGGTGTCGGCCCAACATTTTTCGTTGAGCTTCGCAAGACCATCCCGTGGTGCCTTGGCAGTCCTGCCCGCATGCCTTACGGGATGATTGATCCAGGTAGCACGGGATGTTTCGGCTGCTGCGAATCGAACTGCAGCACCTACGGCAACTGCGGTGGATGTGGTGGTGGCTGCGATGCGTGCAGCCTGGGTTCGCCCTGCTTTCCTTGGCGATTTTATGCAAACTTCAGAGTGTCTGCTTTATGGGCGGATACCTACAGTGAATCGATGACCGAATCGGTTGTGGCAACTGGCGATGGAGTTGTCACGCAAGGTATTGCTCGCGGGCGAGATAAGGCTACGCTCGGCATCGATGACGAGAAGTCGCTAGTAACAACACAGATCCAGTTTGGCCTTGAACATCGCACCCCCATTATGTGCAACCGTGCACTCTGGATCTGCAGATTGGGTTTTGAGATTCAATCCTGGGATACAGGGAAACATGAATCGAAGAGCCAGTCCTTCGCGTTTCTCGAAGATCCAAATGACCAGTTTGGAGGCCGAGTCGAAACGCTGTCGCGGGCCGACAACCGCTACCTGAACTTGTGCGGGTTTACCTTCTTGCTCGGACTCAACTACTGACCTTTTCCTGCCAGGCCTTGAGAACTCTACTCACGTACTCAAGGAGTAAAGGACTAAAGAGCCGAGTTATCAACGGAAGAGAGCCTGGGCCGCGCCGCCCGCTCCGCCTAGCAGTGCGGCAGAGAAACTTCCTACCTCCAGATCCAACGTGAGAGTGGATTCCTGCTGATGGAACGGATCTGTTTCGGCTACGGGACCACAAATCTCAAGCAACGAGATTGCCGAGTTGGCATCGATTCCAAAGATGCTGCTGGAGGTATCGGGATCGACGATCGCCCCGACGACCAGACTTAGCCCGTTGGTCGCGGCTACACCGCCCAAACCCCTCACATGTCGAGCCTTGCCCTGTGTGATGGGTGCTAAGTCGGAGAGCCCAAATTGACCTAAAGTCGCCTCAGCTTTGGGAGTCAGTCGATAGGCTCGAGCCGGCTCTTCCGCAAGAAGCGTTACCGCGAACAAAGATGTGAATGCCAGACCTGCAAAAAAACGCAACATCGTACACCTGTCGATTTCATTAGAAAGTTTGGGATGGCGGCGTGGACAACCTCACATGCCTGTAATTAATTAATCGGTAACTTTCCGATCCAATCCATAAACCAACACGAGCATTGCATAGAAACAGCCAGAACTAGCCAAATTCGCCATCCGTCACACTCAACCCCTGCACCGCAAAGTGCCAGCACTGTGATTGCGGGATACCTCTATGTTGGTCACTTGGCAGAACAGCCTCTATTTAGTCCCGAAGGACCTAGTCACCTAGCCTTTCCAGGTTGGCTGAGACAACGACTTGCGCTAAAAACACGTCCTTCCGATGAGGTTGACAGCGAAGGCACGCAAGCAACCCAGACACCCCAGGCACCCAAGCTGGGCGTGACAGCCGCGGAAATCCCCCCATAACCCTCACTCTTTCCTGTTGCCCCATGCACACGTGTCGACACAGGCCTCCTATACTACCGAGGCAGTCGGAGATAGCAGCTTTGCTGTGCGAGACTCTCCCTCGCTGATTAAAAATGAAACGGACTCTGTGAAATGCAACGCGCTGCCTTATTACTACTCTTCGTCGGCTTTGCTGCAACGAGGGGCGATGCAGAAGACTTAGCTTCCTTTGGTCTTAGTGAACTAGAAATCCTCTCTGACAAGAAGGGTGAAAAAGTTCGGGGCTTGGGTTTGTTTGCTCACTCGACCAGCGCGAGTGGTTTTTCAGTCAACGTCGTAGCCCCAGGTTACGGTTCAAGTTTCAATTTCTTTGCGACAAACCACAACTCCAGCAGTGACAAGAAGGCGGCAAGTGACGTCACAGCCCAACCCGACAGCCTTGGGGTTGGTGTTGAGTCAACAAGCCTTGCCGGTATTTCGGACATCGTTTTCACGCTAACGAACGACGCTGGCGGGTTTACTAAGACGTTCAATGTCCAGATATCGGCATTCCGAGCGAGAGCAAGCGGTCAAGCCATTGGCGGTTCGGACGGGGTGTTAAGCTTCAACCCCTGATTCACCTTGCCACTTGGAATAGCAGCCACTTGGAATAGCAGCCACTTGGAATAGCA
>DOPG01000036.1 GCA_003513555.1 Rhodopirellula sp. | reverse complement strand
CGTATCGTAGGCAATCGCGCAAGAGAGATTTTTCTTGCCCCCCCAATAGTCAACGACGTAATCTGCCAGTCCTTGGGCGCTCTCGCCGATGGTGCGGTCGTTGATAGCGTTGGAGCCAATGGGATACATGCGTCCGCGTCGACCACCGGTACCGAAGGGAATGATGGTCCAAAAGGCATCATCGAGGGGTTGCCACATTTCGCCTTCAATGTGTTCGATGACGGTACCTTGATACTCAGCGTACCTTTCCTCGGTTAGCCATGCTGTGACATTTTCGGCGGCGGTCTGGCTTAGTTTACCGGCGGAGACGGCAGATTTGATCGCTTCGAGAGACTTTTTCACTTGTTCCACGTTGCTCATTTTTACCAACAGAAATATGGTTGAAAAGAAAAGACCGACAACACCTCGCCAAGACTGGTCATTACGATTCTATTTGCAGACGATGGAAACTGGCAACGAGGGATAAGAGGGTTGGAGAAATATGAGCGAATTGATCATTAGCGTCAGTGGTTTACGTGGAAACGTTGGAGAGACTCTGACGCCGGAAGTGGCAACTCGTTTTGTTGCCGCTTTTGCGTCCAAGTTGCCTGCTGGTCCAATCATCATCGGTCGCGATGGCCGCAACAGTGGCCCGATGCTCTCCCGTGCCATTACGGCTGCCCTGACGGCTAGCGGCCGCGACTGCATTGATGCGGACGTTGCGGCAACACCCACAATTGGTGTCTTGGTGCGCGAATTGAATGCTGCTGGGGCGGTTCAGATTTCTGCCAGCCACAATCCACCGCCCTACAACGGAATCAAGTTGTTCGGCCCTGCCGGGCGAGTGCTGGATGCCAAGACCGGCAGCGCCATCCGGGATGCCTATTTTGCTCGTGAAGCCGATTGGGCACCTTTTGACCAACTGGGCACGATCACAAATTGTGAGGACCCGCATTTGCCTCACCTTGAAAAGGTGTTGGCGACAGTTGACGTCGCTGCAATTGCTCAAGCAAGACATCGCGTTCTACTGGACAGCAATCATGGCGCAGGAGGACTGCTGGGTAAGCGATTGTTAGAAAAACTGGGGTGCGACGTTGTTTTGGTGGGAGAGACTCCCGATGGCCAGTTTGCGCATGTGCCAGAGCCAACGGCCGAGAATCTTCAGGGGATCGCGGAAAGCGTTTGCGCAAATGGTTGTGCCGTGGGATTTTGCCAAGATCCAGATGCGGACCGGTTGGCTTTGGTGGACGGTGCTGGACGTTATATCGGTGAAGAGTACACGCTCGCACTTTGTGTACAGCGGGCGATGGCTGATTCACAGACGCGTGGTCCGATCGTCATCAATGGTGCGACCAGTGGCATGAGCGAAAGTCTGGCTCAGCAGGCGGGGGTTGCGTCCTATCGAAGCGCAGTGGGGGAGGCGAATGTCGCCGATATGATGATTGCCCGGAACGCGACCTACGGGGGCGAAGGTAATGGTGGCCCCATTGATCCTCGTGTGGGATATGTGCGAGACAGTTTTGTCGGAATGGCACAGGTATTGGATCTCATGACCAGCAGCGGGAACTCATTGGCGGAGCTAGCGGACGCTTTACCCAAATTTCATATCGTCAAATCGGTGGCTCAGGTCACCGCTGAGCAGTTGCCCGCTTTGTTGGACCGCCTGATAAATGCGCATCCTGACGCGGAACCAATGACCGGTGATGGTTTACGGCTGGTATGGCAGGATAAATGGCTGCTCGTTCGGGGAAGCAACACCGAGCCGATTGTCAGGCTGATCGCTGAAGCCCAGACGCAGGACGAAGCCCAGGATCTTTGTGATCGTGCGGCAGGGCTGATTTAGTGGTCGCTGTGGGCATTGGCTCACATCGACCATTGGCTCACATCGACCAGTTCAAGCCATCTGGGTTCATTTGCTCCTTGGCCCGCCTGGTGGCAGCAGACTCGTCGGTACGCCTTGGAAAAAGGCAACCTCATCAATTCGACCTTCGAAGTTTGATTGATTATCGCTGCGCCCGCCGATGAAGTAGGTGCTGACGTTACGGTTGCTTGAGGGTTCGACCGCGACGTCGATTTCAGGTTCCGGATTTTCGTTCAGGTAAACCCGTAGTCGTTTACCCTCCTTGACCAGCAACACATGGTTCCATTTCCAGCGTGGAATTTCTGTCTTTCCCAACACTGGTGCAGAAATCCCTTGTTGAAGCATCAAACGTCCTGGCTTGGCCTTTGATGAAGTTCCACTGATCCCGAGGTGCTCACCGTTTTGGCTAATTGCGTGGGGGTGGTCATTGGAAAGCAGCCATCCTGTGGTCGCCCGTGCATCGTTTGGCATTCCATTCCAAAATGCCATGCTGATGCAGTAGGAATCGGTTAACGAGGCGAGTCGAGTTCGGGCGCGGCCGCCTGCAAAGTGAACGCAACGATTCACGTTCCCATCAATGGTGTATTGATGCTCTGGGGTGTCGGGTTGGCGGGCGTCGGGTTGGCGGGCGTCGGGGCCGGGCAAGTAAAAGCAGACGCCCGGTTCGTAGACGCCGTCATGGTGATTGCCAGACTGGTCGACGAGAACCGGAGCTTCGGTTTCTGCAAATCGGTAATAAGCCACGGGGTTTGCTGCGAGCAATCGGTTGGCTGCTTTACCTGTGGTTTCGCGAGGTTGCCGTCTGGGTTTCTCGGTCACGGTTTCCAACAGATTCACCGCTGTCGCAACGATCCGCGGCTCAGCGGTCACCTCAAGTCCCGCCGATCTGGCCGCCCACGTGTTGTAACCACCCAGCAAGTGCTGTTCGGGTGGGGGGATGTAGCCATCGGCGCCGTTCGCTAGTTCAATCACCATGGTCTTGGGAAAAGGACTTTGAGCTTTTAGCTTTAAACCTGTCAGTGCGTAAGTTTCATTGGGGGTTGAAGCGATGGCGATGTCTCCGAGGCGGATTGCCTGCACCACAATCTCAGTCGATTGCATTTGGTCTAAAAGAACTTGCTCTCTTGCATACACTTCGAGCCGATCTTTGGGAGCGTCAGATTCCATGGCATCCACGATTCGTTGGGACCAGTCCAGTAATTGGCGGTTGGGCACGCGGTACTTCATGGGAATCCGTGACTCTGCCATCGCCAGTGTGGCATCTTCCTGAAATTCAACTGATTCATAGACTGTTTTTGCGATGGCGAGCAGGCCTTGGGTATAGCCTTCGATTGTTGGGCTTTCGCCGCTCTTCCATGTCATGTAATCGCGTCGCCAAACATCTCCACTGCAGCCGTGGGACATGATTCCAACCATTTCAGAACCAGGGTGCCGCTGTTTGACGTACTGCTGCAGACCATCACAAAACAGGCCAAAGTAGTCGGCGCTGATCGCCTTGTCGCTGAAGTAATGCATCGAGAAGTTTGCGAGTGCAGCGATGGGCGTTCCATTAGTCGCCTGAAAAACAATCATCGATAGATCTGGGTCTTCAGGGCCCGATTGCCCGGTCACATCATCTGGTTGGGTTGCTGCATGCATGTTGGCGCGCACTGTAGGATTGCCGAACGGGTCGTCAGCAAGGCGATCAGGTCGACGAACCCAACGCCGTAAGGCAGTGAACTGATCTGCTTTTGCCACGCCCCAGCCCACACGGGCGGGTTGTAGCTTTTTCTCGGCTTCGACCAGAGCTGCTACCAAGCGTTGCCTGAGGAAAGGAACGTAGGCAGGATCCGGTTCAGTACCCAGGCAGCCAAAAGAAGAAGGTGCCGTGTGCGTGTGAGTTGCCGAAATCAGAATTCGGTCTGCTTTCATGTTTGTTTTCTTAGCTGCCAGCTTCTTGGCTTCATCCAGAAGGAATTTGGGAAGCATGCAACTGTCCACGACAACGATCCCGAGACGTTCCTTCCCATCATCAACGACTACGGCGCGGGCGTTGACATGGGTTTTGATCTCGCTGGCTGATCGCGACAGCATGCCGCCGTTGACAAGAACTGGCAGTTGCTGCGGGGTGATGTCAACGATCGCTGCGCCAGCCCGCAGTTCTGCCTCTGCCGATGGTATCCAGGCAAGCGTGCAAATGATCCAACAAATAATAAACTGAACAGTTTTCATCGACGGTGTCTCCGAGATTGTGACGGATCGTCATTGCATCAGGTGCAAGCGTGTGGAGGGGCAGGCGTTTGCAGTGAGTTCTGGCAACGCCAGCAGCATAGGGCATGCAAAGCCTCGGCTGACTAGCTGAGCTCAGCACGGTACTGAACTGATACTGCTCTTCGCTAATTTAACGGATTCATCAGGCTGCCTGAGTCTGTGACGCTAAATTTGGCAGAACACGGCTGCCAGAAAACGTTGGATCACTGTGGATTCGGCGGATCATTGCGAAATTTGAGGTGCGTCGATTTTGTGGCAATATTCCGTGTGTCACCCCAATCGACCTTCTACCGTATTGCCCCTACAATCCGCTTGCAACGCTCAAGTTTTTCCTTCTGAAGCCATTCACCGTCCAGGCCTGTATGTCCAGCCGTCGCCGAGCCCGCGAAATCGTACTGCAACTTCTGTACGAAGCGAACGTGAATGATAGCCGCGACGCGGGCGAAGCACAGAAGTTCATTCGCTCGCGGATGCAG
>DOPG01000111.1 GCA_003513555.1 Rhodopirellula sp. | reverse complement strand
AGGTGGCAACAAACTACCCATACTCACCTAGGTTCTGGTTCCTACAGCGACTCTAACATTGAAACACACAAACCTCTTGCACGCTCGCGATGGCGGAGCGCCGCAAGCAAGAGCTTTTTAGCGCAGGCAGCCGGCACCCCATAGCGGAACGCGTCCGGCGGCGCAGGAATGCAGCCTCCACGTTTCAATCACGTTCTAGGCCTCGGGCAAATCGAGGCAGATTTCCCTCGCTAGCAATCCATTCCTGATTTGGAGTGAAGCCTTCGCAGTATCCTGTTCATGGGCTCGCCGGTTCGCAATAGAGCGCGTTCACACCGATCCGCTCGAGCCATTCGAAAGGGCTCTGGCATAAACTCCGAGCCGCTGTCGGAACGGATATGTTCCGGCGGGCCAAGATGGACACCGGCGTAGGCGGTCAACCCCATACTCTTCTCCGCGCGCCAGGACCAAACTCGAACTTAGGCCCTCTTTGCCGGGAGCAGACCAGACTGAACACGTAAAAAACACAGCTTGAGCAAGACACACTCGTCGCCCCAGTTTAACAGCCTCAGCGCTCGGCCATTTCCTGCATCACAGAAAAGGCTGTCCACTCTCCAGACTCCATCGCACCTTCCATTCCCGTATGCATATAGGAGAGCTGCTCGCCAGCAAAATGAATCCGCCCGGCTGATTGACCCATTCGCTCGGCCCATCGGCGTATCTGCCCCGGCGCCCAATGCATGTAGGCACCGCCAGCGAAAGGCTGACGAGCGTCCCATCTGACGACTCGAGCACCCCGGATCTTGGCACCCCGGATCTGATGCAGCTCCGAAGCCGCGAGATCGAATAGGGCATCATCTGAAGCATCTGGCATGACACCGCGCCCGTTGATCCAGCAAGTCAGACTGGTAACTTCTCCGGACTCATCATAGTTTGCAAAAACTCGCTCAATGGGACTATCCGTCCACATATCGATGGGCAGCCCATCTGCTTCCCAGTAGCGATTTTCCGGAACGACATGAATTTGTTGAATTGGCGTTTAGGAAAGTCCGGATATCGCGTCCGAACGCAAGCGCCGGTTCTCGTCATCCGGTGGTCCTTCCAAACGCACTTTCTCGCGCATCGCCGCAAACGGAATCGTCGAGATCACGAACGGTGCACGCAGCGTTTCTCGCTCGGTCGAAACTTCGACGTGGTCGCCACGGTCGGCGACTGTCACGACCGGCGTAGAAAGCCATACACTCCCTTCCGGCAAGCTGCGTGCCATGCACTCTGCCAAGTGCGATGCCCCGCCCTCAATCCCTCCCGAAACTCCGAGCGCACTATCCTCCCGATAGAGCTGCAGGCTTCGCCAAAGATTGGCAATCGAATAGGTTTGAGATCGTAGCCATTGAGCGAAATATCCATCAGCTGGCGGGACGGAACGTCAAAGCCCTGATCTGCCAGCCAGGCATCGGTGGAAATGTCGAGCTCAGGTGCAATGTCCCGCCAGTCCCCAGCTGCGCTGAACGGATTGCTCCGTCCTAACGCAACCATCATGGCGGCGGTTGGCGGAAGACTCCTGCACATCCCGGAGAAGGGATTTTCCGGTGCGACCGACCACTCCGACGCATCAAAGACTCGTCCGCCTACACTGAGGGCGGCATTGCGGGCCTGGGGCGGGTAGTCCTGTATTTCGATGCCGAGATTCTTCGCTGTCGCTCGAATACGGGCATAGGACTGCCCCACTTGCTGTCCTCCCCCTTCGGGGCGACCCGGCACATCTTCCAATGTCAGCAGCCGACCGCCTATTCGGCTAGACGCCTCAAGGACTAGAACCTTCGCGCCATCGAATGCGAGAAGACGCGCAGCATGCAGACCGGACAACCCCGCCCCGACGACAATCACATCCGCGACATAAGCCTGACGTATGGCCGGCGCACAGGAAGCGAGTGTTCCCGCTGCTGCAAGCCGAAGCAAATTTCAACGAGTATATTTCATTGAATCATGCACCTCGATCACCCCACACAATGGTATATCAATATGACCGGAAAACACTAATGGATCGAGGAGGTGCGAGATGCAAGAATGTAAGATGGATCCGAACCACTCATCGCCCTTCGTGGAAGACGATTTCACCTGATAGCATCAAGCGGAAACAATGCGCGCGCCGATACCAGGGCCTCATTTCAATAAGATACCGACTGACTTGACGGAACCTGCTGCACTCGGGTTTCATCAAGTCACGCACGACACATTACGCCTCAGTGAAGGCTCGCGTGAAACGTGGTCGCGGTCAGTTCGTTGCGCGTGATACGGAAGAGGCGACCTGCCACTTTCACCCGATCATGTCACGCGAAGTACAGAGACTGGTTCGGGTTTGCCTCACGCCACCTAGTTGAGAGGCCAGACAAATCCACTTCTCGTCTGGCCTCATAATTTACTTGCGTCTTGACTGCATTGCTACTTGCTCACCAAGATTTCGAAATTGTTACTCCGTACAATGCCGGTTCGGTCAGAAAGACGTTGCTGTAAAGACCGGGGCTGTCATCTTGCAAGTAAGCCCCTGTAATCACCTCTTCGTCAAACAGGTTTTTAGCAAATGCCTCAACTTGGAAGCCATTTTCATCGTTGGCTAAGACAATAGAAAGATTGACATTTTCCCAGCTCGACATTTCGTCACGAGGAGTATTCCAAATACGGGAAAAGCTCTCCGCCTGATAATAATAATCTCCGCGGATTGTAACATTCCAGTTGCTGTCACCTATAGATGGGAATGTATACTCCGCAGCCAAGTTTATTGTGGTATCGGGAGCTCCAGGCAAGTTATTGTCGTTGAGATTTTTGTTGATGCCATCAAATGGCGTCAACGCACCAGTTGCGCGCATTGAGCCATCTCCATCGACATATGACACATCTCCCAATCCAAACGCAGCCTCCTGACCGGCGAAACTACCAAGACAGAGCCCAGCTGTTGAGCCGGGGGCAAGTTGACCGGCCGCGATGGCGCCCAGAACTGTTGCATACCCCTCTGCCGATACGACACAGTTCGAGTAATTTCCCGGGTTCTTAAGGACGACGAAATCGGAGTTACCTGATGTGCGATCAAGAACGTCAATCGCAAAAACATCTACCAGTTTAGATTCTAGGAGACCGATGTTTGCTGAAAGGAGCCAGTTATCTGCGGGAGTCCATTGATATTCAATCTCCAACCCATACAGTTCGGCATCCACATTAAAATTCACCGATGCTCGGTTAATTACCTGCGTGATCTGGTAGTCTGTATAATCATAATAGAATCCCGTCAGGTTAAGTTGTTGAGTGCTCTCGGCGAACAGGTTTTTAGTGCCGAACTCATACGCATTGATGAACTCTGGTTCAAAAGTCGACGGAAATGCGTTTGCATTTTCCGCTGGTTGCGGTGGGTTTATGCCGCCTCCCTTATAACCGCGAGAGTAAAATGCATATAAAAGCGTATCGTCTGTAAACGAAAAATCCGGTCGCCAATCAAGACCGGCGCGTCCCGTGACCTCCTCGAACTCAACCTTGAAGATTCCATCTACGTTGCCATCCAGTGCGAGCTCTGTCGCCGGGTCAGGAACCGGAACGAGAGGATCCGGCCGAACCGCATCGGGCGTGAAGAGGAAGGTTGGAATGTTCTTTTGAGACTTCTCATCACTCGTATAACGCAGTCCTAGCGTGAAGGTCAGCTCATTGCTTATATCATAATATGCCTCCCCAAAAACCGCTGTGGACTGCAACTCAAATGGCGAAACCGTTCGGAAGTAGTTGCGTCCCAGGCCGTTGAGTGAATTGAGGATATTTGTATCACCATCCACATTGGACTCATCAAGGCTCCCAGGGAAAGGAACACCTGGTAGGACTGATGGTCCACCCGCAGCGAGTGATGCGTTGTGTAACTGCAACAGCCCAGTAAGCGCATTGCTGATGAAGTAGTATCCATCGAGTTCGCCATTGCCTGCCTCGTAGTCCACGTAGATGGCGCCGAGATTAAAATTGAAAGGGCCGCTGAAATCCGATTGCAGTCGCAGCTCTTGCGTAAATGCTTCTGTTGTATCACCGGACGGGTCGGCCACGGTGTATAAATTCGAGGGACCGATCTGTGGGTCGTTAACAACGCCTCCTGGGAAAACAGCATTGTAAAGATCGACTTGAGGGTCGAGCCCCGGCGGAATTGCTGAGAGGTCATTGAAGGTGATCGTAGGCTCAACTTTGGAAACATCTTCAACCGAGAAAACTGATGTTTCATTGAAACTCGTCAGCGAAGTCAACGTCAGGACGTCGCTCATGTCCCATGACAGATTAAGCGTCCACAAGTCCTGTTCGGCCTGGTAGGATGGATCAAATGCTGCCGCGATTGTGCGCAGATCCCGAATG
>DOPG01000328.1:8940-13438 GCA_003513555.1 Rhodopirellula sp. | reverse complement strand
ACTTGAAATCGCTAACTAGCTTAAGACGACTCAACGTTCGTGAGACAGAGGTTACTAAGTTAGGCGTCGAGGCCATTAGAAAGGCGCTTCCCAATTGTGAGATCAAGGTGCCAAGGCAAAATCCGTGATCGGCGTTGTTTGCAATTCACGTTGATCATTGCCAGTAGGTTCATTTGAATTGTCATCGGAAGAGGTGCTTGTGTTTAGAAGCACTTTCAAACCCCGTAACCGGAGTAGCAACACTTTGGAAAAACGTGAATGCATCGCGGATTCCTGAACGGTTGCGAATCCAGCTACCGAAGCTGACAGTTTTGGAATGCTTTATATTGACAGATGCCAAATGACAAATAATCAGTGACAATTCCCTCCCTCTCTAACGCTGAGGCTCCGCTCTCCCAAAGGGAGCGTGAAGTAACTGCCAACCACCATATTGCAATTGCAAGACCCGCCAACGCACAGGAACCAGCCATGACTGCCTTGAGCCGATTCTACCTGAAATCGTTTTCGTCTTTCCTGCTGACTGCCGCCATCCTGACGGTTGAGCTGCTGGCTTTTGTACCCGTAGCATTTGGCCAAGCGGGTCGCTCCGGCAGTGATCCCGCGATCAACGATACCGTCAGCAAAGATCTCAGCCTGGACCTTGGCAATGGCGTCTCGATGAAGCTTGTGCTCATTCCTGCCGGCAAGTTCAAAATGGGGAACCACGAAACCCCAACAGAAACCGTCACCAAGCTCGGTGGTAACGAGGAGCACCTGACAGATGAGTACCCGGTCCACGAGGTCACGATCAGCAAGCCCTTCTACATGGGCATCTACGAGTTGACGCAGGCACAGTGGAAAGCCGTCATGGGCACTGAACCATGGTTGACAAAGACAGCCTTGGGGTACGCGAAAGCGCAACCAAGACCAGCAAACATCGACGATTATCCTGCGGTCTGGATGAACTCTTATGACGCAATCGAATTCTGCCATACGCTCTCACAGAAAACCGGCATGACAGTTTCTCTTCCGACCGAAGCTCAATGGGAGTACGCTTGTCGCGCTGGGACCACTACGGCCTTCTCGTTCGGAGATGACGTGTCGAAACTCATCGACTACGGCTGGTACGGCGGACTAAAAGACGGCCAGAAGGAAGACTACGCCCACCGAGTGGGCCAGAGAAAACCCAACCCCTGGGGCCTGTATGACATGCACGGTAACGTTTGGGAATTCTGCAGTGACTGGTACGACAAGGATTTCTACAGCAAGTCACCCAGCGTTGACCCTAAGAACACCAAACAAAGCGAACTGCGTGCACTGCGCAGTGGATCGTTTCACAGTGTGCCGACCGTGTCCCGTTCCGCACAACGCGCCAGATGGGTCGGTCCCGAGCAGGTCCGCTACAACTACGGGATGCGTCTCGTTGTTGCCGCGGCCCCTGATGAGAAAGACAATCTGAAAACGCATTTCAAATCGATTTATGAAACGTTCGGGCAGAAGAGCACGACCAAAGTAGAGGTCGTGTCTGGACCAGAACCCGTACAAATGAGAAACGGTCGCGTCGCTGGCAAGCAGTGGATCGCAACTTCGGGCGACGACCAGTTCAAACTGACCATCGAAGACGCAACGGGCGCGAAGCTGGAAAAACTGGTCAAGCGTCTGGAGAAGCTTCACAGTTCCTACATGAGCGCGTGCGTGGCTGTATCGGACGAGGGTGAAGACGGCATTGCGATCTATGCGAATCTGGGGGGGGCCAGAGCGCATGGCGGAAAAGGATATATCAATCTTGTTCCCCATGCCGATGCACTGGTGATTGCCCATGAAGCTGGTCACACGCTGGAGCAGGTCGCCACACAGTCCGATCCCACGATCCTTGACCAATGGGACGAGGCCATCAAAGCGGACAATGTCTCGGTCTCGGACTATGGAGATACAGTACGACATGAAGATCTCGCCGAATTCGCCCAGGTTTATGCCGTCTGCCTGGACGCGGGAAAAAAACATCTGGAAGAACTGAAGAAGCTGTCGCCCAAACGTTTCGCGCTCTGGGAGAAGATACTGAATCCATACAGCCCGCAGGCACTACGAAAATCGCTTGACCCGTTCTACAAACAACACATCGTCGCCGATGGACTTGTGGTCGCGGGATCAGAGAAAGTTTCCCTGTACGCTTTGGGAGAAGCGGGATATCTGGCCAACAAGATGCTTGCCAATCGACCTGACTTGATGCGTGACCTATGGGAAAAACGCAAAATGTTCGTAGCCGTGATGGCATACTGCGAACTGCAAACGGACCTACCCGATTGCCGCGGAATGTCACTTTGGTGGGCCTATCGGGCTCGTGGGCTGGGATCCAGACCGGTCAGTTGTGGCGAAGAAAATCTGTTGGACCTGAAGGGCGATCCTTACAAGGGTGAGAACATCTTCATCCACGAATTCGCTCACGGGATTCACAGCGTTCTTGGCGAAGAGTTCAACGTTCGACTGAGGGAACTCTACGACCAAGCCAAGGAAAGTGGTCGCTTCGGTGGGTATGCGATCGACGGTGGCGTGGCAGAATTCTGGGCCGAAGGCGTACAGACATGGTTCGAATGCAACGGCCGCAAGCGGCCGAAGTCTGGCAGAGGCTCGGACTCGTTCACCGTGCTCGGCCCCACAGGAGAGATCGTCTGCCACCTGACTACCCGCGAGCAGTTGAAAACATACTGTCCGGAACTCGCAAGGCTGCTCGACCATACGTTTCGGCAAAACAAATGGGTATACGTGCCCGTGTTACAACGATTGGATCAACCCCACTTGAGGGGTTTCGATCCCACCGACGCACCAGAGTTCCGTTGGCCGCCCGCGGTAATCGAGGCCTACGATCGAATCGAAGCCGAGAACGCCAGGAAGGAAGAACTGCGTAAGGCCAAGTCCCAACGCTAGTACCGAAGCAATCAACAATTACATTGAGACATGACACAGCCCAACAGTTGAAAAGATCAGTTTTGAAGGGATTCAACTTTGGGGCGATGTGCCTACGAACAACGATTGGCTAACCATGGGTGGAACCGGAAATTCTATGATCAAGAGAACATGCCTTTTGGGTATTCTGATGGCGATTGCTTCAACAATCGCATGCACCTGCGTTGCCGAAAAACCCGACGGCGCAGACAACTGGGCTACGGACCCCGCCACGCGGATGAAGGCATGGGACCAGCACGTAAAACTCTGACAGGAGTCAATATTCAAAGATGTGCCCTGGATTCCGGTAGGGCCGCGAATCCAAGGAGGCAAGATCGAGAGCATCTGGTCTGTCAAACAGCGAAAATCGACCCTTTACGCAGGAGCCGGGTCTGGCAACCTGTGGAAATCAGTCAACAACGGTACCGCTTGGAAACCGGTCTTCGAAAGCGAATCGACGTTCTCTGTTTCTGTCGTCACCGTGTCCGACAAAGATCCCAACCTGGTCTGGGTTGGCACGGGCGAACCTCACATGGCGCGGAGTTCCTATGCCGGTACAGGCGTTTTCAAGTCGACCGACGGGGCTAAAACATGGAAGCACATGGGGCTTACCGACACGCACCACATTGGCCGCGTCCTGATTGATCCAGAAGATTCCGATGTGGTGTACGTGGCTGCTCTGGGGCATCAATATTCGTACAACCAGCAGCGTGGCGTATTCAAGACCACCGATGGCGGAGAGACGTGGAAGAAGATCCTGTACATCTCTGAAAAGGTGGGTGTGGTGGAAGTCGCGATGGACCCATCCGACAACAAGACCCTGTATGCGGTTGCGTGGGAGCGTGACAGAAAAGCTTGGAACAACGTCGTCGCCGGTGCTGGCAGCGGAATTTACAAATCCACTGATACGGGTGAGACGTGGAAGCTTTTGACCACGGGGCTTCCTACCGGTGACAAGGTTGGCAGGATGGGTATCGCGGTTGCGCCCTCAAACCCGAATGTTCTCTACATCATTTGTGACCACCGCGCAGTGGGTGGCGAAGTCTACCGCTCCGACGACAAGGGCGAAAGCTGGCGGAAGACCCATGAGGGCAATGTCAAAACCGGTATCGGTTATGACTTTTGCCTCATCCGGGTTTTGCCAGACAATGCAGACGAGATTTTCATCTGCGGTTTCAACCTTCTCTATTCATCCGATGCAGGCAAAACGCACGCGATTATCTCGGAACGCACCGTCCCCATGCTTTCGTACAAAGCCCGGCGTGCAACCCCCCACTGCGACAATCATGACATGTTCATCGATCCCGACGATCCCGATCGGGTCATGCTAGGCACCGATGGTGGGCTCTATCTATCGCATGATCGAGCCAAGACTTGGCTCCACGTCAACACACTGCCCATCGCGGAGTTCTACGACATCTCGGTAGACGCAAGTGAACCGTACAGGATCTGGGGCGGCACCCAGGACAACGGCGTGCTTGGAGGTGAGGCGAAACCAATGACCCTTGGCCTTGAGCACTGGCAGTGGGACCACGGTGGCGACAACTACGTGACACTGATTGACCCGAACAATCTG
>DOPG01000328.1:6236-8647 GCA_003513555.1 Rhodopirellula sp. | reverse complement strand
CCAACACCAGACGGAACCAAACTAAGATTCAATTGGATGACTCCTTTCATTCTGTCGCATTACGACTCCAACACGCTCTACGCTGCCGCCAACATGCTTTTCAAAAGCAACAACCGGGGCGATAGCTGGAAGTGCATCAGCCCCGATCTGTCCAGCAAGCCGGGTCCGGAGAGGCAGGGGAACGTACCCTTTGGAACCATTACCGACATCTCCGAATCCCCACTGAAAAAGGGCCTGCTCTATGCAGGCACGGATGACGGACAACTGCACGTGACGCAGGACGATGGCGTCACGTGGACAAAGATCAACAACGGCCTTCCCAACAGATGGGTCAGTCGCGTCGTCGCCTCAAAGTATGATGAGGCAACGGTATTCGTTTCACTCACCGGATACCGCAGGGATGATTTCGCAGCCTATCTGTTTATCTCCACCGACTTCGGTAACACCTGGAATTCCATCGTCAACAACTTGCCAGGAGAATCAATCAACGTGATACGAGAAGACCCAACCGACAAGGAAATTCTCTATGTCGGAACCGAACTTGGTGCATATTGTTCCATTGACAAGGGCGAAGTCTGGAACTCGCTCTGCAGAACACTCCCAACCTGTGCTGTACATGATCTTGAAGTCCATGCCCAGACCGGCGACCTTGTCGCCGGCACACATGGCAGAAGCGTTTTTGTGCTTCATGCAAGGGAGATTCACAAAATAAAGCAGGGAATGAGGGAGTAGCCCAAAAAGGAAACCCTCCCAGAGTTCCGCGTCTGACGTATGACTGGACACTCGGCCCTGGCCCTGCTGCTGAACACAAACCGGCGCAGATAAGACTCTACCTTCTAAAATTGACCGACAAAATAATCTTCGCTATCGCTGTCATCTCCCGGAACGACAACAACATTGAGAGGCAACACTCAACTAAGCTAGTGTCCTCAGTACGTCTTGCTTTCTTTTTCCAACACCCTCGCCGTGTTTATGCTTCCGATCAGCATGCAAGGCTACCTGCTGTGGAGCTAAGCTATGACAGTCGTATATCCGTCGCTTGTATTTGCGCTGGACCAAACTTCCACCGCAAGCTCGTACGACGGCGAGTACCGTGATCCCATGGCCGAACCACCGGCTGAGTATTCGTTCACGATTAAGCTCGATCGCATCGAACGGGCGCCTCCAACGTTCACCGACACAACGGATGGATATACTGGGGGAAAAATCCTGCACGGCACACTCGTCGGCCAGAATGTGTTCGAGCAAGACAAGTTACGCGGTCGAGGTCCGGTTTCAGTCGCCTGCCCAAAACAATGGAATCTCCGACTCTTGATTTGGCGGAGATGGTGCGGTGTCGAAAGCGGCTCCGAAGTTCAATGCCGAGGTACCCTGGCACAGGCACGTACAAGCCATCAGCACATCCACACCTTGGCAACCAAAATACCCGACTGCTATCCCGTGCTTGGATATGTTGGTCTTCTAATCCTCCTATCCCCCATCATATGCATCCTCTGGCCAATCATGTTGCTGGCCAAAATTTTCTATCTTGGTTTGATTGTTTTACTCATCGCACGCTTGTCATTTTTCATCTGGCCCAACCTGATGCCGAATGTCGAACAATTTGACATCTTTTTGGTCATCTTCGTTGTCCTCGGTGGATTTCTTAAATTTTATTGGTGGGCGGTCAATCTTGGGTCAGCCGATGATAACAGTGAAGACTCGGACGCCACGGGCTCCCAGCAACAGCGTCCCATCGTGTGAACGCCATTCTTCGCCGCACCAACGTCGATCCCATTCCTTCAGGCACCGAGCACCTCTCCAAAGTTTTCATTGCAAGACTGGAACACGAGAAACAGAGCCTACTAGAGGTAGAGATTGTTTGTGAGCACAAACTGACCACAACAGTAAAGCTAAAACTCATTAGCACGGTACCTCAATGCCATCCTTTCCACGCATCACGTGTGCAAATTCAACCTCCAACCAGTCACTCATGGATCACTTTGCAATTAATCACTCACCCGCCAGTGTGATGTCGTTCAAACAAATCCCACCCAGTACACGCGAGAACATCTCCGGTTGGCCGTGGGGCGTTCGTTCACCGCTCAGGAACTGATCAGGAATTTAGCCTATCTGTTGCCGTTCGCGCCACCTCCAGAGACCTTGGCAGCGGTGCTAGCCTTGCTTTCTATGGAAAATGTCGGTCCGCCTTCTGCACAAAGCAGCTGTCCAAACGTTGCTCATCGCCAAGGCAGTTCTTGGGAAAAAACCTAGGTCGAAACATCTGAAGCACATTATGCGAGAAGTCGCTAAGACGTGGCATTTTCCTGAGCTTCAAGCTAGCTCGCTGGTTCTTTGACCGCTGGACAATTGACGCAAACAACCAGCCCATCCACAGCTCCTGTGATTGTAAAAACCACGCCAGATAGGGG
>DOPG01000328.1:0-5979 GCA_003513555.1 Rhodopirellula sp. | reverse complement strand
GCCTCCAGAACACAGCAGCGTTACCAACCCCAATCCTCTCACTCAACCTGGTGCAAAGACTGGGGGGTAGTCACCTCCGCAAAAGACTACCCGAATTTGATGGACATGACTCTTACCGAACAGAAGCAAGGAAAGCTCCCCGCTAGAGGGACGAGTCTCTTATTGACCACGCGTTAGAAACGATTCAGGTCAATCAACACTGGTAGATTGTGCTTGCCAGCGGCCCGGCGTCTGTGTGCTTTCTGGAAACAAAGCCGGAGGATTGTGACCACTTGCCGAACACAGCGACCACGCGCGCCGAGGCGGTCTCCGGTAGCGATTGACCAGAAACTTCCGCCAGAACTCCCACTGACACCGGATCTTGTGTTGTACAAAGCAATATCCGACGGCCAGAATATCAGTTCAGCAGTCATCCTGAACTCCCCAACGTTGAAGATCGAAAGGGAGTAATTGGATGTCCTGCGAAGTACAAGTGTGTGAGTAACAAACGTTCAATATTTCAAAAGCGACATCGAAGTGCATCAACTCATCATCCCCCTGCTGGCTTGCTGGATGAGCATTGTAATGCCCACTGTATGCTTCGGGAAAACATATCACGTTGCTCCTTCCGGCGACAACGCAAACCCCGGGTCGGTCGATTTGCCATGCAAAACAATCCAGCATGTTGCCTTGCGAATGCGACCCGGTGACACCTGCACCATCCACGGTGGCACCTATCGTGAGACGGTACGCCCCAGAATGTCTGGCACCCAGAAACAACCGATCCAATTCGTCGCGGCTGAAGGGGAGATGGTTTTCGTATCCGGAACTGAATTGGTTCAGGGAAAATGGTTGACACATGATGGACAAATTCTAAAAACAAAGCTCGAAGTCAAAACAGTTCCGCAGATTCTGGCAGGCGAACGGCTTATGCTTCAGGCACGCTGGCCAAATGCACACGCTGACAATCTTCTTGAGATTGAACGTGGCAAGGCTGCCCCGGGTACGGATTATGAGGGAGTGGTAGCACCGCTGCGGCTACCTGGCGACTTGCGGGGTGCGACGGTCCTACTTTGGCCAGGCCGCGCTTGGGATAACGCGTCTCGTGTCGTTAAGAACATCGCCGGTGAAAAATTGATTTTCGACCGCGATTTCAGGCCCAAGAAGAAAGACATCCTTCATGGTTTTGATCCATTCAAACCTCAGGAAAAAAACCATTTTCTCCTGTATGACTCCTTGTCTCTTTTAGATAGCGCCGGTGAGTGGTTTTTCGACGAAACCGCGACGACTCTATACTGGAAACGCATCCAAGAAATCGAACCCCAAAATTTGGAAATACGCGTACGGGATCACGGTTTTCAACTGACCGGCTTGAATCACATTTCTGTTCAAGGAATCCATCTGGTCGGTTGCGGACTTGACCTGCGAGGTGCAAGCAACTGCGTTATCCGTGAGTGCACCACGCGCTACAGCGATTACCCCAGGCCCTTGGACATCTACCAAAACCCGGATCTTACCAACATCGTGACGGGTCATGCCAATCGGCTGGAAGGCTGCACTTTCGCCTACACAGCTCTAAGCGGCTTGACTGTCAAGGGTGTCGACAATGCCATTACCGATTGCGTGATCCAGTCCTGTAACTATTTGGGCGCGCACAAGGCTAGCGTGGATGCAGACAACTCCGAAGGATTAAAAATACAGTACTGCACAATTCGTGGTTCAGGTCGCGAACTGATTCACTTCAAGAATGCGAAACGCCTAATGATCCTGTACTGCGATCTCTCCGACGCAAATCGGCTCTCCAACGATACAGGAGCACTCAAATGCTGGGGAACTGATGGTCAAGGAAGTGTGATCGCTTACAACTGGGTACACGACAACAAGGGACGCAATACTGTTGGCATCTATCTTGATAATTATTCCAAAAACTTCAGCGTCCATCACAACGTGATTTGGAATAACTCTGGTGCTGGAATACGATTGAATTCACCGTCGAACGACAATCAGATTTACAACAACACGCTCTTGGGTAACGCTAAATCATTCGCTGTTTTCACGTACCAGGGAAAGATACCTGATCAATCTGGAACCAAGGTCTACAACAATCAATACAGCGACGCCCTAGAGTTCGTTGACGGAAAGTTTGCGCCGGAGGTGCGGGGGAACGTTTTTTTGAAGGCCGAACCACTGCTACCTCCATCCCCCAGCCAACAGGACCTTGAACGTATTGCCAACGATCATCAACCTGATGTCGCGAGCCAAGGTAAGGTCGGGGCATACGAACCCGGTCGCCCGTTTTGGAGACCGGGGCAACGAGATCCATAAACAAAGATGGTCAGACACGTTCATCGTGACGCCTAATCGGCAATGCACTTGCAACGATTCAACAGATGCCCCAGATTAAGAGCCTCTCAGAAAGCGAAGCACGAAACCATACAACTGATCAAGCCCAAATAACATCCAAACGATAACCTATCTGCAATCGCCCCCCCTTCATTGGATTCGACGTAGGTTAGTGCAAACATCAAAGTCTCATTCACATCCCGACACAAGTGTCCTGAAACCCTGTGGTCTGAGAAGCAGCTCGGGTAGTTCTGACGACTCCAGCCCTGGGGCCACACCTTAACGCACTCGAATTTCCGTCCATACACTAAAACGGCTCAACCGTTCACCGGCAGGCATACTTGCTGGTGGTTCTGCCTCGATCAGACGCAGCTCGGAATCTCCCATCACATTCGACTTTTTTTGCCGCAAGTCCGTGCCGGCTCGATAGGTCTCGACTCTCAGCTCACCTGTCTGGCTATTTTGAACAACAACCGTGTTTTACTGAACAGCCTCTGGTTTAAACACCAATGGCAACAAGCACCGCTTATTGATCGGAAGCGATTCTTACGACTCGAAATCCCCATCGGTCATCCTGGTAATTCGGACGTCCTTTCTGCGAAACCCCCGTTTTGCATAGCCCAGATCCAGAAGCCCAGCTTCCGCCAAGGCACATCGTACCTGTCACATTGGTCAGACCAGATGTTGTGGGACCTTCCAAAGGTTCACCCTCTTCTTGGTCGAGCACATTGCACCACTCCCAGACGTTTCCATACATATCATAAAGCCCCCAGGCATTCGCCTCTTTCGTGCCAACTGGATGCGTGACACCCTCAGCATTGTCCAGGAACCAGGCATAGGTGGCCAGATCTAACGAATGATCATCAAAGCGATTTTTTAGATCTGCCCCCGCCCGGCACGCATACTCCCACTCGTCAAGGGTCGGGAGTCGGTAAACATTACCCGCTGCTTTTTCTTGGGGCAAATTACTTAACCTGCGACAGAACTCAGCAATATCTTCCCATCTCACGTTTTCCACGGGATTGGAATCGCCCTTGAACTTACTGGGGTTAGAATTCATCACGGCTTTGTACTGAGCTTGGGTTACTTCATGCACCCCAAATTCGATCGGATGCAAGAATTCAGTGGTCTCCGTCAATCCGGTGATATTGGTCGTGTAACTCCCCGCCGGTAACGAGTTGAACTTCATGCCGACACTGTTGATGAACCCGGATACAACCACTGGCACATCACGCGTTTTGAGTGAAGCTGTATCTTCACTCGCACATCCAACGAACCCAGAAGCCCCAACCAGAATAAAATAATACAAGAACTTCACTTTTATCTCACTGTATGAATGGATCGCGTGTTCTGATCAGCAGCCTTGATAGACCATCGAACCGCCCAAACCTTTTTGCAACACGCGAAATGGCGAACAATCACATTGAACTCATTACAGGCACAAGCGATTACCAACACGGAGTAAGTCGCAGAAGCCGGAAAACACTATTCTTTGCATTAATATCATTTACCACCACCAAGTGATCAATTCGTCTGAAAGAATTCAATGTCAGAATAAGAATCCGCTCAACGCCCTTGAACACACATCTGTCCCGCACCTCGAGACATGCGCTAATTCGGATCACAGCTGAATTCCTAGATGCTGAGATTATTAACGCCAGTTGACTTTCCCGGCTTTGAGGTGCCTCGGAGCACGCTTATGTCATGCTGCAGGGCACGTTGGAAAAGTGTGATATCAGCGCTATGGATCAGCATATTTGCGCCAAGGTCAATAAATCTGGTTTGTTGCTTCAAGTCACCCCAGAAATGTATCCCTGCACCAACTTTCGCTAATCGAGCCTGCCGAAAAATTTCAGCGCAAGTGTCAATGAATTTGGGATTGTCATACTCTTCTGGGATGCCCAGGCTGCAGGACAAATCATGAGGTCCGATGAGTACACCGTCCAAATCAGGAACATGTAAAATTTCCGCTAGATTATCGAGCGCTGGCGTGCTCTCTACATTCACTATCAAAAGAGTCTGATCGGCCGACTGATTCAGATACCGCTCCAGTTTTGGTTCCAAGCCTTTACCAGCAAGCGTTTCCTGTAATCGCCTCCCTTTTAGGGGACGTTTTTTTACAGCACCCCGCAACGCTTGTATCTGTTCAGCAGTTTCAACATAAGGCGCGATAATTCCCGCAGCACCGCCATCCAATGCCATCGTCGCGGCGTTTGGATCCACACTTGGTATGCGAACCAAAGGCGGAACACCGAAAGCTGAGTAGGCTTGGCACATCCAACTCAATTCAAATCGATCAATCGCAATGTGTTCCGTGTCAATGAACACAAAGTCGAGATCGGCTTGCGACACCACCTCCGGCCATCTAGGCGATGGCGAAACAATCAGTGTACCCAGCACCAAGGCACCCTGTTTCAGACGTTCGCATAAGTGTTGATTGGTTGACGGTTTCCGTTTCATGGCTGGATCTTGAATTTTCCGAATCGAATATGCGTACGAGGCGTCTCTGCGGTGCCACTATCCCAAACTGCCCTGAAATCACCCGGTGAAACTTCAACAAGACTGGGATAAGAATTCTTGATTCCAGCATCAAAGAACGTCCTTTCTTCCGTCCAATTGCCGGCCGGCATCTGTATCTTGTATCGCAACGATGTACGGCCACCAAACGGGAACCCAGCTGCTAAACTTCGCTGGGCTGGACCGTCGTTATACACGTACAGATAGTGCCCAACCTCTGACTTGCAGTAAAATCCTTTTGATTTCGCGTTATGCAGTTCGGATTCAGAAACGGCAACCGACCAGTTTTTGCCACCGTCCAGACTGAGGCTGGAATAGGCTCGCGGGGGGCTTGTAGTCAAACTCGTGTCGTCATAGTTCGCCGTGCGCATCACAATCCTTAATTCACCTTCCTTATCACCGCGGGCAAGGTTGCCTTCATGCAAGAACACTCTGGATTCCGTTGGTTGTGGAATAAACGCGTCAAGCTTCCACTCAAGCAGGCTAGTGCTACTGAGAATCATCTGATCACGGGAACCACGTGGGTCTGACGCCAATGTGTTTCGATGGGCCGGTAACAGGAAAGTTCGAACCCCGCCACGATCGATCTCCACAGGAGGAGCGTTTAAAATGAGTGGCCCCGTGTAGTGCATTGCTAACTCCACTGATGTCCACGATCTTCCACCGTCGGCAGTGAACGCGCCGACTAGATGCGACTCCTCACTATTTCTTTGCTGAATGGGGCATCTCATCGCAAAGCACCAGATCACAGACTGACCTCGCACCCGGTACAGAACCGGATTCGCATAGGCAAACTGCAGATCCCCTTGAAACACCTCATGGCTGAAGATGGCTTTAGGCTCACTCCAACTTAAGCCATCATCCTTTGAAAGAATGACATGAATATCTCCCATGTCTTTCTTTCCATGCAACATACTGCCATACGCAACGATCAAATGCTGCTTCTTCAAGCCCTGCAGAATGACTGGTTGCCAGATCCGCCATGCCTGCCGGTGCTGTTCAACCGCACGAACCACCTGCACTTCCCTGACATCACCCTTATGGGGTGCGTTCTGGGCCACTACTGACCCATGCCATAAGAAAACTCCTAAACAACCTGCGACGGTCAACTTTAGAATACTGCCAAACATCTCAGAACCA
>DOPG01000193.1:7271-10747 GCA_003513555.1 Rhodopirellula sp. | reverse complement strand
CCGTCAGCAGCATGATTCAGTGTCAAAATCGTGCGAGCATTGTGACCTGAACCCAGAGCGTACTGCAAAGGAATTTCCGAAGGACTTTCAACGTCCGGCAAAGAGACCGTCAGATTCCCTGAGCTGTCCTTCGAATAGTGGTAGATGCCATAGTTGTCACCCCCGTCGAAGGTCTGTTGATCGAAAATGTCGGGTAGATTCGTTTGGGAGACTTCGGTAAACGTCGATGCATGGCCGTGTGCTGCGTGTTCTGCAAAGTTGTCACGATGGCATTCGGCACACTGCTCTCGACCAACGTAGGTGGGGGCGTTGGCGCCTTCCTGAGCATGATTTACTTCTGATCGAGTGTCCTGTGGAATCGCGGGTTTGGCGATCGCTTGAGTCGATTCATCCGCCATCGCCATGTCACCGCTTTGCAGCCGCATCGACAGATAGAATGTTCCTACGGTCAGAAACACGACACTCGCGATCGAAATCATTCGGGTGATGCTCAAGCCTTATTTCTCCAGATTTGGCAAGCGAGGTAAGCTAGTGATCTTGCGATTGCGAGGCGTGGAGCGTTGTGGGAAGTCAATCACGCCCTGCTTCCTGACAGCGTTTTCCTCACCTCGGCTTACATTCACTGATGTACTACATGTTACCTTGGTGGGCCAACCATGATTGGGATCCCGGTAATGATAAATCCGGAAAACCAGTCCTGCGGTAACGAAAATGTTTTCTTGGGCGGATACGAAACATCCTGACGTGACTCACGTAAATATGAACAGAATTCGGAACACGGTTGCCCTGAGTATTTGAGCTGACGGCATTTGTCCTACAGAGGGTGATTCAGAAGGGTTTCGGAAAGTAACAGATAATCGTAAGAAATGGTGGCAGATTCACGAAACAGACACGTTGCGGTCACGTACCACCCTAATGCATTCAGGCTCCTGAGGGGCAAATTAGAAAGACAGAATGAAAATGATCACGCTGATCTCTCGCATGGCAGGCAGTCTTCAACCGCATGAGTTGTGGCACATCCGGTCCGCGCAAGTGCTCGTTGTCTCAGCGGCGTGTTTGGTGATGCTTGCCGCTTGTCAAAGGCGAGAAGAGGACTTGCTGCCAGTGAGCGTGCCAGACCAGAGCGTGCCAGACCAGAGCGTGAGGCAGCGGACGCAATCCGATGCAGGAGGGCCTGGCGGGGACGTGACGGCCCCTCAGGCCGAACTGGGCGGTGATGAACGAGGAAACAAAGCTGAGGACGCGGCCCCAACATCGCCACGTGGGCAGCAAGTGAGTGTTGCCGGCAGCAATGAACGCTCTGTTGGTCAGTTGCGTGAAGCAGCACTGCAGGCGCTGGGCTCTGGACAAGAAGACTTGGCGTTTGAGTGTGCGAGGCAGGCGATGCGTCTTGAGCCAGACAATCCGCAGGTCGTCTTTCTGTTGGCAATGGTTCTCGGGGACCGCCATCGCTACGCCGAGGCGATTCAAATGCTGCAGGAACTTTCTGTTCGGGAGCCCACGACCCTTTTGCCGGCCCTTGGGCAGACCGCTGAGTGGATGGTTGAATCGGGAAGGTATGATGAAGCCGAGTTGCAGTTTCGAACCATTCTGCAGGAAGTTCCCGACGCTTTGATGGTGCACCATCGGTTGGGGCAATTGTTGCTGCAGACTGGGCGTCGTACAGAGGCTGCCTTGCACTTTGACTTCCTCTCGCAGTTTGGGGAGTTGGACCATGAAGAATTGCGGTCGCTTTTGATTCGTTCTCAGGCATTTCCAGGCGACGACGGAGTGACTCGCTTTGACCCACTCAATAATCTCGCCATGTGCCGGCAAGAACTGGCTGACGGTAAGTCTGATCAGGTTGTGAAAGCGATTGTTGACGCGGGTGACACAAATTCCGCTGCCGAACAAGCTCTCTTGATTCGACTGCTGGCGGAGCAAGGAAAGTTTGGCGATGCTCGCGAATTGCTTGATGAAATCGAGATGGCGCAAGCCGGCGCCGACGGATGGTATGCCAAAGGATGCCTTGCTTTAAACGATGCTGAGCCCAAAGTCGCTGTGGCGTGTTTTTGCCAAACGCTGTTGTTGGACCAAACCGATTTGGATGCCTATCGCATGCTAAGCCGTGCTTTGGAACTTGCGGACGAACCTGAAATAGCGAAGGCCGTGACAGCAAGAGCGGTATTGGTGGGAGAAACCCGCCGACTTGGGGCCAAGATCGTAGGTGATCAGGCGAAGAATCTGGAATTGATTCAGCAGCTAGCGCAGTCCTTGATGAAACTGAACCGGCCGATGGAAGCTTTGGGTTGGCAGACAATCGCTTTGGTACATGCTGTTGAAGCCTCGGCGATTACTGATGTTCAAGCTCAGGCGACATTCGAAGCAATTGGACGGCAGCGTGAGCAGCTTGTAAAATCAGGGCAACACAGGATCAATCCAGAGTTTGTGCTCTGTGGTTTGGGGGCGGAGGTGCTTGATCCGATCGCCAAGAAATCAGCCGATTGACAGATCCGATGAACAGAGGTCATTCACATACGCGAGCGAGGATGTCGCCAACTCCTTGGAATTGTCGTTGTCTCTGGTCTGCGTCTGCCCGTCGCATGCAGGCTTGTAAATATATCCCAACTCACGCAATGCACCCCAGCACGGCTTCTGCACGAGGGCTCCAATGTTTCGTAGGTCGAGCGAAATCGTGACGGACTCTTTCAGGGTCTGCGGTCGACGAACAACAGGCGGCACCAGAAGCAATTTCATGCGAAGGACCAAGGCGCGTCAGGCGTCTTGTGTATCTATCCTCGGCTTGGTGGTGTGCTTATTCTCGGTGACCGGGTGTCAACCCGATAGCTCAGGAAGTTCTGCTCAGAGTGAATTGAAATCTGGCTCTGCAAGTCAAGCTGATGATGAGTCTGCGGTCGTGCAGCCCTACATTGATAATGCTAAGCAGCCGAGCTTGACTGAGCCTAAATCCACTTTGGATCAGGGCGGGGGCAGGAATGGAAGAGCAGATGGTCTGTCTATCGAAACGGCAAATGAATTGATCGACTCCGGAAAACTTGATGAAGCCTCCAGTGTGTTGACTAAGCTGCTCGTCATGCGACCCGATGATGCGCAGGTGTTGTTTTTGAGTGCACGTTTAGCAGCCCAGCAAGGTGATCTGTCCAGCGCAGTTACATTGTTGAGTGAAATCCCCGAGGATCACCCAGAAGCCGGTTTGCCGGCCCTGGGACAGGCTGCGGAGTGGTGTTTCATGTTGGAGCGTTATCAAGATGCTGAGACCAAGTATCGAAAGCTTCTCGCTGCCTCCCCAGATTTCGTGCCAGCGATACGTCAACTTGCCTTTCTTTTGAATCGGCAAGGTCGACGTCAGGAGGCGTCCTTGCTCATTCGCAAACTGTGCATTCTAGGTAATGTGCTGCAGGATGAATTGCATTCTCTTGTTGCCTTGCGCGATGCGATGCATCACGATCCAGATGAGGTTGCAAATCAAAGTAGTG
>DOPG01000193.1:0-7053 GCA_003513555.1 Rhodopirellula sp. | reverse complement strand
TGCAAATCAAAGTAGTGATGGTAGGGAGCGATATTACTTTCCTATCGGTCCGTATGGACAGGCTAGGCATGCGTATCAGGACAATGACTTTGAGCGTGTTTTGGCATTACTTAGGCCGTCGCTGGAACAGTCAGAAGCTCCGGCTGCAATGGTGGCTTTATTTGGGCGGGCGGCTTGCGAACAGCAAAATGATCAAGCAGTTGCGTGGTGGAGAACTCTTGCAGTCGAGGGACAAGATGAATTTGCTGATTATTGGGCAACGTTAGGAACGCTCGCTTTGCAAAGCCAGCAATACAGTGCGGCAGTACGGGCACTTGCTGAAGCCCTGAAACGTGATGGCACGGACATGGAGTCCATGAGCCGAATGAGGCAGGCGCTAGCCTCGTTGGGGAAAGAAGCGGAAGCTGAGTTGTGGTTTGAGCGTTGGACTGAAACTCGAGCGGTCCTTGATGCAAACAATTTGGTGGCAGCGAAAGCTATCCCGGACGTAACAGCGGTTCAAAAGCTTGCAGAAGGGCTTGAGCAATTGGATCGAAAGCTGGAGGCGTTGATGTGGCGGGCGTTGACTTCCAGTGCCGAGTCTGCGGGGCCATCCTTGACTGAGTTGAATCAGCAGCATCAGCAACTTGTCCAAAGCCAGCAAGGGTTCCCTGATCAGACATCGCTTTGGTGTGGTCTGGATTTCCATGCATTTCCATTGCCCAGAGCGTCTCAAGTGACTCAGGCAAACGCAGCAGTCAGTCCGGTAGACAGCGGCATTGTGAATCGACCTGTGATCTCACCTGCTTTCAGTAAACTTTCAGATGCGGCGGGTTTAAAGCACATCTATCGTGTTGCAGCGGAACCTTTACCCCGACATTATTCAATTCATCAGACATTAGGTGGTGGGGTCGCCGTCCTGGATTATGATCTGGACGGTTGGCCGGATTTGTACTTTGCCCAAGGCGGCAGCGGTGCACCGGATTTCGTTGGGGCGCTTGCAAACCAACTCTACAGAAATCAGGCAACCACACTGGTGGATATGAGTGATGTTTCTGGTGCATCTGTTCACGCATATTCGATCGGTGTTTCAAAAGGTGATTGGAATCAGGATGGATTCCCGGATTTGGTGATTGCGAACATTGGTACATGCCTTCTGCTAACCAACAATGGCGATGGAACATTTTCCCAGCGAAGTCTGGAGCAACAGCCCAATCACGACCGGATCCCGGCATCCGTTTGTATTGCAGATGTGACAGGAGATGGGCTGCCAGATATTGTGCAAGTGGGATATGTGGATGATTCAAATGTCCTCGCAAAACCCCCGTTGGACGATCAGGGTAACGTTACGATTACGGTAGCACCGGGGAATTTTGGTGGAGCGGTTGATTGCCTTTTTTCCAATCTTGGAGATGGTGATTTTTCCTTTCATGGGCTGACTGATTTGTCGGGCGCTCGCACGGGTTTGGGACTGGTTGTCGCGGACTTTGACGATCAATCAGGTAATGAACTTTTCATCGGAAATGATTCTCTGCCCAACCGTTTGTGGAAGATCAAAAACACGGCTGAAAACGGTGTGCAAAAGGTTGATCTCGCTTCTGTGCTTGGTTGTGCTTACGGGTTCAGTGGTGGCGCGACCGGTGCGATGGGCATTGCAGTTGGTGATTTTGATCAGAACACGAAGATGGATGTTCATGTAACGAATTTCGAGAACGAAAGTTCCAACCTTTACTTGAAGCTTGACGCGGCGTTTCAGGATCGCAATCGACAATTCGATCTGGCGGCAAGTTCAAGAGATTTGGTTGGGTTCGGTACTCAGGCATTTGATTACGACAATGATCGCGACTTGGATCTGGTGGTTGCCAATGGACACTTGGACAATGCCATCAGTATTCGTGGGGAATTTCCACAGCGATTGCAGCTTCTGTGCAATCGAGGAAGACGATTTCAATTGCTGGAAGTGTCAGACCCGACTCACTACTGGGGGCAGCCGCATGTTGCCAGGAGTCTGGCGATGCTCGATTTCAATCGTGATGGGCTGAAAGATCTTGTTGTGACCAATGTCGAAGAACCGTCAGCGGTCTTATTGAATCAGACTGAAGTCGCAAACCATTGGTTGCAGGTTCAACTGATTGGTACTTCAAGCGATCGTGATGCGGTGGGCGCTGAGGTGGTCTTGGTCGGATCGGAGGCGACGCAGCATTCATGGCGTGTGGCGGGCGATGGCTACTTATGCAGCAACGAAGGCGTTGTGGCCTTTGGATTAGGCGACGATGCCACGATTGAACGGTTGATCGTGTCTTGGCCTGATGGTGCCAAACAGGAAATGACTGACATCACCGCAGACCAGCGAGTCATCGTCGTGCAAGGCCAGTCGGGTTTTTCAACGGTGTCGGAGTTTTCAGGTCAACGTTGATTGTGGACCAAGGCGATCATGCTAGGTCGTATGGTCAATCCGAGAAAGGACATCGACGACGAGGGGAATTATTTCGGGTCGAGGTGGCCGAACAGCGATGCCCGCACCTCGGGCTCACGGATTTTCCATATCACCGCGTCGATGAAGTAATGATGGATATTGATACACATCATTGTTGCAGTACCAAGCAGCACCATGGTCCCGGTTTGGTTTGCAAGATCGATCCGCTCGAGCAGCGTGGTCCATTCAAAGGCGATGTAGCCCACCACAACGAGTGCCCCATAGTAAAGCAGCATGTGCCTCGGGACATGAGTGGTTTGGTGCTCGTTGATTTCTACTCGAGCAGGGAACATCAGGTACTGCAAAGCATGAAAAATCTGTAGCAGGAAGAATGCTTGGGGGTAAATGTCTACCATCACATACCAACTGTAGGTGGCAATCCACGGCAGCCATACCGTTGCAGGAATTCTGCGTTTGGATTCCTGTGACATTTGGAAAAATCCCCAGATGCCGGCAAAGAATGATGCCAGCACCAGCACGCGGCATAGTGACATCAGGGCTTTGATCATGAATTCACCAGCCCGCTGGAGCGGAAATAATTGCTCCAGAATCTCCATCGAGGCACATGCCCATGTCAGGTGATAGGCAAATAACGAGAGGAAGCCAAACCGAATCAGTTTTCGCTGAGTGGGATTCATACGGAAACCTGCCAGATAGGCAAAGCAAGCTGTCGTTCCCCATGACTGGCCCACGTAGTGCCAACCGAGAAAGATCGGTGCCAGATAAGTCAAGGCAAGCATTACCCTGGGTTGGGAAACAGCAGAATTTGGATCGCTGGAAGTGTTCAGCGGGCCCCAATAGCACACATAGCCCAGTAAGGAGATGGCTAAAATGGGTAGTACCAAAGTAACAAATGGATGCCTGCGAAAGTTCTGACGTTTGGCGTATAGAATCCGGTAGGAAGCGATAAAGTGCGGACTGTTGATCAATAAATCGGTGAACAGATAAGCGGTAACAAAACCGAGAGCCCAGCCTACTTTTGATTCGCTCAACGAGCCCCAAATGATCACCAGAATGGATACGGCAAGTGAAAATCCGCCACCCAGCAATGCGTCGACTCGACCCTCTATCAAGGGTTTCGATGCAGAAGTCATCAGTTGTTTTTTCTTGTTCACGCTGTGATTGTAACCAGGTCAGTCATGTGGCGAAGATCCCCTTACTGTACTGCTCTGGTATGATTTGCGCAACGGTTTGGTTGTGCAAACTGCTGGATCCGCTGCAATTGGCGCTTATGGCAGGTTTGCAAGCGGTCTCGGTGTAGCCCGCTGGTTGGATTTCGTTGATGGCGAACTCAGCATTGACTGGGTGTCATCGATCTCGTCATTAGCTACTGCCTAAGCCAGCAATTTCGAGGTTATTGGATGATTCGTGCGGAGCGAGTGATTCACGTTGCCTTTGAATTTCGATCACGTTGGGTTGAATACTTCAGAGACAACGCTGCCCCCTGTCACTCCGAGTGGATTCTCTTGAAGTCCGTGGTGATCAAATACCAAGCGTTTCGCATCGATTCCTAGTGCATGCAGGATCGTTGCATGCAGATCCAGTGGCTTGACTGGTCGTTCGGTCACGGTATATCCGATCGGGTCCGTACATCCAATCGTTTGCCCGCCTTGCACTCCGCCGCCAGCGAGCCAAGTGGTGTACGCCGATGGCGAATGATCCCTGCCCCCGGCTCGCCCTTCCATCGTGGGGGTCCGGCCGAATTCTCCCCCCCAAACCACCAGTGTGTTTTCGAGTAAGCCGGTTCGTTTCAGATCCGATAAAAGTGCAGCAATGGGAATGTCTGTTTTGGCGGACATCTTTTCATGATTCCCCTTCAGATCTCCGTGGGCATCCCAACCGCCGACGCGGATCTGGATGTAGCGGACACCTCGCTGGACCATTCGGCGTGCCAACAGGCAGGCGCGTCCCACTTCACGAGTTGTTTTTTGGTTGCAACCATAGAGTTCATGCGTTTCTGTCGTCTCTTGCGTTATCGCAAAGAGCTCTGGTGCGGACGTTTGCATCTCGAAGGCCGTCGTATAACTGCGTATGCGAGCTTCAAGTTCACTCAGCTTGGTCTTGGAATAGAACTGGCGGTTCATGGCCTGAATCGCCTTCAGTTCATGCTCACGCTGGATGGTGCTGACCTCCGCAGGAAGACTGACATGACGAATTCCTTTGGATGGATCAACCAGCGTTCCCTGATACTTGGAGGGAAGAAAGCCGGGATTCCACCCAGCAGCCTGTGGAAATTGCATTCCGTCGGTATGCAGATTCATCGTAATGAAAGCCGGCAACTCTTGTGTTTCACTTCCAAGACCATAAATGGACCATGATCCCAGGCTTGGACGATCGCCCACCGATGTTCCCGTCAACGCAACACATTCGCCAGGGCCATGAACTGGATTTCTGTGCGTCATGGAACGGATGACGCATAACTCATCCGCATGCTTGCCGATCTCGGGTAACAGTTGGGACACGGCAATGCCAGCGTCTCCGTGTTGTTTAAATTTCCATGGTGATTCGAGAAGATTTGATAGACCTGCACGCTTGATTCGCGGAACCTTCTTTGCCAAAGACTCTGGGACATCTTGTCCTGCAAGCCTCGTTAATTCCGGTTTAGGATCAAAAGTGTCAACCTGGCTTGGTCCACCTGACATAAAAAGAAAAATCACACTGCTGGCAGTGGAAGGATGGTGGGGGGCTGAGGCTTGTGCTGTTTGCTCAACGTCATTGGCAAGCAGTGAATGCAAGGCGATTGAACCTGCACCAAGTCCAGCAGTGGTGGCGAAATTGCGCCGATTCAACAGGGGCGGTCGGATATTCATGGAATGTAGAGAAACTCACTTGAATTCAAAATGGCGAGGCATGCGCTGCTGAGACCATGTTCCTTCGCTAACTGCCCGAGCAGTTGCAGTTCATGCGGGGTTGCCTCTCGGTATAAGGCGGTCTGGAAGGCCGTTTCGACATTGCCCGCACGTTCGGCAAGTTTCTGTGCAGCAGTCTGGACAAATTTACTGTTCAGAAGCCATAGCGGCTGCAAAGCAGTGGTCGAAGTGCGGCGGCGTGCACAGGTGATGATGCCGTTTGCGCTGTCAAACAGCACCTGCTGCTCAGGTAAATTATCTCGTTTCTGAGTCAAGTAAATGCTTCTTCGTTGTGAATCATGTGAGTCACTGGGGCCACCATCGCGATGATCCAACTGTCCGCTGACTTTCAGAATTGAATCTCGAATTGCCTCCGCTTGCAGGCGGTGGGGAGTCCATCGCCAGTACAGCCGGTTCTCTGGATCAATTCTCGAGTTCGTCTCAGAATCATGATTCGCCAATTGGTAAGTGGACGAGGTAAGGATCAGCTTCTGAATGTGTTGCGTATCCCAGTCATGTTCGATCAATTCAGCTGCCAGGAAATCAAGCAGCTCGGGGTGTGACGGTGGTTGTCCCTGTGTGCCAAAGTCATTGCTCGTTTCCACAAGTCCGCGTCCAAAATGCCATTGCCAAATTCGGTTGACCCAGACTCGTGCCGTCAAGGGATTTTGGACATTGGTAAGCCACTTCGCCAAATCTTGACGTGTTGGATTTTCTGCTGGTGGAACACCAAAGATCAGTGGCCAGCTCGCGTTGACTTCTGGGCCACGTGATCGAAGATCACCTCGAATCAAGATGGCTGCTCGAAGCTTGCCGAGTACAGCTGGATCGTGAGGTAATTGCCATCGCATTTCGTGGGGAGCCACGGTCAAGCGTCGGGATGCGGTTGATGGGGAATAGAAACTCCACGTTTGATCAAGTTTTGAAATCTGGGCGTTCAGTCGCTTGAACGTGCTTTTCTCTGCGGCACGCATTTGGGCGATCACGTTGTTGGGAGTCACCAGAATGGGCTCAGGGTAGCCTTGTTTGCGACGCACCGTTAGCAATCTTTGCTCCACCTTTTTGAATAGATCCCGGCGCTGCTGCGCAGTTTGCTGTGAGGTGTCGTTGTTGACCATCACCAGATTCTGAGGCTGTCCAGAAACAAAGAAGGCTTGGAATTGATAGTAGTCTCGAATGGAGATTGGATCGAATTTGTGCGAGTGGCACTGTGCGCACTCGAAAGTAAGCCCCAGGAAAGCAGCAGCAGTGGCGTTCGTTATGTCGGTCAGGATGTCGTTGCGTTGTATCTGCTTGTCCAGTTCGTTGCCACTGTATCGGGCGGCAGCGAGAAATCCCGTGGCAACCAGTTGGGATGGGGTCGACTCAGGCAATTCGTCACCCGCGATCTGTTCACGAACAAACTGATCAAATGGCATCCCGCTTGCAAACGCCGTGATCACCCAGTCTCGGTACCGCCAAGCATGTTTACGATCCCGGTTGTGCTGGTGTCCATTGCTTTCGGCCCAGCGGGCAAGGTCCAGCCAATGCCTGGCAAAGTGTTGCCCGTAGTTCGGCGTCGAAAGTAGATGTTGAATGTCAATAATGTTCGTTGGACTGTCAGGCTCGGGGGGGATTCCGTGCAGGGTGAGTGAGAATCGACGTTGCAAAGTGGATGGATCTGCCGGTGGATTTGGGGTCAGGCCAGCTTCAAACTGCTTAGCTGCAATGAAAGCATCGACTGGGTTTCGCACCCATCCAGAGACTTGC
>DOPG01000228.1 GCA_003513555.1 Rhodopirellula sp. | reverse complement strand
CTGCTTTATTTTTTTGATGAGCTGTTCAAGTCCGATCTCAGTCTGCTGGATTTGATTGACTCAGATTGGATGTATGTCAGCAACTACACAATTAACTCGTACGGGAAGGATCAGTTTGTAAATCCGCCCGAAATTATTTCGCAGCATGCCAATGTGCTTCAGGGGCGTGCGTTGACAGGGCATGCGCGTCGTGGCATTGAGCAGATTTATGATCCACCTGTCGTGCGTGGTGTTCAGAGTGAACGCTTTGGCGGCGTCATCACTTCCGCTGGTGTCATGAGCTTGACGTCGGCTCCGCAACGGACAAGTCCTGTCCGGCGCGGCGTCTGGATACTCGACCGGCTATTGGGGCAGCCGTTGGAAGCGCCGGTAAATGTACCGCCGATCGACAAAGCGATTCAGTCTCTACCGAACGAAAAACCAGGGAAACTTGAAATCATTCGAGCTCACACGGCGATGTCCGGTTGCATTGTGTGCCATAAAGATATTGACCCAATTGGGTTTGGGCTTGAGAATTTTGATTCACTCGGACGTTGGCGTACCAGTTATCCCGACAAGAGTCCCGTGTCGAGTCACGGGACGTTGCCAAGCGGCAAAAAATTTTCGTCGCCAAAAGAGCTGAAGCAACTCTTGTTAAGCGACTATCGGGAACTGATTGTACGAAATTTTATTCGACGAATGATGGCATATGCTTTGGGGCGTTCACTGAGGCCCCATGATCGGATTTCTGAAGACAACATTTACCAGTATGTGGTAAAACGGGATTATCGATCAAACTCAGTGATCCGAGCGATCATTGACTCACCTCAGTTTAATTGCCGCCAGGACGAAGGGTCATGACAAAGCAACCGTACCTGGTTACAAGGCGGCATTTGCTCAGGGGCATTGGAAAAGCGGCGATCGGGTTGCCATTACTGGAAATCATGTCGCCTGCTGTTGCAACGGCTTCGGCAAGAGCCATGGATGATACCAAAGCCAAGCGGTTGTGTGTGCTCTACAAAGGCTGTGGTGTTTTTCCTCATGCTTGGGACATCGCGGGCGGAACTGAAACGGACTTTGAACTATCGAGCCTCTTGCAACCGCTCGCCAACGTCAAAGATGATCTGCTCGTGTTGCGGAATCTTGATCACCTGTTTGGGAAAAATAATGGCGGCCACTTAGTTGCTCCGTCTCTGAGCATGACTGGAACGCTGCCGGATAAAAGCAAAAAAAGTTACAGCAGTCTTGATCAGATTGTCGCAGACGAAATTGGCAAGCAGACGCCAGTTAAATCGTTGCAGTTGACAGCGGATTCGCTGTGGAAGCAGCACCCTTGGATCAACTACCTCTCGCATGATCAAGAGGGGAACCCCATTCCACCCGATCGGGATCCGGGGATCGTGTTTGATAAACTGTTTCGTGGGATGAATAACAGTAGTTATCGGGAGCAAACGAAGAGTGTTCTTGATACAGTCCAAGAAAGTTCACGTGATATTCGTCGAAAAGCGAGCAGTACCGACTTGGCTGTTTTGGACCAATATTTTCAGGCCATTCGTGAGGTTGAGCAACAACTGAAGTCATTTCAAAACGTGGTAACTCCCGCCAGAGAAAAGAAACTCGCAGCACTGGATGACTTTTCCATCGACTCTGATCTGAGTGGGAAAATCAAGGCGATGCTGGACTTGATTGCGCTCAGTTTCTGGACCGATACGACGCGTGTCGCAACCATGATGATGGCGAACACCAACAGTCGTTGCACTTATGGATTTCTTGGCCTGAATGAAGAAATGCACTACATGTCTCATTACGTTCGCAACCGAGGAATTTTGCCCGGATTCAATAAAGTCAATCAATGGCACACGGCTCAGTTCGCGTATTTGCTTGAAAAACTTAAGGGCTTTCGTGAAGGTGAGGGAAACGTCCTTGATAATTCCATTGTCATGTACATGTCTGGAATCAAACATGGTGACTACCATACGCTGACTGATATTCCTGTGGTACTCGCAGGAAAAGGTGGGGGAGCGATCAGTCCAGGAAGGCATGTGCGGTATCCCGAGCCAACGCCCTTTCCGAATCTTTTGCTGACGCTCGCGAACTTAATGGGGGTTGAACGGACGGCTTTAGGTGACAGTACGGGCACGGTCGATGGGATTTCCGAACCTGCCGGATATCCGATGGCGATCAAAGATGATGGGTCGTGGCGTGTGACCAGTGATGACGGCACTCATTTTGTTGCGAAGGGACTATTGCTCGTCAGTGATGATATCAATGACACCAATGCCTACTACCTGCAGCTCTCTGACAAGTCCAAACTCGAAATCCGTGTCTCGTTTGGAGTAGTTCACCGCCTGGTTTTTGATGCCAAGGTGGGACGTGTGGTTGCCATCAGGGGCAAGTGGGCCATGCGGGACGGTCGGAAAATCATTGCCAGTCTCGAGTATCAAAATCCATGATCCGTTGCCGCAAACGGCCTGTTTCCTGCAATCGTAAACTGTCACTCAGCCTGGTTCTGCGCGACGGCTTACGTAGGGTCATCAAAGTAGCGATGGAAGCCCATACTCGAGGAAAACTTTGATGTCCTGCGGTGGGGTGTAGGTATCAACGCGAACTCGTTTATCTTCGATCGTCAGCCCAAACGACGAGACCCGGTCAACTTGTTTGTCGACTATCGATTTGTCTTCACTGCTACCAAGTTCCAGTAGATGTGCCAGTCTGGAAATCGCTACATGGAATTCGAAAATGGTTTCGCTATTGGCACGCCCGCGAAACGTCTGGCAGGCTTTGTGACTGTTGATTGCGGACTCTGGCAGTTTCTGTTGGGCAATTGCCTTTTCCAGAATTGAGGTTTCGGAGCCCACCAACAACAGAACTTCCTTGCCAACCGTGGCGATTCTTACCTTTTGCCATTCTGGTCCGAACAATGCCGCCATTTTATTCTGGGTTCGCTGTACATCACTTTGAAACCTCATGGTCAGGATGCCAATCTCTGACATGGACAATGTTTCTAGTTGAGGTGTGTAGTCGAAAGATGGCTTTAGCTGCTTGAAAAGGCTACCTTTGAGGAGGTCGGAACGGCTGGTTGTAGCATCGAGTTTGAAAGCTTCCAGCAGTTCTCTAGCTGCCAGGCGAAGCTCAACGTCACGTGCCTTGGTTGCTTTCTCAAGAGCAGGTCTGGCACGATTGCCGAGAAGCTCTAATTTGAATTTTGCGAGTTTGCGGCGTTGGTAATGAGGCTCACCAAGTTCTGCCACAAGATCATCAATTTTCGCTTGCGGAAATGCGAACGCTGCTTCTGCTTCACTCATGGACATTGCGTTAACAAACGGAGCAAGTCCAGTAAAGTCTGCCAGAAAGGCATTCGGGTCTTCTGTAGTCAGTACGCCCAGTAAATTGAAGTCGCCGTAACGCTTGCGGTTTGAGCTTTCGTAAAGGACGAGATGACCACCTTTGATACGATCGAGTGCTTCGCTAAGTAGACCGTCAAGTTGGTAGGAGTCTGACTGAATGGAGGTGCGGGCGATCTGGGTGGAAATTGCATCCCGGGTGATGGATAAAATGGAACCGAGGATCCCGCCTGTTGTCTTGCTGTCGGCTTGTAACGCATGAGTGGCAAGGATCTTTCCGGTTGGCATTCGGGCTAGCGTTGTATCACGCGTGCTGTCAAAGAACTCGCCCAGAAGGTTTCTCGAATCAAGGCTTTTTAGACCGGCAATCGTTGTCGTGCCGATGCCGGTGTCAATGCGTATGCCACATACGGCATACTTGAGGTCATCGAGGAACTTACCCACGATCTCCTCGTCGCTTGCACTTAGGGAGGAGCCAAAGAAAGGACGGAAATCGTCTTCGAAAGCTGATTGGCCCAGTACGATGAGTATGTCGTCGCCTGTCAGTATTTCCCTGTCTTTGGCGGATAGGTTTTCCAACAGTGAGTCTGAAGGTTTTGGGGTGTCGAGCAACTCTTGGGATGTGCTCATGGCAAGCTCGTGCCCTCTCAGCCGGACAAACGCAAAGCGAAAAAAGAAGGCATTGATAGGTTGGGGGAGTTCGCAAACCTCACCTTTCTGAAGTTTTTTAGCTGACACTTTCAGGTTTGATGCGAGTTTGTTCACGTCGGTGACTGAAAAATGGACTTTTCCGGTGAAAAGCTTGGGAGTACCAAGACAGACAATGAATGGCCTGGTTCTGCCAATGCACCCTTCCAGCTTCACCATTTGGCAAATCGCGTCTACGAAATCACCGACGTTCAACGCGTTTTTCAGATTCGCTCGATCACGGATTTCCTGACTCTTTTTAATCACCTCTGCCGGATTGCGAATGCCGATGGAGAGGATGTTCTTATGGTCGATGAGTCGGAGGATATCCTGCTCTCCTCTGACTGCCTGGGTGCTTTCATCTGCCAGAACCTTGGGGCAGGTTGACTGACATGCGACAGGCAGGCATAGAATCGCCACGGTAAGAATGATTCGTATGGTCAGCATGTCATTTTTTGCGAATGTGATGGCTCAGGGTTCTGTTTGAGCGTGAACGCAGCAGAGGGAACGTTAGTTGTGTCAAACCGTTCATGCGTTGGCTTTCATACACTTCAGGTGACTTTGTTCTCAGAGCCAGTGAAGGCTGAAGGCAGTCACATTCCGGGCGCATGAGTCTCAGGTTTTGAGTGCTGCTTGAATTTTGGCGATTGTGCCAGGCAATGCAAGTTACTGGGTTTACTGGGGGCATTCCTCTGGGAGTGTGGGTGCCCAAATATTCTGTCCATGCTTCGGATGTTTGGCAACAGAATCGGGATGTTTTTCCGCCGTGGTGCTCCAGTAGCTTAGGGGTCGTTACATTCTAGGGGTTCAGTCATGTACTAATTACCGTGGGATAGTTGATGCACCACTTCCAAAATCATGCCCGTGCCTGTTCTTTGATTATTCTAGTGGCTCTGCTGATTCTCCTTCAGGCAGGTACAGACTTGATTGCCGCCGAGCAGAACGCCATCGATGATTGGCCGATGTACCGAAAGGACGCGGGGCGAAAGGGCGTGAGTCAGGCTGAGCTACCTGATCACTTGCGACTTGCATGGTCAAGGAAGCTTCTTCCATTGACACCTGCGTTTCAAAATAAACGCTTGCAATTCGATGCGGGATATGAGCCGGTCGTCGCCAAGGGCAAGCTGTTGGTTGCGTCATCCTTAACGGATTCGGTCAAGGCGTTTGATACCCAAACAGGTCAAATTGTCTGGACGTACTTTACCAATGGGCCCGTGCGGTTTGCTCCTGCGATATGGAACGAGACGGTTTGCTTTGGTTCCGACGATGGGTACATGTATTGTGTTGACCTTCACACCGGGGTGCTCCGCTGGAAGCAGCAGGCTGCACCAAGTGAACGGTTGTTGCTGGGCAACCGGCGTTTGATTTCTGTTTGGCCAGTGCGGGGAGGTCCTGTAGTCAAGGATGGCGTGGTTTACTTTGCTGCGGGTGTCTGGCCTTTTGAGGGTGTATTCATTTATGCAATGCAGATTGAAACTGGCAAAGTCATCTGGCGCAATGATCGCATGGGGTATTTGTTTGGTCAGCAACCGCACAATACGCAAGCCATCGGAGGATTGGCTCCGCACGGATACCTGTTGATTGATGAAGATGAACTGATTGTGCCATGCTCTACCGCCTATCCCGCCAGACTGAATCGGATCACAGGTGAATTGATCGAATTTGAATTGCCTTCCGCCGGGCGTTATCCCGGAGGCTGGTTTGCCGCCTTGGATCCTGATCAGGCAAGAGCTTTGAGAAGGGGAAAGCTGACGTTTGATGAATCCATCAACAGCCAAATGCATGAAGACAAGGTGCGCAGAGGTGAAGGGGGAGTTGCGGAACTGAGTCGTGAGATTCGAACTCCCACTCAAGTATTGAAATTTGATGTGCCGAGTGTGGATGTCAAAGGTTCCGTGCACTCGATGTTGATTGCGGACAATGCCCTGTTTGTCGCGACTGCGAAAGGTGAAATCCTGTGTTTTCGCGATGGTAAACAGTTGGCCGAGGAGTCGCGTGAGAATTCGACACGCACACTGACCAAGCTTCTGCCGAATCGCGACGCAATCCGTCAAGCGAAATCCATTGTCGCTCACGCCTCAAGCGAGCATGGAATCGCAGTCGTTTACGGACTCGTTGATGGAGAGCTTGTGAAAGCGTTGGTCGAATCCTCGCACTACCATGTGGTTGCCTTGGACGATGATCTGGAACGATGCCAGGCTTTGAGGCGTGATCTGGACTCCGCTGGTGTTTACGGGGCAAGAGCCGCGGTCATGCACTGTTTGTTGGATCAGGTAGCGCTGCCACCCTATGTAACAACTGTGATGGTGACCGAAAGAGATAGCTTGCCCATTTCGCCGTCACTACAGACCCTCAGGCCTTTCGGAGGTGTCGCGATGAATGTCGTGCGGCCTGGACCTGGCATCGATCGAATGAAGCAGCAGGGATTTGTGGTAAGCAACAAAAAGAGTGATGTTGTTGTCGAGAGACAAGGTGCTTTGGCTGGCGCGAATGAGTATGCCGGTGATTGGGCATTAAGCGAAGATCAATTGGTCAGGTTTCCTTTGGGGGTCTTGTGGTTTGATGACACACTGGCTCACTTCAAACGTTCGCCGCAGCCACGATTCAATCAGGGGGAGATGATTTCCCGACCGAAGGATTGGCGTGCAGCCCGAGTCAAAGGGAATTATAAAATCGATTATCCGTTACTTCCGCCGGTATTGTCTGATATCTATACGGGGCGTGTCCTTGAGGATAGTGAACGCATGGATTTGCGGAATCAACTCACCGCAACATCACCGTCCATTGCCGAACCAAGTCAGTATCGACCACCCCGGCAGCAAGATGATTGGAAACCCAAAAAACCGGTGGTGGGCCAGCGAAGAAATCCAATCACGGGAGAAATGGAACCCCGTACATTTCTGAAAACGTATGGCTGCGATGGTGGTGTTGACTACGGCGATCTGTACACCCTGAGGAGCGGAACCGCTGCGTTTTACGATAAGACCGCCGAGAGTGGGACGGTCTTTTTGAGTGGTCCACGCAGCGGGTGTACGAACAGTATCATTCCATCGGGTGGCGTGCTGAACGTTCCCTACTTTTATGAAGGTTGTACTTGCAGTTATCCCCTGCCGACGGCGATGTCGCTGGTCGCGATGCCAGAGCAACATGAGCAGTGGGCCTCGTGGGGAAAGTGTGAAATACCTGCCGGGAAAATCCAACGTGTGGGGATCAATTTTGGTGCTCCAGGAGATCGGATCACCAGAAACGGTACGCTCTGGCTCGACTATCCTTCGGTTGGCGGACCGTCACCGATGATCGATATCAATGTCTCTGGTATGCCACGCTATCGGTATCAACATAGCCTTTGGATGCAGGGAGACGCGAAGTACCCGTGGGTGAACGCGTCTGTTGCTGAGGGACTCCGTGAGTTCAAAATCACAGGCCTCAAGCCGGGGCACTATGTCGTCCGGTTGTATTTCAACGAGCCTGATGACGTTGCTGCTGGTGAACGTTTGCAGACAATTCAATTGCAAGAGGCAACAGTGAAAGAAGATTTTGATGTGGCCGCTGAGAGCGGCGGTCTCATGCACGCCATCTGTTTGGAATTGGAGGGAATCAACGTTCAAAATGAATTGAAATTGGGGCTAAGCAGTTCGCGGGGGAAAACAATTATCAGCGGTTTGGAATTAATCCGAGAGGATCTTGGCGAGTAATCTCACGGATTGACCTCGCGATCAATTCCAGAAAAGATTTTGGCCTAAGGAAGTAGTCTTGCGTAGGGTAATGCCCATCATTGCTGGGCATTGGGTTCTGAACTTCGCTTGATACCTCGGATGGTGGTAGGGCGTGGTCCGTCAGGACGCTTGCTGCAGAAGCAAGTGTTGCGATGCCTGCCTGGATGAGTCTCATTGAAACGTCAAAGAGTCGACATTCATCAAGCCACCGCGATTCTTTTCGTTTTGGAATACCAGAAACAGATCATCAGTTCCCGTAGTCGGTTCAAGCGTGATGAGCTTGTCATAGAACTCTTCCCATTGTCCGTTGACTTCAACGGTCGCTTTCCCAAGTATTTTTCCGTTTAAACTCCCGCGACGTACTTCGATCGTGCCACCCGCTCCCGCGCTTGCCACGCTTGCGTTGATACTCTTGATATCATCGAAGCGAATTTGATTGAACTTGAGGAAGCCATCATGTTCAATTGCACCCATGAATTGTTTTCCTTCGGCTTTTTCTGAGCCCAGCGGTCGGGTTCCCGTAAACTGATCTGCAGACTCGGCCTGTAAGTGCCGACTTCGCAGTCGGATGCTTCCGACGCCGATGATTTTTGGAATCTCGCCACGACCAAGGTCAACATAGCTGGCTTCCAGAATGATACTACCCGTGTCTTTTTGCGTGGTCACTTCGTTGCGAAATCCTCTCGCATTGGGATTCGATGAATCAGCAGAGACCCCATACACATACTCGACCATTTTTGTCACTTCGGCTGGTGTGTGTTGAAGATGAGGCAGCATGCCAATTTTTCCCCAAACACCGGTAGAACCTTGTAGTACCCGTTTTACAGATTCTTGCAATTGATGTGGTTGGTCACGGTATTTGTTTGCGATTTGTACAAAACTCGGTCCCACCAGCGGTCGGTTGGGGGCGTGGCAGTTCAGGCAATCACTTTTGCGGATCATCACAAGACCTGGATCTTCTGCCTCGGCATCTGCTTCGCGGGTTGCTGGAATGGCTTCCACGGACACTCGCATCGAAGCACTCAGCTCGATGAAATGCTTTCCATCCTCCTCGGCCTCGTCGGGATCGCTGGTGCCATCTTCAAAGTCACTGACGACGACTTGGTATTCAATGGACTTGCCGGGAACAAAGAAGTCGCCATCGGCAGGTTTGGCGAAGCTCACCTTGGGACGCGTGTTTCCGACAATGACTGGTAGCGAACTCACACTTGATGCGCCGGCTGGGTCGGTGACCTTCAGTTCCAAAGTATAAACTCCCGGGTTTTCGAAAACTGCCGTCGTTTCGGCCGTATTGCCAAGCTTGACCGGTGTTGTTTTTTCTTGGCCCGAGCGTACTGCTGTCCATTGATAACTCAGCTTGTCATTATCTTTGTCAGTCGAGCTTAAGCCGTTGAGTTCTACTGTAAGGGGTTCGCGTCCAATCGTGTTTCGGGCGTTTGCCTTGGCGATTGGCGAACGATTCCCTCTGACATAATCCAGTCTTACCAGTTGTGAGTCTGGATTCACGCCCCATGTCTCGCCGTATTCCAATACGTAAAGCGAACCATTTTGATCGAACTGCATGTCGATAGGGCGGGAAAACTTTGTCTCCGGTAGAAAACGCTCGACAGTTTTCAGGTTTGAGTCCTCATCGAGGTGCACCGCGTAAATCATGCTTCTGGACCATTCAAACGCGAACAGCGTCCGGTCATATTCCTTCGGGAAGCGCCGGCTTGCAGAAGAAGCCGCGTCGAAATAGTAAACGGGGCCGGCACAAGCCGTGCGACCTCCATTGGCCACTGCGGGGAATTTCTCAGTTGGTGCGCCAGGATAGTAAATCATGGCTGGCATGGCGGATGGAAGATTCGTCGCACCGTTGTTGTTGACGGATCGATTAATGGGGCGAGTCGGATCGAGAGGTGGGGCAATCTCACCCGTTGCAAAATCAACAATCCCATATGCATAGTTATCACCGATGAAATATGGCCAGCCAAAGTTGCCAGCTACCCGTGCCTGATTGACCTCGTCGTATCCTCGAGGTCCACGGGGCCCGTCTGCACCGGCATCGGGACCAACGTCACCCCAATACAGGTAACCCGTTTTTTGGTCGACATTGATTCGCCATGGGTTGCGGCATCCCATGACATAAATCTCCGGGTAGCCCACGGATCCGTCCACGGGAAACAGATTGCCTTCGGGAATTGAGTAGGTGCCATCTTGTTCTGGTCGAATCCGCAGAATTTTTCCGTTGTAATTACGTGTGTTACCGGCTGTTCGTTGTGCATCCCAAGGCTCGCGATCTTTTCGCTGGTCAATCGGTGCATAGCCTTGTGAATCGTTAAACGGATTGGTGTTGTCACCCGTTCCAATGAAAAGACACCCGTCAGGACCAAACTCTAAAGATCCCGCATGGTGGCAGCATTGCAAACGCTGCTCTTGATATTTGAAAAGAACCTTTTCACTGGCCATGTCCAGTTTGTGATCACGAATCTGGAACCGACTGACATGCTGACCTTTGAAGTCAGGTGGTGAATATTGCAGATAAATCCATTGGTTCTCGGAAAAATCTGGATCGAGTGCTAATCCAATCAGGCCATTCTCCTGTTCGGTGGTTACTTTCACCTTTCCCACTGACGTAATCGCTCGCGTCTCAGGATCAATCACTTTGATGTCACCTGCCAACTCGATCAGGAAGATTCTTCCATCAGGAGCAATGTCAAACTCCATTGGCCTCACAAGGTCAACGGCAACCGTTGTGGGTTCAAAGCGAATGGGATCAAATTCCTCGGAGTACCCAATGGACGAAGATCCGATAACGGAGAAAAAGAAACAATGAAAAATCGAGATCAACTGTAGATGCTTGTTGAGCATGAGACCGCTAAAAAGTTGGGAAAGGACTTGCGAAAAATCAGGCAGGAAATTTCCCGAAGTATAGCCCAAGCAAGTGTTCGTGTCGCTGTTGGCGAGATCCTGTATTTGGCAACTCGAGCGTCTTTGGCGTGAGCGAGCCAAGAGTTACTGTACCTGATCTCGGTGCAATTCATCTCGGTCCAATTCGAACATCAAGTGGTCGGCTTGATCTCATCGCAAGAGTTTGGCTCCATAGGTCACACTGGTCAGCAAATGGGTAACCTTCGACATCCAGTTCTGTACTTAGTTGGTCATCGATGGCCCGCCTTAAAAGATCGTAATGCCATGGGGGGAATTTGAAGATATGATCCATGCCAAGCGTTTCGTTACAACGCTGGATACAGTATCTGACAGAAAGAGGATGCCATCTGCCTGGCTCGTGATCGGCAATTTTTCGATCACTTGGGGCGGTCGCCATTTCGGGGCACCGTGATATCGTTGCAAAATGCTACACCGCAATTCTGTGTCCATGCGATGTTACCCATCGGTGCGTTATCCTCTGCAGAATATTTCATCTCAGACATGTTTCATCTCAGACGCTTGCGGTAATGCATTCATGCCAAGCGTGATCAGGCTGTGTTCCTGAGCAGATTTTCAATTCAGTGAATTGAATTTTCCCAAGGGCACTGTGGCTCAGTACGACGTGGAACGTGGACGTCTAATTTCGACGCATCGTTTAAACAAATATCCATCGAAGCAATTGCGGGGTGCCAACTAGATCGGACATTTTTAAAATGTCCAGAACCAATTCAGAGAGGCGATATGATTGGATTGGTCATCAGCACCTTGACGTCGCAAAAACTGATTCAGGTAGCCCACTTCAATTTTTGGCTTATTCTTTCCTGAACATTTCCAGCCCATCCCGATAAAAAGACGGTTTTGTGAAAAACTGTCTTGCTGTCCCCAGTCTGTCGCGTTTAGGTCGAAGAAGGTTTCGTCCCACGCGACAAGGCTCAAGCGGGGTTGGAAATCAAGAGGTCGATCTATTTTGAGTAGCTGTCGGAATCGCCAACCTGTGTCATCTCCAGTTTCGACAAATCGCTGTTCCAGCCTTGTGCGGCTCAGGATGCTCGCAGCGTTGCACTTACCTGACCACGTCAGTTGTTCCCACATTCTGTTTTCATTGAATGATGGTGCGCCGCTAGCTGGTAACTCGTTGATCCATGCATATCCCCACCATAATGCTGTATTTGAATTGATCGCATAGCCCAATGCGGGGCGAATGATACTCTGATTGTAGCCACCTGAATCATCCCGATAGCGGAGATGGCCATCAAACCACCAACGCAATCCAGGTTTGTGTTCACAGCGATTGCCAAGAACACCCTGAGTATTTGCAGAAAACCAGACTCCACCATCTTGGTCTGACTGGGCATGAATTGTGTTGGAGTTTCCGGTCAGTGCAAGCAAAACGAACAGAGTGCCTAGACGCTGCAAGGTGCGTCGGTGTGGCAGTTGAATACAGGACTTGATAAATGCTGACATGCCTTTACCTTTCATATGATCGCGATGATAGCTGGAGGCTACCCATGCAGGTAATACCTGCCGTGCTGGGAAGAAACAGATTGGATCACGCAGGAACCTTGCGAGGTATACACGCCGCAGTGCGATTACGTGTACGCAGGTTAAAATCGGCCTTCAGGTGCAGCATGTTGAAAGGGAATCTTTCAGGCTGTTTCGTCGTTTTGATCGACACTATCTGAACGATCCTACCTCGAGCTGTATGAATCGTGAGACTCAACCGGCCTAAGAAATCTCTTGTGTTCGGCAGGAAAGGCCAATCGCAGAGTGCGGAGCGGAACCGGGCATCTAAATTTCGCCCAGATCTGGATTGTCTCCCGCAAGCTTGAACCAATTGAGACCTTGGGCAGAGTTAGGGGAGTCCTGTGTTCAATTAATTTTGACGGTGTAGGGCTCTAATGAAACGGTGTAGTGCTCTTATGA
>DOPG01000124.1 GCA_003513555.1 Rhodopirellula sp. | reverse complement strand
TCATCATCGAGTGAGGAATCGCTCGCTGTGAATACTTCTGTAGAAATATTGTGCAGCGTTTCACTCACAGGTGTGCTTAGACTTGTATCAGTGCTGACGATGCTGATTGAATCATCGCTGCTGATCGATTCGACAACCTCAATGTGGCCTCCAGCAGTCAGTTCAATGGACTGGGTAGCCGTCAGAGCGTCCAGTTCCGTGGCCTCAGATAAATTCGAATTGTCAATTCCACCCAAGTAAATGGAATCTGTTTCACTTAGGTAGATGCCGCCTGTACCAGCCGCGACTTCGAGTGCTTGCACTGTGGTGCCCACGGGTCTCGCGGTCCCACCAACGCCCTGTGATAAAATCAACAGATCTGGCGTGGTAATTTCAGTAACGCCGTTTGCGTTATTCTGATTTGCTAGTACTGCTCCAGAAGTGGATTCAATCCGAACACTATTATCTGCACTTATCGAGGCCAGTGTAATGTCTTCATGAGCCAGCAACTCAACCAGACCGTCGACACCTGTGATCGTGCTCCCCGAATCCATTTCAATAGCACCCGTCGCGCCGCCGTCGCTTGCAGCCTGCACGAGAATGGTCTCTGATCCGGATTCGATGTTCACCGAACCGTCAGCGGTGAACATGACATTGCGATCGGCAAGGATGTTGATCTCACCGCCGCTGGACTTGATTCCCGCTCGAATCTCAATGTCATTTTCCGCTTCAATTTTCTGCGTAGTCCCATGGGTCACTAAATCTTCGCGAACATACATCACACCGGAAGCGAACAGCATCAGTGGTCCAGATGCTTCAATCCCATCAATGTCGTCATACAGTTGACCAATTGTCAAATCGCCATCGTTCTGAAGATAAAACCCTCCATCGGATGAGCCTTCAAGGTACGAAGTCTCCGCTGAAATTGGATTTGTGCTCGTGCCAACATTGTCAAATCCATTGAGAACCAGTCCGAGCGATAGAAAATCGATCGCGCCATCGGCCGTCCCCTCAACAATCGCATCATTACTGTCGATGGTGATTCGTCCATCCTCTGCCTGAATGTAATTGACATAGGCCGTGCCAGCTAAATTCAGGTCAACGTCCCCAGTTTGCGACTGTATGTTTTGAAGGATTGCATCCCCAATGAAATTCAGATGAATTGAATCCTGGGCGGTGGCGTAAATGCCATTTGGTACAGTACTAATGTCCAAGGGGTTATCAGACTCTCCGATGGCACCACCGGCGGTGAGTGTCAAGGTTCCCGGGTCGGCTTCATCAGGCAAGTCTGCATTGATAACAATCGCACGAACGTCATCGTACAAATCAATGATGTTGCCGGCGGCTTTCAGGACAACATCTGTACCGGCAACCACGCGTCCGAGGAATAGGTCACCATTTGCATCGTCGCTAGCCACTGTCTCAACGCTTACACTGAGCGGACTGGTCGCTGATCGAAGCGAGAGTGAACTGAAATTCACAGATTCACCCTGCACGGTGGTTGTGCCGCTTGCCAAATGCTGCAAATCGATCAAGCCCGCGGAAGCCGTAATCTCTGCTTCACTTCCAGTCTGCACTCGCAGCCTGAAGGGCGATCCATCTGCGGCATACACTCCACCCCCGGCACTGAGAGTCAAGCCTCCCCCTGTTGAGATCGCCTGATCCGTTGATGTCAAAGTATCCAAAATATTGGAGTTCGAAGTCAGTCTTGCATCGCCACCAGATTCTACCAAAGACACATCGAAATCACCGTGATCATCATGCACAGCAATCGTGCCCGTGGCCGCGATACTTACTTCACCGGTCGCGTAAAGTTCGACATCGTCAAAGACCTGAAGTGTCAACTGTGAAACGGAGTCTCTATCCTGGACAAGAAGACCAGACTCGAGAGTCACTTGCTCATCGCTGAAGTCAAACGCATAGTCCGCTTCAAGCTGGGACCAAGATGCACCATCACGGTCCTCGCTGGCTAGGTTTACAGTTGCGTCAGCACCTTCATACACGTAAAGACCGTACTCGCCGTATTGAAACAGCACGACATCACCATTACTTAAAATGCTGTCACCTTCTTCTGACTCAGCCAACGCAGACAGTACGTCGATATCGATTCTGCTCCAACTGGATGCGAAATCAGAACTTTCGAGATCAATGTCTGCTAAAACCGCATCAGCTTCATTGCCGATGTACTGATAAAGGTCATAGGAAAACCCAACGATGTCATCAGTTGTCGCTGTAGAAAGTACCTGCTGCTCTTCCGTACTGAGTGAATCGAACTCGACAGACATGTCGATGCCGTAGGAAGACGAGATCGCTCCAACATTTGCATCGGATCCAGCGGCCGAAACTGTCACATCCGAGCCGTAGATGTTGTACGACTCCTGAGTTGTCGTTGAACCGAACGTCAGGACCTCTTGATTCGGATACAGTTCTAACAGCAACGACACCCCGATTGAATTAAAGATTGCGTCGTCACTCACGCGATCTTCGAATGCGTCAGCAACTTCCTGGTCGGACAGCGCGTAGATGAAATTGACATCGTATTCATCACCTGAGTGGGTGCTGTGTATTTCGTCGTAGGTATCGTCGAAATAGGAACTCAAATAATAACCATCCGTAGTACTCGTCTGATCAAAATCATAGCCAGAGACGGCAGTCCAATCACTCGACGAAGGATCAAAATGATATTCAACACTCCCTGAATCGATTGTCTGAGTTGCCAGCAAGTAGATATTTGAATCCCCTCCATAAGCGTAGTATCCACCAGCCGAACTGGATGTAACATCTTTGATCACGGTGTTGGAATCGACCTCAATCTCCTGAAACCGCGACACGGAATCGTAGGTGTAACTAAAGGTTGAAATGCCGAAATCCGTAATGTCTTCGATTTCGCTCACTTGTAGAAGGTCTAAGGTGATCGCAGATGATTGTTGGTCATCACTAAATCGATTCACGATTGCAGCGTCGTAGCGAGATTGTGCCAGCTGAATCGTGTAGTCATCGATCACGATAGCGTAGTAGGAACGCGATGCACTGACGTTTACAACGTTAGTAGTTCCCTCGCTCACCGCGAAGAACACCTGATCTCCCGTGGTCAAGTTGTGAGCTTCAACGGTCGACAAAGTGCCGAGATCGAAGTCGATGTCCGAGAGCACAAAGGAAGTATCGGGATCGTCGTTCAGGGTCAATGCACGTTGCTCGGCCCAATAGTTGTGGTACGCGTTCGTCTCTGCATTTTCCTCTTGCAGAATGTCATTCTCCACCACCGCTTCGGCAGCTTCGCCGGTAAGCGCGAGGCTCTCGTCAAGCTGTTCAACCTGTTCGTCACTCAAGGACAGGTTTTCCTGCCAGGAATCGACAATCGAACCGGACAAAGCTTGCACGGAAACGCTACCCTCTAAACTCTCGACACTTGCTAAACCCGAGTCCCAAAACGTTGGTTCGATCAAATGGAGGTCTCCCTCTGTTTGGGACACCGCAATGGACCCCAAAGCCTGAGCAGCAAAACCACCTTCACCTGCACGTATGGGCAAGGCAAGTTCACTGGAACCGATCTCACCTCGAGCGGTGATCAGCTCGATCGAGTAGCCCTGAATGATCGAGTTCTCGTCTTCAGCTGTAAGCCCATCAGGAGCGGAAATCTTTACATTTCCACCTGTCGATACAATGGTGTCGACAATCAATGAACTTGACGCATTGTCTTCACTAATCACATTCAGAAAGACATTTCCTCCTGTTGTGATCTGATAAGGTTCACCAGTGCCACCTTGAACGTTCAAGTCGATGTGGTCACTTGTACTCGAACCTACCGACAGCGAGACTTGGCCAGCAAAGACTGCGGCATCGTCGACCATCTCCATTCGACTATTGACTACCGTACCCCTCCAAAACCCGTCTGAGCTAACATGCTGGCTACCGTTTACATAAACATCGTGTTCCGAATCAATTGTGATCCCTGCGTCTGCAGAAGCCGTGTAATCAAAATTGATGGCAACAGGATAATCAGCTTTCAAGCTATGCGTAAAGTAATCCGTTAAACCTTGAATCGTGGTCTGTTTGATGTGGTAGATCTTCTTCTTAAGAAAACCGCCACCCGTTCTCCACTTTTTGCGTTTGAATGAATAGGCTTCGTAGTCAGACAGATACTGATTCGCGTCCGTGTCACTTTCATTGAAGGAGAAACCAGTCACAACCTGCCAGTCCGCGTCTGACGTTTGCCAGTCACCGGTGCTGTCAATAAACGGTATCACATAATCAGAGGCAGTCCCTACATATCTATAATATTGACCCTCGTTAATGTCCTTCACGATGGTTGCGTCGTTGACGCTAACATCAGTATCATCCTTTTGTTCGTAAGCGATGCTGTAGACGTCGCTTGATCCAGAAATCACCTCCCTCGATTCCGATTCGAGAAGAGGCGTATCATCCGTATAGTTTACATCCTGCCAGTCCCAATTAGCATTCTTTAAATTCTGATCCCAAGAACCGATCACTTGGAATGACTTTTTCTTCTTGTACGAGACTGTCGTTTGAGTGGACTCTTGTCCTTCAGTCCACGTGTAGTAATATTCGTCCTGAATTTCAAATTCCGATGTGTTACCACTAATGGAATTTGAGCTGTCGTAGACGTATTCGATACTTGAAATGTTGCCATCACTGTTTAGGTCTGACGTTGCGTCCACGACGCCGTAGAAAATCTCTTGGGAAACGCTTCCCGAGGAATAATCAAAAACGGTTTTCTTCAGGGTTGCAGATTCACCGCCAACTTCTTCTGCCTCGTCGAGTGGCTCGATGAGGGTGATGGAGGAATCCCGCTCAACCGACACATCAATCTCGCCAATCTCCAGATCAAGTGTCGAATTATTTGTGATCGATACGGTGGCGTATCCATCTGCCACCTTCAGCTCGCCGTTCCCTGTGCTAAGCAGCTTACCGGTCAAAGTGATATTTCCACCGTCGGGTGTAATCTCCTCGATCACAATCCGTCCCGTAGCGCTATCGTAGTAGCCGTCTACAGGGACATCACCGAAGGTTACATTCGCAAGGCTGCTCAATGCTGTGGTCTTGCTTGGTGCCGTGAAATCTGAGTCGATCGTAATTGAGTAATCCGAAGTACCACTTTGCACAAGCCCGTTGATATTGATATACACGGCGGAGATCGCAATATCACCACCAGCAATGATTGACGAGCTGTCCTGGTTAATCGCAGCAGCCAAGTCGTAATCATCTCCCGGTCCGATGCCATCTTCATCGGTGTACGCCAACAGTTGATCCTCCTCACGACGTACGGCCTCATACAGATCTGTGTATTCTGCAGTGGTGATGTATTGTCGGGGGTCCTGATTGGTGTGGAACCAACCCTCACTGGCCAAGCTAAAATCCCCGGCTGAATAAATTTCGACATTTGCTCCATTAATGTCCGCCGAGGATACGATTCCACCTTCGTAATTGCTAATACGTACATCACCGTTTTTGTTGGTGATGTCGGCAGTCAGATTTAATTCCTGAATCGAGGCACTAAGCTCTACGTCTGCCGTAAAGGACACGCCGTAACCGTCAAAGTCCGTTGTCGCGTCTTGGCGAACGGTTATGATTGAATCGCCGTAGGGCACCCAGTTGCTATCGCTGTAATCTGCTGAGGTGAGATCGTAGCCGTATCGTGCGGCCGCACCCACAAACACGTAATAGTCCGTGTCATCTGCTGTCGTGTAACTAACAATATCGCCATAAGTAAGATCCACGTTGCTGTCCGTCGACGAGTAATCACTCGATACATTGTCGCTGCTGTTTGAAACCGGAGCCTCGTTGACATACACGTTGCCGGGCGACAACAACGTATAGTTTCCATCCTCATCGATCGCAATTCGTTCACTTGTGTCCAGCTCAATTTCCGACACCGACATGGTGAATGGTGAGTCATTACCAACATCGATTTGGGCTCCGGCGCGGGGGTTGAGCACGCCACTTGAAACTAACGAAGTGAAATCAGTGGTGCTCTGTGAAGCAGCTGAAATGAAGATGGTTCCGGGAGCTGCGTACAGATCGGGCACAATGAACTGAATCAGATCTAAAGATTCAGGGTACAGTGTGACACCGTCCTCGGTTTCTCCGAGGCCAAGATCGTCTAAAAGACCTTCCAAATAAGCTTTTTGACTCTCATACCGGGCGACTGCTTCATCATTGCCGCTGTGATTCGCAAGCCAAGAGTTTACTTCATCAAGTGCATCGATAATCTGTATTCCGTAGTTGCGGTAACTTGTCGTTGGCATCGCTGCATCAGTTGGCTTTAAGACGTAGAACTGTTTGTCCAAATCATTTGCCAGAGCACTTGTGATCCCACTTGTGTAAACAGAGAGGTCTTCATCGTCGATGGAGGGATCCGAGGAATACGATTCCCATCTCGATGTGTCGGTAAAATCCTCGGTTAAGAGGTCTACCTCTATCTCGCCACCCGCGATGGATGACAGATATGAGTCTGAAAGCTGGTAGTAGTAATTGGATACACCTCCGCCTGAACTCACAGTACTGTCGTACTGAATGACTGTTGCCGCACCCACCGGGAACAACATCTGGTCAAAGGTGAGGTGCTGTCGTTCGTAGTCTACTGTGGTCGGAAGATTAAGAGCTGTTAACTCGGACTCATCGAGTGAGTCCATGTCTGCATCGCCGTAGTCATCCAGATGAGTCGAGCCAATTCGATAAAACGTCTGATTGAGTCGCCCCGCCGTGACCGTGGCAGAGTCTGAAATTGAAACATTACTGCTGCTCTTGTTTGTGACAACTGCTTCATTGGCGATATCAAACCCATACGGGGGAAATGCAATATTGAGTGCCAGACCTGACACATTCACCCGATCACTGCCCCCGGGGGCATTCTCGGCTGCCAGATAGATATTGCGCGAGCTTTCGATCGTGCTGTCGTCGCTTAAATTAACTGAGTTGTTCTCATTCAGCTTGGCTTCCAGAATAGGCACTGTGATTCCCACAAAACCCAAGGTAGTCATGTCGACATTGGCAAATACATCCAGCAAGTTCTTGACGCCCGACGCTGACAAGCCACTGTTGATAATCACATTCTTGCCACGAATGACGGAACTATCTCCGATATCAACCGTGTTGGTTGGTGTTAGGGTGGAGTAGGAGCCACCACCAGAGCCTGAGTACAGAGCGGTGACAGAGAGTTGCAGATCAGAAGCGATCATCCCATCCGTTTTGGAGGCAATCTCAACGTCTCCGTAAGCATTCTCAATGGTCACGCCGGATAGGGTGATTGAACTGTTGGTGTCCGCGTCGACATAACTATTCGCCGCGTTGATTCCAACACCGCTCACGGTCGTCATATTGACCGCGTCAAAGAGGCTGAAATCATTTTTTGTTTGAATCTTAAGGTCGCCCGGCGAAGTGATGGATCCCGAAACGGTAAGGCTGGTTCCATCCTCGATGACGACGGAAGAACCGAAGTTTTCCAATTCCGTTTTACTATCGATTGCTGAGACATTTACGGCCGCTGCGGTGCCAGCCCGAACGTTGGTCTCAAAGTGTTCTTTGTCCGCCTGGTTGAGTGCGTAGATCACTATATCGTTGGCATGAATACTGTTATTTTGACCGATCTGGACCTTGGATTCACTTTCGATGCTGTTGGTCACGCCGGCCCCCGCCCCAGCAAAACCCCCGACGCTGTAACCATCAGCGCGTGAATCGAAATCCTGCGCTAACTTGGAGTTGATTTGAAATGCCTCAACGTCGAGTTCATTGTCCGTGCCAAGCTGCACCTGAACCCCGAAGGTCGATAACAAATTGGACTGTGAGCCTGCGATCCCCAATGAACCCGCCGAAGCAGCAACTGAATCACTGTAGAGCTGATGATCAGCTTCTGCCGATAAAAACACCGCACCGCCGGTTATGATATTGTCGTCACCGAGTGCGGTTTTGGTGTCGAAAGAGCCGGTCCCACTTCCCGTTTGAATTTCGGCGAGCATCGAACCGACTGCCCCAACCCCAAGTGCCCCGCCAAAAGCCTCAGTTTCGACTTGGAGATCACTGTTAGATGTCAATAAGGCTGAGCCTGTAAGGGCAATCGTGGAGGTATCGACACTTGCGTCGATGATGGGAGTGAATATGGTTTTCGAATGGCTTCCAGATGCTGCCACCCCACCTGATGCGGCAACAGCGACGGTGCGGTGACGCTCGATGTCGAAATCACTCGTGGCAGAAACGGTTAAGTCCACCGTATCCAAATTTGCATCGCTTACGGTACTGCTAACTTTTGAATCATAGTTCAAATCCAGCAGAGAGATGCCTAGACCCAAACCGAGTCCGCCGGCAGCCAGCGTTGTATTTGATGCATCGACGTCTACCGTTGTCTTCTCTTCGGCAGTGACCTCAATCAATCCCCCCGAAACAATCGTGGTCGTTGAAGGATTGTCGTCCGGTCCGCTAACATCGGCTGTAATGGTGTTGTTAACAGTATTGTCAATATCAAGACCACCTCCTGCCAGTGGAGTACCACCAGCAGCAACAGAGGCAGTGACTGCAACCACATCATCAATATTCAGTTTCGATTGGCGAGCAGCAACGGTGACATCTCCGGCAGCATTGATTTGATCATCATCTGAATTTTGCTCAATCGCAGCTTCAATCGCATTGTTTACCTTATTGCTGACAACGCTTGCAGCGATCGACAGCCCCGCGCCTCCGGCACCTCCGACGGCAATAGCGGCCCCGATTGCCTGCGCTCGTTTAATATCTGCTTCTGCATCGGCCTTTACGCTAACGTCTCCCTCAGCATCAAGACTGGAGTCTGCAATGCGGGAGGAGACTGCCGAGGCCATCCATGTTGTTGCCTCGGCGCCGCTCGCAGCACCAGCAAGACCATTTGCGATCGCAACGCTACCGGCAAATGACAGGTTGTCTGATGTATCACTTTCACCTGCATTTACGGTGATGTCAGCCTCTGCATCCACTGTCGAATCGTGAATATAAGCGGCTACGGAATTGTTCGTGCGCGAATGCTCGAGCGAGTGCCTTCTAATCAAGGTTCGTCTTCGTGCCAACCCCATCGTCCC
>DOPG01000259.1 GCA_003513555.1 Rhodopirellula sp. | reverse complement strand
ACTGGTGCCACTTGTCGACAGTACCTTCAGTTTTTTTATCTTGCTATAAGACCAGCCACTTGCCTTTACTTTTTCAAAATCGACCAGCGGTTTGCCATCGGCCGTCGCCATCTGTACTTCTCCATCAATCAGAACTGCGCACGGAAAACGGTAGAACGCTTTCAGCTTGTCATAATCCGCTGTGTTGAATGCTGTTACGTGGTCCTTGCACCAGGCCTTAATTTCTGCATTGACCTCCTTGGCTGTCTGGGCCTCAGAAGCAGGCAGCAGTTGGGGAGAAAAGCAAACGATAATTGCGATAATTAGTTTCTTCATTTCGTGAATCCATATCAGTCGTTCAATGCAATGAGTTAATCGGGCGGATACTATATCAGGCGATCGAACTGCTCTCAAAGTTTTGAACCAAAGCCTGGGTAGCCACGATTAAGATCGTGAGTTTAAAGGGTGGGAAACTTAACGTTAACGAGCAATTGATGTGTTTTTATGCGTCGTTCGGAGAATGGTAGAATTCCTGTCAGGAAGAAAAAAATATGTGGGGTCGTTCAGGTAAGTCCTTCTGGCTATGCAAAGCCAGCTTTCGTATGCTGGCCTGGGTTGCCGACTCACGGCTCGTACGCGAATGAGACGGCCCAGAATGATACGGCAGATCTTTGCTAATGTGGGTTGGGGGGCACGGGCAACATGTGCTTAGAGCTTGTCAAGTGACTGGGGCTGCAATGATTGCACCTGTGATGCCCATCCATCCAAGCCACACGCCGAAGTGATACACGCAAACCGTCAAGGAAAATCCTGTTCGTTTCATCCGTAGCACGTTTCGAATCAGCAGGAAGAGCCCTAGTGGCAGGCCGGCCATGAATAAAAGGCGAATGAATTCGTCTCTGGGTCTGCCTAGGGGGAGGCAGAACGAAGCCGTTAGTATAAGTGCGAACAGTAGCGAGGCGGCCCCGATTGGGATCCAAGCATCCGGTGATCTGGGAAAGCGGACGAGCGTCGCGACTCCACATACGACGGTAAGGTAGACGCCGACAAGAAATACGCCAGCGGGTGGATAGTTTGGTTCTATCATTGCGGTGGGGATAGTACCGGCAACAACAAACGTCCAGAACATGAGTGCTCTGATTGTGAATTGCGGCCTCTTTACGGGATCGCATGATCCCGTTTGGTTGTCCTGTCGGCTTAATAGTTGGTCCTGTTCCATTAATGACGTTCCTGGAGCGAATAAAAGGATATCACGCTCGAGCGTGATGCACTGGTGTCTCGCTTTCCACTGGTCCTTCGATCTTCACGGCGTTGAAGTCCGTTCACATGCGACTGCCGTTTAAGATGTGCTTCTAGTGCCCAGTTGGGGTAGTGTGTTACGGCAGAACACACGAATTAGCGTCGATTTATTCCGTCAAATACAAAAATTCAACGACTGGGCTTTTCGGGGGGAAGAGGACACCGAGTTCAAGCTGAGCGTCCGAGATGCTATTTCCTATTAATAAACCTCTGCATCAGTTGGAGAGGAGGGGATTTCTCGCGAGGTGTGGATCGAGTATTTTTAGTTTGGTGGCGATCTAGCTAGGCTGCTCATTAGGATTCAATACACACGCTGGGGTAATCTCATGAGACTTTTTCTCGTTACTGCACTGCTTGTTGCAAATGTGCACCTTTGTCTTTCCAACGGATCCGCTTTGGGCAAACCGCCGGGGGGAATGGACCGACGAGCTTTCGATTTGATGACCGGAGTTTACGAGACGGTGTCTTGGAATGACGGACGCCAAGTTCATAAAACGCCGGCAATCAGTGGTCGATGGTCGTTCATGAACGGAAGAACCATGGCGATCATTCACAATCGTATTGACCCCAAGAACAAGATCGCATCGGTTGGTTGGGGATACGGAATCTTTGCCGATGGGAAATTTAAATACGCGTACCCGGAGTGGGTCACGGTCAAAGGGGACGAATCTCAATCCACTGTCACTGCAGTGGGGCCGTTTGAAGGCGAACGTGAATATGAAGTAAGCTTTGAAGGTGAACGTATGGTGATGACATCAAAATCTGGAAAACAGGTGTGGGAGGTAAGCCCGGATGGCATGCGGTATACCGATCAAGAATGGGGAGACGATAAAGTCTACGCTCAGCGGATTTGGAAGCGACTCAGCGGGAACTTGGAGAGTGAAGCAAAGGAAAAGTGAAGGGTTGGTAAAGTTGAATTCGAGGTGGAATCGCTTCCTGCAAACACTAGCGTGATAAGTGCAAGCGCGCCCTAGGGGCCTGCAACAATGATGGCTGACCAGTCGTCCGATAGGAGACCAATGAGGCTTAAATGACTAGCGAGGTGGGTTTAGGTGCAGTGGCCCTAGGACGTCAGCGCTGAGCCTTTGTCTAGGCTTGTTCGCCTGGCTTGTGTCATTGTCAGTTACTAGCCTGGGAACAATTTGTCCAGAGAGTGTTGGTGTCTGAGGCTTGGGTTGTGTGCTAGAACGCGCCGACCCTGGCACGCTTGTCGATAACTGGCGTCCTAAATACCCAAACGGCTCCACCGTTTTTGGAAACCATCCGCCCTAGCATCCGGCGTTAAAGAGTTGGTTTCTGGTGGCTTGTTCCGGCGGTTCGATTTTTTTTACAACCGTTCGCTGAAAGCTTGAGTGGTTTTCACAGGGGAAGTCACACTCGAGTGTGCGTCGGTTCATTTGTCGCGTAAAACGTTTTGTGGGGGGCGTCTTGCATTTTGGTCGAAAGGTGGGCGCAAGATATCCGTTTATATCCGGTGATGCTTCCAGGGTTGTTCTACACGCGACAGAAAATCAGCCCTCGTGCAAAAATTATCTCAGGTAGGTGAGGGGCGAAACGAGTTCGCTTCGTGAACCGCATTGGATAAGTGATGACTGATTTGTTTTAGAAACTTGATTTGCCAGGTGCAAATTGGCCTGGGTTTCTGAAGGCCCGTGCATCGTACACCGTGCAGTGGAAGGAAAAATTGGGAGTCGGTCTGACGGGGGCATTCGATAGTCGCCGAATTATGGTGATTTTGCATCTCTCGAGGGCATCAGTGAGTATGCTGCTTAATTGGTTCTGTCTTGTTTCCGCAACGCATCCACGCAGATGTTCCATTTCGTGTCGGTGAAAGTCATGCATTCCGATCTAAGCTTTGATGTTAGAACCTTTG
>DOPG01000330.1:7224-18718 GCA_003513555.1 Rhodopirellula sp. | reverse complement strand
GAGCTGCGATTGGGGGCACCGTGTCTGGTGGCGGGGGTGGTGGACGATTGAGGATCACCGTGGCAACCCATGCGCCTCGCGTGATCGGGTTCGTTCTCAGCGGAGAAGAGGTCATCGTCATGGTGGCAGCTGAAGTGATCACTCCACCCTCTCGGCGATTTGTCAATTTGCGTTTGCTGTATCGTTGTTGGTTGGTGTTGAAACGATTGCGATTGTCACGATCACCAAATGGCTTTTCCTCGCTGTACCATGACTGCAGTTCATCTGACCGGTAGGAGTAATCACAGTCAATCAAAAGCATGATTGATCGATCCTCCATCATAATGCTGTCGAACAGCAGCAGGGGTTCGACCATCATTTGCAAACCAAATTTCCATTGCTCGCAGCCGATGCGGGAGTAGTAACGTGGGAAACGGTCAAAATCCGGAACAGCAGTCACCAGTTGATCCAGCCTCAACCATTGCCGGGCAAAGTTCTGTGTCAATGCATGGCACTTGGGATCCAGTAACATCCTTTGAGTCTGTGCATCAAGCACCTCGGGTTTGAGTAAGCTGCCGTCACGAGCGGCGATCAGTAATGCTTCATCCGGAATGCTGCTCCAAAGAAAAATTGACAACCGTGTCGCGATTTCATATCCGCTTAGCAACTGGGGCTGGCTTGTGGTTGATGATTCAGCGAGGTAGACAAAACGCGGGGATGCCAAGATGGCTGCAACAACATCTTTCATTGCTGTGCGAAACGAATTTGTTTCTTCAAACCTTGCACGGAAATAGTCGTGATACCGTTTAGTGGTCGAAGCATCGATTGCTGTGCGAAAAGCTCGCTCGAGTAGTTTAGTAATCCGTTCCTTTGCCAAATCATTCGCATGCTTTTTACTTGGTGAGTCTGGGGCTTCAAACAACGAAGTGGTTAACCCACAGTAGCCATCAAATTCTGGGCTGTGCACAATTGAACGCCCAAGACGAAGCAAACTCTCCAAAAGAATGGGCGAGAACCCTAGTTCTTCGCCACGGTTGTTGAAGCCTCCCTCTGCTTGGAGATCGATTGCGAAAGGATTGACACCTGTCAGGATTTGACGCTCGACCTGATTCTTGCCCAATGTTCGGTTACCCACCAGGATCGCTCGCGGGCTGTGTCCTGTTGCTGGCTCAAAGTAGGGCGTAGATGCACGTAGCGTTTTTTCAGGAAGTGGGTAGATGTCGCCACGAAGTTGCAGTAGATCTCGGACTGCGTTGTTGTATTCGTAACGCGTCATCCGCCGCATTGCTGTGGGTGCCGCGGTTTGGTGAGTTCGCAGATAGTCGGCCAGCATTGTGTTCAATGTCTGAACCATCGCGTCGCGTTGTTCAGGGGATGGCTGCTCCGAGTAGTCTTCAGGTGGCATCTCATGGTCTGCCAGTTCATTTCGCGCTTGGCGAAGCAGTTTTGGGTCCATGTGCCAAGGTCGGCCATCGTTGCCAATTTGAAAGTTGACCTCGGTCTCTTCTGCATCAGCATGATGGCAGTCAGAGCAATAGGCCTTTGTGAACGCCGAAATCTGCTGCGTTGTCAGCTGTTGAATGGATGCAGGAGGATCAGCAGTCGCAACGCCAGGTTTCTTTGCTTGCTCTTCGTTTTGTGGACTTGGGGTGTTCGCCTTGTCCTGTGTTGATTCGGTAACGACAGGTCGGGCTGGCTGTCCATTTTTTCGTATCAATTGAATGTAGTCCAAACCCATTAAGTATCCGCGGTTTTGGAACTTGCGGGCCTTTGCGTTTGCTCCCATCAGTTTGAATTCAATTGACTGGGCACCTGCTTCAAGGTTGAGATTTTCAAGAACCAACAAAGGAGCTAATTCAACACGATCGCTGTAGAGATCAATCTCCTTGGTAATGGATGCTTGTGGCAGGGTCATGTGGAATCGTCCGTAATCACCAGCCAGTGTGAGTTGGATTGAAACATCATAGATGCCGGATGAATTGACCTCGAACGAACTTTTCATCGAGTCGCCAATCACGCCATCCCACAAAAGGTGTGCATTGTTGCTCCACTGAGGACCAAATTGTGCCATGCCTTGCATGCGGGAGTTGCCAAGCAGAGAGAAGTCCAGTTCGCCTTCCAGTCTCCCCTGTTCACTTCGTTGCGACTGCCGACCCCGGATCTGGTGGTAGTCGAAGAATTTGGGCGGTGTTGTTGGGTTTTCGTCTTTTTCCTCTGCCAGTGCTGGCTCCTGCCCTTGAGTTGTCTGGAGACCTAAACCAAGGCCGACGACCAGAGCAAGAAGGTAGATGAAAACCAGTGGGGGCTTGGTGTGTGCTGTCATCAGGGTGTGGTGGAATCGAGCAGAAGTTGGGAAACAGAGATGCTTCAATCGACAGGAGGGGAGTCGGATTGTTTGGCCAGAGCGAGATTCTTTATTGGCCTAGTATATCGAGAAAATCGAGGGGATTCGATTTGAATTGCAATCGAGGGGATTCGATGTAATCGCAGAGGTTGCGGTCGAGGGGGCCGTTGGCTTCTTGGGGGCGTCTGTAGTCTCCAACAGAGGCGTTCATCTGGGATACAGGCATCTGGGCAGTCAGACGGCAGCACGGGGTCGGGTGGTCAAAAACGCATCATCTAGGGGGGCCGCAGAAGCTTCCTAACCTGCAGAGCTTACCGGCGGAGGTGCCTGAAGGGGGGGCCGGGAAGGTAAGCCCAGCGGGGATGGCGAATTTGCTGGCGAGACTTGTCCCAACCAACTGAGCGCATCTGCAAAACCGTCCGATACAAAACAGGGAGCTCATCAGGTCGGGGCTCTTTGTTATCACTCATGGGCTAGGTTATGCGATATTCAATTACTCTTACTGCTGCGTGGCTGCTGCTGGCTGGCTTCGGTTTGCAGGCGAACTCAATGGTTTACGGTCAGTATTCTGCGACTTCCTCGTATGGAATTCCTGTTCCCGGAGTCGGCACCAAAATCGACTATGTGGGCGATGATTTCGAAGCAGATGAGTGGAAGTTCGTGCATAACATGCCCAAAAGTTCTCGTGAGTTGAACGAGCGGATTTATGGGCCAATGGCGTACTCCACCAACAGGCGTTGGGCAGAGGGACCGGAACGTGGTCAGCCTGATGTGCTCAAAGTAATTCCTACTCCAAGTAATGGTTTGCCAGGTAGTACCAAAGCACTGCAGATCAGCACGCTTCGATCAGGTATTCCCGGACGCAATACGAACGATGTGCAACAGGATGACTTGATCCTGGGCATTGCCACGCGCATTGGGTCTACCTTGCAGGTGCGCGAAGTGCCAAGTTGTGTCGTCCGTGTTTACCTTCCTGAGTCTTCACTGTGGGAAAATCGCAGTGGACCCCATTTTGGTATTCGTCTTGGCGCAAGGACAACTGCTCGTAAGCCTCGTGAAGGTCTGTTTGCCATGGGAACCGAAATGCGGAACGAGCCTTACTGGCCCGGGTTTTGGATTCACTTTCGAAGCGAAACCAGTCGAGGTGTCGAGCAGGACTCAGCTTTCTTGAAAATTCGTAGTAACTCGAGAGGAAATGATTTCAAATCAAAGGAAATCCCCCTCGAGCAATTCGGCTGGTGGACCTTTGGAATGTCCATGGGTCCTGATGGCCGTGTGCATTACTTTGCAAAGCCTGGGGTCGAGGACCTTACCAAGGATGATCACCTGATCAGTCAATTGCCGTATGGTTATCGGGCTGAGCGATTGAATTCGTTCTTCTTCAATATCTGTAATAACAATAATGGCCGCACTTGGTCGACTCCCTTTGTCATTGATGACCCTGAAGTGTTTGTCGTTGATTCAAAACGTGTTGATCAACTGGTGCAGAGGAAGATTGCTTATCAACAGCGACGCGCTCAACGCTCGACTTCGAAAAGTCGTAAGTAAATCGTTCTCATGACGGTTGCCGGCAGAATTGACAGCGGTTGTCACTTCGTGAGCCGTTGGTAAATCGCAGGTATTTTGAACGCCGCTAGGTACAGCACTTAGCGGCGTTTTTTGCATTGTGACTCTATTTGGTAATGTCCTGCCGAACGTGCTGGCACAGGCCCTGTTACTGGGTTTAATATTGAATGACGATCTGAACGTTCTTCCCTTGTTGACGGCCTCAAGCGATTGGGTGGTGTTTGTCAATTTGTTGAAACTGTTCGCTATGATTCCCTCGTGCTCGCTCGCTTAAGGCTGGTCATGGGGATTCAAGTCGTTGAAGATAAGCCAGATATTCCAATTCACGTTGATCCTGTGTGAAAGTCATGTATGAACCACCACCCGGTCATGAAGTTGCTTGCGAGACGGGCTACCGTGGTGAAGCTACGGAATTGCGATTTGTTCTTGAGTCGCTTGGAATCAAGTCAAAAATTAAGCAATTCCGAGGTGGTTGGTTGATTCTAGTGCCTAGCGCTGAGGCGATTCGGGCGGTGGAAGAAATTGCTTCCTACCAACGTGAGTCTGCTGAGCAGAGCAGCGAGCGGCCCATTTTGATTCCAACCTATGGTGGCGCTCTCTTGGGTGTTAGTGTTTATGCTGGCGTGCTGATGTTGGTTGCTGTTCTGATGGGACGGTCGGGCCTCGGTTTTGATTGGTGGACGGCAGGCCAAATGCAAGCGGGCTTGGTGCTGGAGGGTCAGTGGTGGAGAACCGTCACCGCGCTAACGCTGCACCTTGATCCTGGGCACATCGGGTCCAATTTGGTTTTTGGTTGTGTGTTCGGCTTGATGGCAGGCAGAGTGCTTGGGGGAGGTGTGGCATGGTTAGTCATCGTTTTCTCTGGGGCGTTGGGTAATCTTGTCAACGCCATGCTGCAATCCGCAGATCACACTTGCATCGGTGCGTCGACGGCCGTCTTTTCAGCATTGGGCGTCCTTGTCTCCCATGCTTTGCAGCCGCGATCCGGTCCGCGTGAAAAATTTCTGAAACGTTGGAGTCCGTTGATTGGTGGGTTGGTGATTTTTGGATTTACCGGAATCGGCGGCGAAAATACGGACGTGACGGCTCACGCGACAGGCTTGTTAGCCGGACTCGTACTCGGTTGGGTGGGGGCTGTCTTGCCCTCGGACTGGCTCAGCAGTCCTCGCATTCAACAGGTCTGTGGGGCAGTCGCACTGATGTTTGTGGCGACCGCATGGGCCGTGGGATTGGCGCTGGCTGGCTGACCCCGGTGTTGATTTGCCTGCTAATGGTAGTAATTAGGAGTTGCTGCATCTGCGATTAAATCGCATACAGCAAGGCTGGTCTCGTATCGTTTGGCGATACGATAGAGATCACGCGAAGGAGCGAGATCGAATGAGGGGCTCATGGATAAGCCGCTTGCTGGAAACTCCGCTTTGCACGCTACAAAGCATCTTGCGACCATTATTTTGAGGTTGCGATCTGGCTGCCGTAGGGTGAGTGTGTTCTGTCGTTTATGATGTAGTCGCACTAGCTTTTTCAGTGATGCTGAAAATTGCTTTACTTCATGTCATATGTCCGGAATGAAATAGGTATCTCTCGATGCACCCCATCTATTCCCGTTGCTTGTTGCCCTCTGTGTTAGGGTTGTTGTTCATGTGCTGCCAGCACTCCGTTCATGCTGCTGATAAGCCCAATATCGTTTTGATCATGGCCGATGATATGGGGTACACGGATATCGGTTGTTATGGCAGCGAAATAGAAACTCCAGTTTTGGATCGCTTGGCCGGTAATGGGTTGCGTTTCACTCAGTTCTACAATACGTCACGGTGCTGCCCGACTCGCGCGTCTTTGTTGACTGGACTGTATTCGCATCAGGCGGGGATCGGTTTGATGACGGGTGACCGGGGATACGAAGCGTATCGAGGCGATTTGAATCGCCGTTGCGTGACGCTGGCAGAATCGTTGAGACTCGCGGGTTACCGGAACTACATGTCAGGTAAAGGGCACGTCACGCGGCACACGGGTCCTAAAGCCGATCAATCCAATTGGCCATTACAGCGGGGATTTAATCGTTTCTACGGTACCATCACGGGGGCAGGCAGCTTTTTTGATCCTGCGACTTTGTGCCGAGGGAATCAGTACATCACACCAGTCAATGATCCCGAGTATCAGCCGGAAAGTTTCTATTACACTGATGCGATCAGCGATAACGCGGCCCACTTCGTGTCTGATCATCTGAAGCAGCAGTCAGGTGAGCCCTTTTTTCTCTACGTGGCGTACACCAGTGCTCACTGGCCAATGCACGCGCCCCAGAAAGAGATTGAAAAGTACCAGGGGGTTTATGACAAAGGCTACGAACCGATTCGTAAGAAACGGTACGAAAAAGCAATTCAAGAAGGGGTTCTTGATAAACGTTGGGCGATGTCAGACGGAGCGGTCAGCTGGGAAGGATTCAAACATAAGGAGTGGGATATACGTTGCATGGAAGTCTACGCCGCGATGGTTGACCGCATGGACCAGGGAATTGGTCGGATCATTGACGTGTTGGAAAAGAATGGGGAACTGGACAATACACTGGTGATCTATCTTCAAGATAATGGTGGTTGTGCAGAGGGCTACGGACGCGCGTCCAATGCCGACAAGAAAGAACGGTTTGATTTTATGCCGTTTGGCCCTGACGACCTGCAAACCAAAATTTGGCCACCCATGCAGACACGTGACGGTCGCTGGGTCAGAACCGGTCCAGAAACGATGCCCGGCGGTGAGGACACGTTTGTAGCCTACGGCCTCGGTTGGGCTAATGCTTCGAACACTCCCTTTCGAGGATACAAACACGACGGTTATGAGGGGGGGATCAGTACACCATTTGTGGTGCACTGGCCTGCCGGTATCCCAATGCCTCAAAGAGGAGGGCTGGTTCATGACCCGACTCATCTGATTGATGTGATGCCAACCTTTTTAGAGGCTGCTCAAGGTAACTATCCACTTGAGTTCGCCGGCCACGAGGTACAACCCATGGAAGGCAAGAGCTTAGTCCCAGCATTCTCGGGAGAGAGTATTGAGCGAGTAGAACCTGTTGGCTTCGAGCACCACGGAAACTTGGCCTTACGGGATGGTCGCTGGAAAATCGTTTCAGCTTATCGGAGAGACCAGCCAACTCGTTGGGAATTGTTCGATATGGACGCGGACCGCACTGAACTTAACGATCTTGCGGACAAGCATCCCGAGAAACTCAAGGAAATGGTTGCCAAATGGCAGGCGTGGGCAGACCGCGTTGGCGTCCAGCCATGGCCATTCAAAAACAAACCCACGAAGTGAAACGGCGGCGACGTTGAATAATGCGTCGCAGTTGTGTGATTCCGGCGTTTGGGGTGTGTGGGTAAGAAGTTTTCACTCGCTGCGGGGTTTTCGTTGTAATGCTGTCGCAGTTCCAGTAGAACGTGGGTAAACTTCCGGGACGAACAATCAACCTAGCGCGGCTTTTTGCCCGGCATCCGAAAACACCAATGGTGATCCAATGTTCCAGCGATTTAGCACAGGATTTTCACTTGCCAAGCAGAGTTGGGCAGTGCTCAAGTCAGAGAAGCAACTGATCGTTTTTCCAATCTTGAGCGGTATTTGCTGCCTGATGGTGATGGCAAGTTTTGCAATTCCCCTGTTCGTGGCGGGCGGAGGAGCGGAGATCATGAGTGGCGTGGAGCAAGACGCGAAAGCTGGTGGAGATGATTCCATGCAGAACGCGTTGTATCTCGGTGTGCTCTTTTTGTTTTACTTTGTGAACTACTTCGTTGTTGTGTTTTTCAATAGTGCTTTGGTTGCCTGTGCGATCAAGCGTTTTTATGGTGGAAAACCGACGATTAGCGAAGGGCTCAAGGCGTCGATGAATCGCTTGCCGCAGATCGCAGGTTGGGCTTTGGTCAGTGCTTCCGTGGGTCTGATTTTACGTGTGATTGAAAGTCGCAGTGAGAAAGTTGGTGCGATTGTTTCCAGCCTCCTTGGAATGGCTTGGGCTGCATTAACCTACTTTGTTGTTCCTGTACTGGTTGTCGAAAAAGTAGGGCCGATCAAAGCTATCAAACGTTCAGGAGCGATTCTCAAAGAGTCTTGGGGAGACGCGATGGGGGCCCATTTTGGGATCGGCTTCCTCATCTTTCTATTCATGTTGCCTGGCATCGGTTTGATCATTGGTGGAAGTGCGTTGCTCGCAGCGGTACCAGCCCTTGGGATTGCCTTGATTGTGATAGGGGTAATCGCATTGTTGCTCGTGTCACTCATTTCGAGTGCGGTTTCAGCGATTTCGCAGGCAGCGGTTTACCTGTATGGAGCTGAGGGGGAAACTCCCGATGGATTCGAGACCGATAGTCTTGGTGCGGCGTTTGCCCCACGCTAAAAACGCGGGTTGGTCTGATGGGAATGTGTAGGTTCCCTGGCTCCAACGCGAATGATGATGCCGGAGTGCAGGCTTCACAGTGCATCCTGTGAAATGCACTGTATTGGCTGGAAAAACCCTGCTGTTTATTTGACGCGAGAAGAGCTGTGACTGCTCATGGCCGTAGTAAGTACTTCGTAGCTCTTGCGCATGGCGACTGTTGAGTCGTAGTCAGGGCGTTTCCAAACGTGAGAGCTGACTTCGACGCAGACTGATCCGTAGAATTTGTTTTCTTGCAAAATGTTGAAAAGCAGTTCGTAGTCGATGGTGCCCGCTGTACCTGGTAGTAAAAACTGGACTTTGCCATCTCTTTTAACGGCATCTTTGACAGCGACGCCCGCCATGATAGGAAGAGATTGTTGGAGACTCTGTTTCAGCGGTATGTCTCGAAAGATGAAGTGGCTGTAGTCGTACCACATTCGCAGTGCTTTGGGATGATCAAGTTGTGAGATCAGCCATGCCGCCTCGGATGGACGCGACATGGCGTGCCCGCGATGTGGCTTTACAGCAACGACAATGCCATGCTCCTCGGCGACGGAGACCCAATCGGCGATCCGGTCTACGCATTTCTGTTTGGAATCACCCCAATCTTTCCCGCCGAGGATCGTCTGTATCACGGGAGGGGCGTCGGGCGAGAGTTCACGAGCCAGAATGCAATCCTTTTCCAAACGTCGAGTATCCCGCCTATGTCGCTCGAGGGAACTCAGGGGTTGCAGATGGGACATCAACGAACTGACGACCATTCCGCGGTCTTTCAAGCGACTTTTCGCTTCTTTACGCTGGGCGGCTGTGAGTTTTTCCGTCGCGGTTCGTGACGTGGATGCAACGTTGATTTCCAGTCCATCGTATCCGTGATTGGCAATTGCCTCGATCGCTTGGTTTAACGAGAGACTCGGCAAGCCGTAGGTACTGAAGGTTAGTGGTAGCACTTTCGCTGTGGAAGTACTCGCGGAGGCTGGGTTCGAAAGCTGCATTAGCTTGACGTTTCGCGAGCTGCAAGTGCCAGCCAGCAAGCCAATGCCGGCGATCATTTTCCGTCGTGACAATTCAGAGGATGGCATCTTGTTTTCGATAAAATGAGCGGTAAAAGAGGTTTCTGCATGTGATGCTCTCCAGTTTACAACAATCAGCGATGTTCGTGCATTTGGGAATCATGGTGTAGGCGAGACAGGGGAGATCGGTTGTGCTCGAAGTCGCGGTGATCGCGTTCAGGGAATCTACTGCGTGCTTGCATCCGGGCTGGTCGATTCGTTGAAACAGGGTGGAAAGCGATACGGTTGCTGTACTTCTACCCTCACCACGTCTTCTGTCACCATGGTGTCGAGTGGCACTACCTCGGTATTTTGCGTTGCTGGCCCAACAACTTTTCGGTCCCATCAAGACAGGTCTTTCAACGCCACAAACGCAAGGGCTTTGGTATGAGCACGAATCTAGATCGGTACAGTGAACTTCAGGGGCATGCCGGCGACGATGGGATTCATCGGTATGAACTGCAGGATCGTTATCTGGAATTGACGCGTCACTCGCTTCCAGCCATCGCTCGTCTGAAGGGTTGGAGGTTGAAAGAGGATCACTGTTTCATGCGTGTGATACTTGACCAGCTGTTTCAAGATTGTTGGTATAACCACTTAGATCGACGCCTTACGGCATATAAGCAACTCAATGATGAACAGCTTCGTCGTGCTATTGAACTTGGCACCATGATTGAAGCTGGGGATGTGGTTGCGTTGGAGAAATGGAACCGTGAAAGTTTGCATTGGCGTCAGAAAGGAACCGCTCGTCCAACGGACGGGAAATAATGGTCGGCTTTTCTAAAGAGCGACTTTTATTGAACGGCTAGCTGGAATAAAGTCAGGCTCTAAGTGGGTCTCGATCAGTACATTTCGGAGAAACAGGGAAATGGGGTTACAGGCAGCGTTTGATCTCTTGCTTTCATCGGAAACGCCACTCGATGGAATGGACGCACTCATCTGGCAGAGTCTCGCGGCTGGGGCGACTGGTAACAAACATCCATGGAACACTGGATGTTTAATGACGATCAAAAAGACTGGTGACGATAGTCACTGCCCAAGCGGTCGGACGGTTGTACTGCGACGATGCGATGTTGTTTCCCGCACGGTCGATTTTCACACGGATGTTCGGTCAGCCAAGGTGAAGGAACTGGAGTTGAGCGGGGGGGCTCTCTGTTGGTTGTTTTATGAACCATCGACCAGGATTCAATTGCGACTGCAGGGAACCGCAACTGTTGTCAATGATCAAAAGGCGGATGCGGCATGGGAGGCTGTCACTTTGCAGAGCCGTTCGGCGTATCTGTCGGTGGATCCTCCCGGTAAGCATGTTTGGAGTCAGCAGCCACCAAGTACAGCAGAGCGTTTCCTGAACCAGTCAGAGTCTGAGGTCGGAAGAGAAAACTTCAGGTTGGTTAGGACTCAGGTGCATTCGGTGGACTGGCTGTACCTGCGTCAGGGAGGGCATGTTCGAGCGTCGCTCACTTACGGTGCTCAAGGTAGCACTGAGGTTTCTTGGCTGGTTCCCTGATTGTGAACCGTAGTGGTTGTCGTTTGCCGCTTCAGGGTCTGCTGTTTTGAAATCGGTACTCACGACTTCTTCGCCTTCTGTGGTTGCCGGAATCACTGAGTTGGCCTTCATCGTGCGATTGCTTGCGATGGGGGATAGACTCATTGCTACCATCTGATACCACGCGGTGAATTACCGTTCCGCTCACCAATCGTCTTCTTGGAAAGCGAGTACAGCAATGTCGAACCAATCAATGGAATGGCGGGGCGAAGGATTCTATGACGGGGAATGTCCCCTGTGCATGCGCGAAATAAAAATGTTGAGCTGGATGGACAGGCGGCATCGCATCCGGTTCACCGACATCAGCACTGATGATTTCTCACCGGATCAATTTGGCAGGAGCATTCAGGATTTCATGGATGAGATCCAAGGGCGTTTGCCTGACGGTCAATGGATCATAGGTGTCGAGGTTTTTCGTCGTCTTTACGCAGCCGTCGGGTTAGGGGCACTTGTGGCGTTGACTAGGGTGCCGGGGATCTCTCACGGGCTTGAAGCAGGCTACCGAGTCTTTGCCAAAAATCGTCTGCGATTGACTGGTCGGTGTGACACATTGTCCTGCAAAGTTGACACAAGGCCGTCTGGGGGTTCCAACGCCACGCCGTGAATAAACGCCA
>DOPG01000330.1:0-7012 GCA_003513555.1 Rhodopirellula sp. | reverse complement strand
TGAATAAACGCCACGCCGTGAATAACCGAGCGACTCAGTGTGTTGTGGTCGTTGGAGGCACTGTGCTATGACCGCGGTCCAGTCAGTGTTTGTCATGGGGGCCTCCACTTCAATCATCTCTGGGTAATCCACGAGCGGTGAATCGAAGCAGGGTTAATGACGAAAACTCGGCCCCAATGATTACCCAGTCCTGGCTAGTTGTTGAGCTTGCCGGTTGCCCAGAGAATGCCGCGAGTGACAAAGTCCAAATAACGCTCGTCAGCGACTGTTTCGTTTTGGTGCCCAAGAGACGTGCTGAAAATACGAGTCTTCTTTGGGCCGTATTCATTAGTCCAGGCAATCACCGCGTTCGCTTTACGTGGTTTGGCATCAGGATTTTTTTTGAGCTCTTTTTTGTTGGGCTGTGTGACTTGGTCACCTTTAACCAACACGGATGCTCCGCTGTAAATGCGTACATTGTTGTACAACTCTTCATTGATGGTCTTCCAGTTTTTGAGTCCCTTGGTGATCGGGTGCTCTTTGTTATCGAAGATCACATCAATCGGTGTCTTGGGGCCGTGGCCTGTCGATTGGACACCCAGCATTTCGTACCACGCTGCATTGTCTGCATCGACAGCGACAGGAGCACGGAAATTACCATAGCGATAGCTGTGCATGGCGCAGTGCAGGTTAACCGCAGGGGTGCCATTGCGATGTGCGTTAAGAATACGATCGATGTATGGCTTGTCGGTCACGTTGGCGGAACACTCATCATGGATCACAACGTCATAGCCTTTGGCCCAATCGTCTGATTCGTAAATCTTGAACGTTGCTTTGGTACTGGTGTCTGCGCTGAGTACGACGGTGACTTCGGATTTGATGCGTTTCTCGAGTCCCTCTTTCAATAGCTTTGTTTGCTCGGGGTAATCGTGGCAGCATCCACCCGCGACCAATAGGATTTGCAATTTCCTGTCGTTGTCTTCTGCAGCGTTGACAGGAGGTAAGAGGCTGATTGCGATGATTCCCCCTAGGCAGCAGACAATCGATCGCAATGTTACGGAGAAGCGGACTGGCAATGAGTGCATCAGGGGGCTCTGTGGGAATGCAGGTGTTCGGGCAGGACCGTAGTAAGTTAGTCTAAACCAGTCTGGTTTTGTTGTCCTGACGCAGGGGCATCGTTCGCGTCATTATTATCAGACTTGGTCCGTGATGCCGGTTTTTGTTGGCGAAGTTTTTGGACGCTGTCAGTACGGTTGCGATAATCTTTTCTGCGTGGCCTGTTATCCTTGGCTCGGATCCTCGTAATTCGTCTCTTTTGTTGCGTAAGTATCGGACTGAAATCAATTTGATTCGCTACATTCTGAGTTTGGGGAGGCAACACTTGTTCGATTTTTCGACGGATTTACATTGCATGAAATTTATCACTCCAAACTTGATGCCAGTCGCGCTGATCGTATTTGGTGTCATTGCCACTTCGGGTTATGCCGCGAAGCCGCGCAGTTTTGTGGGCAGCAGCAGGGCGATTCTGGGGACACTGTCCAGTTTGACAGCTTCAACACGTCTGGGAGATTTCGATGGTGATGGCGATCTTGATGTCGCCGTTGCGAATGGTCGGCATTGGCCGCAGCAGAATTTTTTGTTTCTCAATCAGATTCGAGGCCGATTCAATGTGCAGCGACGACTTGGCGCTGATTGGCGTACAACTTACGCGACGGAAGTTGCCGATCTGGACGGTGACGGCGATTTGGACATCGCGGTGGGTAACGATATGGCACCGAGTCAGGTGATGCTGAACGATGGGCATGGTCGCTTTGTTCCCGGAGCGACGTTGGGTGAACTGAGTAGTGTTCGCAGTCTAACACTCGCAGATTTGGATGGTGATAAGGACATTGATATTCTTGCTACCAGCCGCGGAAGGCCAAATCGTATCTTTTTGAATGATGGTCACGCGCGGTTTGGTAATGAAAAAAATTTTGGCGGTCCCAGTGATTCGACCATCAGCGTCGCTGTCGCTGATCTGAATGCGGATGGGCACAACGACTTAGTGCTGGCGAATCGGGACGGGCAACAGAGTTATGTGTTGCTGAACGATGGACAGTTGCGTTTTGAAACGAAGGTTTACTTCGGAGGGAAAAGTGATGAAACACGGGCAGTCGCGGTTGGCGATATCAATCGAGATGGAATGATGGATGTGGTGGCTGGGAACATCGGACAGCCTAATGCAGTGTATCTGGGAGACAGCTCCGGGGGGTTTGAAACGCGAGTGCCGTTTGGTCGTGCAGATGGTCAGACTTACGCAATCAAGCTCGCCGATATGAACAAGGATCAATCATTGGATGTTGTGGTTGGAAACGTGGCTCAGAGTAACGCTGTGTTTTTTAGTAACGCTACTTTCTTCCGTGATCAAGTCGGTGACGCATTCTCCGAGACGCGTTTTGGTGATGTGACTGCGGCAACTTATGGTCTGGATGTTGGGGATCTGGACGGCGATGGATTTGACGATATTGTGACTGCGAATTCGGGATCTCTGAATCGTGTTTTTTCTAACCGACCCAAACGATAATCAAGTGATTTCAATGGAATTTGTTCCTGTCAAAACGCTGCTTTTTACACTGTCACTCGCTGTTCCCTTTGTCTGCTTTGCGACAGAGCCGTTGGTTCAGGTCAATGATGTTCAGCGCAGTGGTGTGCAGCGCAGTGGTGTGCAGCGCGATGACTCTGACGGACGTGCAACTGATTGGCCTTCTTTTCGAGGCGCGGGTGCCAAGGGGGTAGCTGACGGTCATGAGCTACCCGGGGTATGGAATGCTGATGCTGAGCAGGGAGAGGTAACAGGAGTTCAATGGCGTGTGGAAGTTCCAGGTTTGGGGCACTCAAGTCCAGTGGTTGTCGGTAATCAAGTATTAATTGCAACAGCCATTGCGGAAGAAGGCGAGCCGCCTTTGCAGGTAGGACGCGGGGGGCGTCCCGATGCAGCGGATGATAATGGGATCCAGAGTTGGGTGGTTTTGTCTTACGACAAGAAGACCGGGAAAGAATTGTGGCGGTCAGTCGCACATCGTGGGGTGCCGAGAGCAACGCGACACGCGAAGGCGACCCACGCGAATACCAGCGTGGCGGTTCATGGTGACCGCGTGGTTGCTTTTTTTGGCTCCGAGGGACTGCACTGTTTTGACTTGCAAGGCAAACATATCTGGAGCCGTGATCTGGGTGTCATCAATATCAGCAAGTACGGCATTGGGTGGGGATACGCCAGTTCGCCAGCAATACACGAGGATCGCATCGCGGTAATTTGTGATGACCCCAGCCAGCCTTTTGTTGCAGTCCTGCGGCTCTCCGATGGCCAAGAAATATGGCGGCGGAAACGGGAGGGCGATTGTGAACGAAGTTGGGGGACGCCTGCCATTTTCTCGCACCCGTCTCGCACACAGGTGGTGATCAATGGCTGGCCTTGGATCGTGGCCTACGATTTCGAGAATGGTGACGAACTGTGGCGGATTCATGGCGGTGGCGACAATCCTGTACCAACACCATTTGAGGCGCACGGGAATATTTTCATTACGAATGCTCATGGTGCTCAATCACCCATCTACGTCGTTGAACCTGGTGCTAGTGGCGATATCACACCTCCTGATGATGACGCTTTGACACAGAATGAGGATCGAAAAAGAGGGGTTGTTTGGAGTACGCTTAAAGGGGGCTCATACATGTCGACGCCAGTGGTTTATGGCGACTATCTATACTTGGGAAGCTCCAGCGGAATTTTGCGTTGTTTCAACGCCAAGACAGGTGAGAAAGTTTATGAAAAGCGTTTGGGCTCGGGCGCATCGATGATCGCATCGTTGGTTGCAGGTGATGAGAAAATCTATTGTGCCTCGGAAAATGGGTACGTGTATGTGGTGGCTGCAGGACCTGAATTTGAAATCCAGTCGCGAAACGCAATGGGGCAACCATGTTTTGCAAGCCCTGCAATCTCGGAAGGTGTGATCTATCTGCGAACCACCGCAAGCCTACTGGCTATCCACTCATTAGATGAATGAATGCGAGTTGGCATCTGCGCCCGAAGCATCGGCTGGAAATCCCGGTGGGTGCGTCATGCCGGATCGTCGCGTTGCCTCTGCCCTGTACTGCCCTGTTACGCGTTGGCGATTGACTAGCGTTACCCAGATCACGGCTGGCTGTGGAGCAATGACGCAGAAATGTCGTGTCGAGGCCAATTGTCGGCGGCCTGCGAAAGGCAACCAAAACCATGTAAACTAATGGCCGCGGCACCGCATGCACTCGAGGTTCGGTATGCTGCTGTTTGACATTCCGTTTTCTTTTACATCTTCAGATGAGGTCTGACCTTGAATTTACAATACATCGTTCGTTCGCTTGGTGTTCTGGTTCTCCTTGGCTCGGTAAGTGGAACTGCTTTGGGTGCTGGTGGCGAAGCTTTCACTGATCCCGCCAAGGCTGGGCCTGACTTTGCATTGCAGGGGGAATACAAGGGTAGCGTTGAAACTCCTGATGGTCTTAAAACCTATGGGGGCCAAGTCATTGCTTTGGGGGATGGGAAATTCAGGATCGTTGGTTACGAGGGTGGGCTGCCAGGCGATGGCTGGAGTCGCGGTGATGGGCAAACCACGATCGATGCGGAGTCCAAGGATGGGAAAATCACTGCCAAGTCTGAGCGAGCCGATTTGGTGATTGGCGATGGGAAGATTGCAGTGCAGGTCAACGGTCAAGAGTTGGGGAGCTTGAAAAAGGTTAGTCGAAAAAGTGACACGCTGGGTGCGAAGCCTCCCACGGGCGCTCTTGTTTTGTTTGATGGCAGTTCAGCCGATAACTTTCGGGATGGTAAACTTGTTGAGGGGAAATGGCTCGGAGCAACCAATTGCGAGAGCAAAAAGAAATTAGGTGACCATCATCTGCACATCGAATTCAGAACTCCTTTCATGCCCAAGTCATCAGGTCAAGGTCGCGGTAACAGTGGCGTCTACATGCAGAGTCGTTATGAACTTCAGGTGCTCGACTCGTTCGGCCTCGAAGGAAAGAACAATGAGTGCGGTGGGATCTACTCTATCTCGGAACCGATTGTGAACATGTGTCTGCCGCCACTTGCATGGCAGACATATGACATCGATTTCACTGCGGCGAAATATGATGCTGATGGGAAGAAAACGAAGAATGCGCGGGCAACCATCAAGCACAATGGATTTGTGATTCATGATGACCTGGAACTCACACACGGAACGCCCGGTCGCCACGGTGAGGGGCCAGGACCAGACTCACTGTTCCTTCAGAACCACAGCAATCCAGTTGTCTTCCGGAATATTTGGGTGGTCGAAAAGTAGTTCGTCCGAGGCAGTTGCCGGGTACAGCTCTGTAAAAACACGCCAGACATTTTGTTTGGCGTGTTTTTTTTTGAGCAACGCCCACCTCGTGTGGGGTGGGCATTAGATTGCGGACCGGAGACTGAGTCAATCATCCGAAACCAGCTCGCATACTGAAGATCACTATTTGTGCTTCCGTTGTGTTGTCTCACGAGGTCGTAGATCGCGACCGCCGCACGACTTTGGTGGCTGCACTAAGGTTTTTTTAAAATTCACAAGGAAATTAGTCAAAGCGGACTGGTGTTACGGGGCTGCGATATGGTTTTTCGGAGTTACTTCTTGTGTGTTGCTCCCGACGATATACGTGAGTTAATAGGCGAGTCTAGAAATGAAAGTGAAGTGTCCCTCTTGTAATCGCTTGCTTGTGATTGCGAAGGAACTGGAGGGCAAGGCAGTCAAGTGCCCTTGCGGAAATATTCTGAAGACGAAGCCGCCTCCCGTGCCTCAACGTGCCAGGGAAGTACCACTTTCCTTTGGGCAAGAGCCTTTGCAGAGTCAGGGATCGTCTGTAAATAGTTTGTTCGACGAGTTGACTGAGCGTGACTTACGTTCCGATGAGGCTGGCAGTCGTTTAGGAATGGACGCATCAGTTGGTCGACAGAAAATGACACATGGAGAACTTGTCGACGCCTCTACGGACCTAGAAGCAAAGAAGCGAATCCATAAAACTGATGCCTCTTATGTGAAGTTTACACTCATTGCTCTCGCGATTTTCCTAACTTGTTTGACCCCGGTACTGTTGTTTAACGGGTACAAAAGTTACAGGGGTTCGACCAATTTTTATGCTGCATGGCAAAAGCAGAATAGTGAGAATTCACTTCAGTCTGGCAGTACCGGAGGTTCCAAGGTCGTGGGGGCCGAAGCTCAGAAGCCCCAGAAGATAAATTTCGATGAAAACTTTCGACAACAGAACCTAGAGGACCTGCGTCTAAAGTTCAAAGAGCGTGTGCAAAATATTCTGGACACCGAGCTCGCTCTGGAAATTGAAAGGCGAAAGTCTCGCGGGCAGTCGTTGCCGAGGAATAGCACACTCGATTGGCTTATTCAATGGCCGGAAACTCTGGTTGTGGATAAGTTGCTATTTGAAATAACAGACAATGACTATGTCAGGTGTGAGCTTATCATTACTGGGCAACCACTTCAGTTTGCTCTGGAAGGAACATTTTTTGTGACGGGTATTTCCGGGATCCAGTGGAAAAAATCTACTGATTCTGCCCCATTCGGAGCAAAGGAAAATACTTTGTTCCGGCAGAACTTGATAAGCGCATTGGTTATCAAGATGCAGACCCCAATCAATAAGTCGGAATTGTGATGGTCCTGCGACTACCCGTGCATTCTCATGAATGGCGTTTGCTAAATGTTTAACGGCACAGAGGTCTAGAGGTTTGCATCGCTGAAAATTTAACTTTTTTTGGAGAGAACATTTAGGCTCTGGCATTACCTTCGGTGTGACGCTTTTGTTTCTTTTTAATGGGGGCGACACGTGCGGTCGCTGTGAAGGCAAGCTCCGTTTGGTCAAGGCTTAGTCGTTGAGGAATAAATCGCTCTTCACAACCTCGTGAATCATGTCACGCAAACGGGCATCTTCACCACCAAGTGCTGCTACGATGCGATCCACCTCACCCCGGTCGACAGTTTCCAGTTGACGACCCATTGCA
>DOPG01000168.1 GCA_003513555.1 Rhodopirellula sp. | reverse complement strand
TCGACCACAACATCAGCCCCCAGCCCGTCTCGCTGCAGACACCAGGCTTCCGCATCGGTCAAGGTTTTGCATCCATATTTCTCCGCAACCCGAAACCGTTTTTGGTCGGTTTCAAGTCCAAGCACCGCAACATCGCCGCCTCGCAATTTTGCCATCGCAGCACACAGAATCCCGATCGTACCGGGCCCAATCACGAGCACACGATCACCCGGACTGATCCTTGTATTTTCAACCACTGAGTTGTAGGCGACACAACAGGGTTCTGTCAGTGCTGCGTGCTCCAGAGGCAAACCCACAGGCACTCTGTGCAGACATCGTGCGGGCACACGAGTGTACCTCGTCATCGCACCATCAACGCCATACCCAAACCCCTTTCGCGTTGGATCGAGATTATAAAGACCTCGTCGTGACATCGGATTATCCGGATCAATCACGGCAGCCGTCTCACTAGCAATCCGGTCTCCCTCGCTCCAACCAGTGACGCCTGCTCCGACCTGCACAACCGTTCCAGCAAACTCATGGCCCAAGACCACCGGGTAATTCACGGGCCAACTGTGAGACGAGCTCCATTGATGAAGATCACTTCCACAAACTCCGACAGCCTCTACCTCGACCAAAACATCGTGCGTACCGATGTCAGGTCTGGCAAACTCGCGTACTTCCACACTTCCCGGTTCAGGGGAAAAATTCACAACAGCGGCGGAACTGGTCACTTGGAACTCTCTCTTTGTCTTTGCCTACCAAGGCAGAATGAATTAGTAAAGAAGATAGGCTTTGTCGGGGTGAGAACCGGGAGCCGTTTCTGAATCAGCTTGACTGTACCTGTGCGTGCACTTGATCACAAATTAGCCTTAAAGAGCTTTCAAGATCTCCATCGGCGGTTTTAAAAGCGTCTGCATCGATCGTCAGTGGTGCCCCCAACACTACCAAAGGTGCTCCATATCGAGGACAAGCAATCGCCTGCTCAATCGACAAACCGCCAACCGCTTGCACAGGCACATCCACTGCATCAACGACCGCTCGCAAATCATCCAGCGGACTTGGCATTCTTTCACCGCGTGCGGCGATGCCACGTCGTTCGTCGTACCCAATATGATGCACGATGTAGCCACAGCCCAGATCCTGCAATCGTTTTGCACCATCAACCATGGTCGTGTATCCCAAGTTGTCACCCATCACACCGATTCCATAATCGCCACCCGCTTTAACCACACACTTGATCGTTTCTTCATGAGCCTGCGCCATCACTACGACATGAGTAGCGCCAGCTTTGGCCATCATTTCCGCTTCCAGATATCCCCCATCCATTGTTTTCAAATCCGCGACAATTGGGACATCAGGGAACCGTTCCCGAAGCCGCTTCACCCCGTGTAGTCCCTCGGCCAGAATTAAAGGAGTTCCTGCTTCCAACCAATCAACCCCTGCCCGAATTGCCAATTCGGCAGTCTGCAGAGCCTCTTCAATCGTAGTCAAATCAAGTGATATCTGGACAATAGGTTTCATACAGGCACGGTAAAATCAAAAAGAGAATACGGAAACGGTCGGAGACTTTACGATCAGAAACCGACGGCCAACACAACACAAGCAGCGTGAAAATACTCACCAGCGATTTTGCATCAAGCACAAGGCGAGGCAGAAACCGCCCGCAAATGCCCAAACTGGCAATCCATCTGATCAATAACAATGTACCCTAACGGCGGACCCTCAAAGCGTTTGTGCAACGCGTTTCTGCACGAACCTGATTGAACGTCAGATACCATTTTGCATTCAGGAAACGCGTCAAAATTCAGTCAAGAATAAGTACCAGCGTCATTCAAAATTGAATGTGCACAAACTGCGTCCACACCCCGTTCAGATTCCTGCCGGTCGCCAAGCGGCCGACACCTTCAAACCGGTCGGATTATACAGTTTTTGATACGCGACGCATGCAGTAAGCATTCAATATTTTCTTCGGCAAATTGGTCGCATTTCAGGCTCCGTTCTACGAGAACGGCTTCACTGTACTTTTTCAGAAATCGCCACCAGAAACTCCCGCCTGTCCCCATTCTTCGAGGAGGCGTGCCGCAAAAACAGTTTCCCGTCGGCATAAACTGGTGACGCAAACGAACTATCTCCGAGCACGTTTCTTCCCAACAACTCAAAGCCCTGCTGCGACGCACGAAACACAAACGTGACTCCGCGTTCATTAGAGGCGTAAATTCGGTCACCAACGAGCAGCGGAGAGGCACTGACTGGGCCACCGAGCCGCTGTCTCCACATTTCCTGCCCATCAGAGCAGCGCCAGCAGAACGCTATTCCGTTATCGGCAAACCCATACAGGTATTCGCCTGCAACCAACATCGATTGCTCATAACACTTCACCGGATTCTGCCAAACAACTTTTGCGCCCTGCTCATTCACAACCACGCCGTAGGTACCCGACTCAGGAAAACCACCGCTTGCGAAGACCATGTCATCCTTCCAAACCATGGTTCCACAGGTTGTCCGGCTCGTCGCCTTGACCTGCCAAAGCAATCTTCCATCCTGCGGCTGGTAGGCAGCAACTTGGTGCCCACCACTTATAAGAATCTGCGAACGTCCAGCAATCTCTGCCAGAATGGGAGATGAATAGCCAGTCTCTTGCGGGCGAATCGCTCGCCACAAAGGGCGTCCATCGAACTTACTCACCGCGAACAATCCGCCTTCTCTATCATCCGTTTCAACGGGAATCACCAGGGCATTCCCCACCAAAAGGGGTGATGCACCGTAACCGAACCAACCATCGCCCGCCCGATAGGGCGCTACCACTCGCTGCCAAAGCAGTTTGCCCTGAACTGAAACCGCAGACGCATGAATGGCAGATCCCACCTGCGCAACCACAAAGACAGCCTTCCCATCACTTGACGGCGTGCTGGAAGCGATGGTGTTTTTCTTATGCAAATAAGACGGTGGAACAACCCCCCGGTGCAGCACCAGCTTTCCCATCGGTGCGCCGTTTCGGGCGTTGTATTTCAGCAAACAGATTGTCTGGTTCTGCTCTTCGTGAGTTAGCAAGAAAACACTTCCCGCAACCACAATTGGCGATGCATGGCCTTTGCCAGGGACGCTGGCCCGCCAAGCCACGTTCTGATTTTCAGACCAAACAAGCGGGACCTTTGCTGATGCTGCTTTCGGAGCATGCCCATCCAAGGTGGGGCCTCGCCAGACCGGCCAGTCTTGAGCAATTGAAACCGAAGCATGCGACGACACCCAAAGGGCCACCAACAGCAAGCTCGACAGACTCCGACTCATCATGTTCATGTCAACTTCCTTGCATCATTTTGAGACAACACATTGTGTCACGAGCCATCATTTCGCTTCAGCATGCTCTGCAGCAATTTCGGCTTTCTTTTTCGCTTGTTCAAACTCTCGCAACTGTCGCTTCAATGGCGGAGAATGGGGTTCCAACGCGAGCGCCCGTTTCTGCACACGAATGGCATTATCAAGATCCCCCAGTGCAAAATAACATCTCCCGCACGTATCCAGCTTTGCGCTATCTTCGCGAATCTCAAGTGATTCAAGACTGTATTTCAATGCCTGTTCGAAATCGCCTTCGGTATTACAAATCAACCACGCATAATTATTGAGAGCCTCAGCGAGCGCTGCTTCATACTGTACCTTCTGTGGGTTCAGCCCTCCTCTCTTGAGGGCATCCTTATAATTCTTGATCGTGTTCAAACGAAGCCCCTCGGCTGTACTGAGCTGCGTCTTTACAGCAGTCCGCCACGACTTGTCTCCGTTGGTTCTGTACATTTTGATCAACACGTCGATATCTCTTGGGTTGGCAATGTACGCGGCCATCATTCGCTGGCGTGCTTTTTCAAGAAGCGCGTCATCCTCAGTGTCACCGTCGGCATGTTTCTCAATATCGAGCAATGCCTTGTGGTACTCAACACGCGAACCCCAGCCTTTGATAAAGACCGCGATATTCTGATCCGCCATTAGCTTCGCCTTAAAATCATCGTCTTTTTCCATCCGCTCGAGCAGTGGCCCGAGCAAATCAATGACATCCTGATGACGATCCAATTCACCAAACATGATCGAAAGGTCGCTGCGGCATAAAACCGAATTCCTATCTACGATTGGTACCGAATCAAGAACGTGCTCGTACTCGCGTTCAGCCCATTGGAACATCCCACGAGCGCGCAAACTTACAGCGATCTCCCGGCGCAGCTTGGCAATTTCCTCAAGTTCTCTCGGCTGCATCGCTTTGAGCACGTCTTCTGTCTGAGCCAACGGACTCGACCGGAACGCATCATCCGCAACCCGCACCGCTTCCGCTTCGTCGCCCTTACCCCGCAATGCGAACGCATAGCCGTAAAGCAAGACAGCTGATCGGTCAAACATCGGGCGGTGTTGCGTATAGAGTTCAAAAACAAGAGGGTAGAGCTGATTGTCTGTCGCCCAATTGCACGCTTCAATCAGGTCATTGGTAGTCGCAGGAACGAGATCTAGATTTTCAGTTGACAACCGCAACGCCTCTTCCTTATCACCCAACGATGCGGCTTGAACCGCGCAGATCCGAACAAGGCTCAGTATGCTCGCCCTCGTAATTTCTTCGGAAGACAAAGAATCAACCGCATCACGCTGCTTGCGTACCAAACTGCGCCATTCATCTGTTGAATACTGCCCACTAGCAAGGTCATTTGCATAAACCTGAAGCCACTCAGTTGCCTGCCGCACAGCCAACCCTAAACCTTTTTTAATTAAAGCGGCGTTGGCCTTACGCTTTGCTGGATCTTTATCAATCGCTTGCCCCATTATCTCAATGGTTGCTCTTCGACTCAAATCAGTCGAGCTTTCGAACCGGGCAATCCGCACCAATGCGGGTAAGCCAATACGATCGGGAAATTCAGCCAACATTGATATGCGAGCCTGACGCTCAGGAATCGACTCCGCTCCATATCCTTCCAACGCGTCATAAACAACGTCAGGATCATCGTTCGTAAACCATACGATTGAATAGCTAGCAACAATAGACTTTGCGGTCAGCGAGATCTCTGAGTCCAAATCATTTGTCGCGCGACGCAATTCATCGATCGCCTCCAGTCCCATCCGCTGGAGCTTTACGCGAGCCTGCATGCGGGTCGCGTAACTATCCGATCCCAGCGCTTCCACCAAGCGTCTGGCCTCACCCGCGACATCAGCAGGGTTGGCTTCGCCATCAACTACCCCGGATGCCTCCGCTAGCGTCTCTGCTGGAGATGGAAGATCCTGACCTTGCGAGACCGGGTTCATCACGCACGTCGCTAGCAAACCTAGCCCAAACGACATGACCAAGCGATGCAGTCCGCAACGACGTCTATCAATTGAAAAAGCAACAGTGGGCATGGTACCAATACACCTCAAGCAACCTCGGAATCCCTACCCCTTAAT
>DOPG01000080.1:13358-17784 GCA_003513555.1 Rhodopirellula sp. | reverse complement strand
CGATTTCGCCTGCCGCAATCCCAAGATCAACTTCCCCTTCATTGACCAGTTCTTCCATCAAGTCAAACAGCCGCGTCGCTCGCAGATCTGCCTTCATCGTGTCATTGATCCATTGAATGGCCGCCGCGAGCTCATCGGTCTCTGCTCCTTCATCCAACATTAATGTCAACAGGAACTCAGCTGCCTCCCTCGCCAATCGGTTGGCACCATGTTGTTCAAGCCACGCGATCACGAGGTCACGATCTTCAGCCACCATCGCCTGAAACCATTCCAATTCCTCTGTTGGGAACTGTGGTGAGCGTGCAGCTCGCACCGAGGCAAGCAGAGACCGGCGATCGACATGAATCCTGAACTTCTCAAGCAAGTTAATTCCCATCACACCGGCAACGCCATCTGGATGCACCTGCACCACTTCCGTAGGACGAAAAGCTACATAGGGCGAGAAATCTACCGTCTCGCATCGTAGTGGACCAACATTGCCGGCAGGGCGACGCAACGAATTGCATAGGCGCCGCTCAAGGCAGGTGTCGTAACGCGACGACCCAATCGCAAAAGCACGCGTGAGTGTTTTTCCCTCGTCTTCGGCCTCGTCAGATTCCGTGGCGTTGGGACCTGGCAAACTCACGGGTAGCCAGACCAAATCATTCTGCAATGTGATGGGCGTGATAAGCTCTGCGTCACCTTCGGCCGGTTGATAATCAGCCAGCTGGCCGGCGGGTGCTAAAGTGATTTTGTTTTGAGGCAAGTCAAAGATCACGTCAAAGTGTTTCAACACGTGTGCGCCAATGGCACCCGTCAGAGCGTTTTCACCGATTTCAGTTGAGTGATACTTCGTGAACTCCTCAAAGTCTTCCTCAGGCCCCAACTCTCGTCTTGCCACCTCAAGTGTGAAGTCCGTGAAGTGCAGGGTGAGTGGGTTGGGTTTACCAGCAGGCGTCTCAGCTGGCAAAGGCGCCGCCGCACGGTTGTGCAATTGCAACCCATAGGCACCATCGAAGTCCAACCACAAATTGACGGGAACCCGCAACTTGGGACCGGAAATGTCACAACCGACGATCAAACGACCGTCGACAACCCTCACCGGAATGGATCCACCCTCGTTGCTGATCACGGGTGGGCGATCAACCGTCTCACTCGACTGTGCCGCGAGCGACAAAGGCAACACAAGACATCCTGCAACCACAAAAAGGCAGGTTTGGACGCAGCGTTTCAAAGAATCATTCCGGAGCATCAAATAACCAAATTTCGAAAAACGCATATTAGCCGAGACGCACCGAAAATGCACAAAGAAACCTGTAGTTTCCGCAACATGTCGCCACGAATCTCTCCCCGTTGACCCCACAGGTGTACACAGTCTGAACAGCGTTTACGATGGGGCAGGCAAATGCCCCCAAGGCCATCAATTTGGTTGATGCCCAATTCGACTTCAAACCCACAAAACGTCAAATACTCAGCACAGCGTGCCCGTATTGGATTGCCAGCCTCGGCCCGTCACCCGGCGTGAGCGATCAGGTGATCCCCATTCACCATTAGCGTGAAGACGTTCGCCCCAGACCTTGCCCTGTACTAGAACCCGCCCTCAACACGGGAATCAGCTCAGCGGACCCTGCCCTAATCAGAGCATGCCGTAATCGCTTGGTGTGCTTATCTAACTCAGCAGTAATCTGGCCCCGTGCTATTAGCCCAGCGGATTGAGCATGCGTGTCAGGACGGGAGTGGGCTCACGACGAGAAACCGCACCTCAGCTGCCGTGGTCAACGGTAGCGAGGCAGCAGGTTTCCGGAAACCAATGATTTCAACGGGGCATGTCCCATGAACACCGAAAGCTTAACCCTTAGCAACCAGCTTCCGCGTGCATGCTGCCAACGCGTCAGTTCTTGGGCTTGCCCTCGATTTTACCGAACGCGAAAGTGTCGGCAATCATTTCAACATTGATTTTAGCAGTGGATGGTACGCTCACGGCGACCGGGTCAAAGCCGCGTCCTCAGCAGGATCCCGGTAAGATCGCGACCTCAAGCACCACCTGAGTTTCGGCGTCCACCACTTTAAATTCCGGCGACTTTCCAATCGGAAGCCATCCGGTGTATTGCTCACCTGCTTTCCCGAAGTACCAGATTGCTTTCGGAGAGAACTGGATTTGGTCGCCCACTCTGGCAAACTTGAACTCTGAAGAAACAGGTCCGCCCCAATCGAACTTCTTGGATCGATCTGCCATCAGGTTCAGCGGCTTCATCTTGCCCGCTTTGATTGTCACACGATGCTGACCAAGCCCAACGACTCCCGCTACAACGGTGTATTTTCCCGCTGGCACACGTACCGGGCCATCGATAGCTCCTATATCAAAGGAATGCTTTCGATCAGAAGAAAGGATCACCGATGAAAGCAGGACTGCTTTCGAATTGAACGACGTTGACATGTCGATTTCCGAAGTTGCTCCGGTATACGGCGACAAGGTGAATGCCGCACCATCGTCTGTGACGTCAATCTGCTGCAACTTGTCGTCAACAAACACAGTTGTCGACAGCATCATTGCATGATCGGTATTTCCAACAATCATCGCATCACTGCCAATGTCGTTGAATTTTCCGTTTCCATCTTGATCGATCAGTTTGACCGGCACCGGTCCAGCTGCCGTTGGTATCAATCCGGCCATTGCGCCGCCCGGTGCCCACTCCCAACCATCAGCATCGTTCCGAAGACGTGCCGCGTAGCGGAAAGGTTTGCCAGACGAATCTTCGCCAGTCAAGATCACCCGCGTCGTAGAAACCTGAGTCTTAGGATCAACCAACGCTTTGATGGTCCGATCAAGCTCCCCGTCACCATTGGTGTCAACCTTCAGGTTGGTTCCCGAAAACTCAAAGGCAAACAGGGCATCGCCGGCATGAGCCAATCGAATCCCCTCTTTCACTGGGAACCACTTTTCGGTGGGTAACTTCAGCGACCAGTTTCGATAACTTCGATATTTCAGTGTGACTGAATCTGTATCTTCTGCCTCGCACAACGGCATCATCGCCGCAAATGCTAGCAGCCCCGAGAGCAAACGTAACATTGAACACTCCATGGCTTGTTGTAGTTCACAGAAAAGTTTAAACGACACGCAACCGACAGGATACGGCGAAACAGGTGATTTACACCCTTTGAGGTTGAAAACGACCGTTTTCAACCGGCGAATGTCGAATAACCCAAACCAAATTGCCTGTTTTGATACATCGCTCACATTTTGCCGACATCGCGCCCACCGGAGCGTCTAAAAAAATCACCCCAGAACCGCGGCCATTGAACCGGACACACTTTCTGACAACTGAGCGTCACCCAGCCTGCGCGGACCGTTGGCTCAAGACCAAAACCGAGCAGCCTACATGCCTCCGCTCACAACTAGCCGATGCATTCCGGGACGCTGCACGGCAAAACACCTGAAGTCACGTTTCGATGAAACAAACGGGGTCACAGTTGCGATGCAACACCCACGCACGCTAACTCAAACAATCCGGTAACTACTCGTTGGATACCTTCGTAGCATCAACGGCAAGTTTAAACGTCTCGATCATTTCAAGAAACTTTGAAACATCGCCGCCACCGACGCGACTGGTGACGGAGTTCCCATCCGCTGAAAAACAAACGAACGTGGGGTAGGCCTGAATTCCATTTTCGGTCGCTTTCTCCACTTCCAACTCTGAATCCACGTATACAGGCACCATGCCTTTCAACGCCGCCTTCACTTTTTCATCAGGGAAAACTTGTGCAATCATCATTTTGCAGGGCGCACACCATGATGCTGAAAACATCACTAACATCGGTTGGCCTTTCTTCTTCGCTTCGGCACTTCCTTTTTCGAAACCACTGACCCAGTAACTCGGGAGGGAATGCCCTGTCTGAGCACGCTTCGGCTGCACTGTCTGAAAGATGTCTTGATAGACCTCGATTCGCCCAGCAAACTCCTTGTCAGAGACCTTGCCATCCCCATCGCTATCTACAGCTTCCGCGAATCTCGTTATCAGCACCAAGTCCGATTTACCAATGCGTCGTGCTAGATATTCAGCGAATTCCTCAACACTCCTTTCCTCTGCAAACGCAGCGGAAACGAAAAAAAGAAGAACAACAAACGGAGCAAAAGACAGATGACGGAACGGCATGACGCTAACCCGAGAAACTTGAAATGACGCCAGCAGCATAACCCATTGCCTCTTCCATGTCTCAGCTTGTTTGTGACCAACCAACCTCAAACACTGATGCTATGGCATTTCACGCGTTTCGCGGTAAATGCCCTCTCGCCCCGGACAGTCACAACCAACCCCTGAGGCCCAGACTCGAAACAGAATCACGAGAAATCAGACGTCCCTCTCACAGAAGCACTGGAATTTCGTAAGCAGAGTTCAGATATTGGCTGCAAACTACCGAAGATGTTTCCCCATCAGGCCCGCTGGGG
>DOPG01000080.1:0-12992 GCA_003513555.1 Rhodopirellula sp. | reverse complement strand
CGGTTTCTTGGTCATCGATTTCCCAGCGGATTCGGTGGGCAACCAGTCTCAGGTGTGCTTTGCCGATTAATCCGCAAACGGGCCATTGCCTCGTAAAGAGCGCAACCGCCAACACATCCAGCCGATCCGTTGTTCACGCGGAACAAAGACCGCAACGTGGGCATTGTTGTTCTCCTCTCAATTCCCAATGAATCCCATACCAATTTCGCTCTCCGTTTCCTAAACCAACGTTGCTGCACCATGGAAACCCCGAACCAGTCCAACCCAAGCACAACAATCCCAGCGACTGTTGAACTGGGTGGCCAAAGCCAGCATTAAAAATGTGGTACCCGGTGCGCCGCATGCCGGAAGGAGATGGATTTTTGCGAGAATGGTAACCACGAGTTTGCTGGTTGCACTAAGTGCAAAGGCATGTTCTTTCAGCAGCCAGTATTCGCTCAAGCAACCCAGCACCTCCGAAACCATGTGTCGCTTCCAAGGTTCGTGCCGGCTCCGATGGATCCAACTCAACTGTGAGCGAACCGTTTCCGCCCCACCTGTAGCGGGTCGCTGGACACCCACGCATTCTGTGGTCCTGGTAATGCCGTGATCGATACTTGCTTTCCCTGTGCCGTCATATTCCTTGATGTTGGGGAACTTACAAAGCTTGTTCGCGGCCCTGGAAAGTGATGCGAAATTTTCATTCACCTTTGGTGGAAATTTATCCGAGCCTGAAACACGACTTTGCTAGAGGTCGCTATTGCGCATGTGATCGGCCGTGCGCTGAAAGTAGCTGACCAATGTTTCGCGAAGCGTATCGGACGCTACCAACTCCTGCAGTGCCGTCTCCATGCACAGCACCCATTGATCACGTTCGCTTACGCCGATTGGAAAAGGCAGATGTCTCGCCCGCAATCGCGGGTGTCCGAATTCGTTGACATACAAAGGCGGACCACCAAGAAACCCACTCAGAAACTTGTAAAGTTTGTCGGCAGAACCAGTCAGGTCTGCTGGGTGCAAATCACGGATTCCCTTTGCCTCTGGCAACTGGTCCATCAGCTCGTAGAAGCGGTCCACCAAAGCACGTACGCCTTCGGCACTTCCGAGTTGCTCATAAAGCGTCTGTTCGTCCATTGATCAATCTGTATTCCGAGAAGAATATTCGGCCCAAGCGGTGAAAACCCATTTCTGTCCATTCCCATGATGCGTATCAACCACATCACACGCCCTGCTGCCTGCTATTACCATAGAACAAGTCGGCTGATCCCGAAACGGTAGCCACCGCTGCAACCACTTACAAATCAGCATTGAGTAAACTAACGTCAGGACGAGTGAAAACCCGCGTAACCCAACTGGGACTTAAACACGAAATGATTGTTCATTCCTTATTAACGCTGGCAGTGATTGCGGCCTTCCTGATTGCGCCAAACTTAGTTGCCGCGGAGCCTCCAGTATTTACGAGCAAACCCGAATTGGTTCTCAGCTCTGGTGCTGGCGAGGGCCCCGTTTGGCACCCGAAACTTGGACTCTTAACCAGTGGAGAAGGGAACATCAATCGGCTCGACCTCTCTGGTAAAGCCACGGTGCATCGCAAAGACGCGGGATCCAATGGCCTGCTGTTCGACCGTTACGGTCGTCTCATCGTGTGCGAGAATCGCAAGCGAAGAATAACTCGCACAAATAAGGATGGGACCATCACGGTGCTAGCGAAGTCATACGACGGTAGCAAGTTCAACCAACCAAATGATTTAACGATTGATTCCAAAAATCGGATCTACTTTTCGGATCCTCAATACGGTGACCGATCTGGGATGGAGATACGTGACCCAACCGGCAAACACGTCGAAGGAGTTTATCGAATTGATCCCGACGGAACCGTGGCCCGCATAATCACACACGAGGTTGACCGTCCCAATGGCCTGATCATGACGCCGGACGACCGATACCTGTTTGTTGCAGACAACAACAACGGGCCTGGTGGCAGTCGCAAATTATGGCGGTTTGAGATGAGCCCAGATGGTACTGTGGTTTCCACTTCCCAAACTCTGATCCACGATTGGGGCACGACACGTGGCCCCGACGGCATGAAATTGGACCAAGCAGGACGCTTGTACGTGGCAGCAGGATTAAACAGGCCCAACCTACCTCAGGAAACAGCAACGAAACCAACCGCAGGAATCTATGTTTTCAGCCCCGCCGGAAAACTTCTAACGTTTGCACCGATCCCTCGTGACGAAACCACCAATTGCGCTTTTGGTGACAGTGACGGCAAGAGTCTATTTGTCACCGCTGGTGGTACGCTTTGGAAGTTAAGAACGAGCAGTCCCGGGTTGCAACTCAAATGAGGGATAACACACCTCATAAACACGTAAAATCTCTGCTTTTCGGATCGCATTCCTGCGTTCCCCAACCGTTGGCGTCTTAACAAGTCAGCCTCATCCCCCATCACGCGTTTCCGAGGGGGTTCGCAGAATGCACTTCAGCAGAGACACTACGGTACCCACGTCACAAACTCGCGATCAGTTGTAGACCGTATGGCTATCCAATGGTTCCCCGGGCACATGCACAAAGCCCGACTAGAAATGCAAGCCGCACTTCCTAAGGTTGACGTGCTGATTGAGGTGCTTGATGCACGAATTCCGTATTCCAGCGAGAATCCAATGCTGGAGGAACTTCGAGGTGATAAGCCCTGCTTAAAGGTTTTGGCCAAAAGCGACTTGGCCGACGAGACACGAACAGACCAGTGGGTTGAATTTCTTGGCCAGCAACCCAATATCCGGGCACGCTCAGTCACTACGGAAGATATCCCCACGATCCGGCGTCTCAAAAATGCAGCAGCTCGCATGGTTCCCCACCGCGAAGGCCGGACAGTGACCGTCATGGTGGCTGGGATCCCCAATGTGGGCAAGTCGACCCTGATCAATGTGCTTGCAGGCAGAAAGCTTGCCAAAACTGGCAACACACCTGCGGTGACGAAACAACAACAACGCGTTGCAATTGGGGACAGCGTCACTCTGCTGGACACACCCGGAGTCATGTGGCCCAACGTCGAGAACCACAACAGTGGCTATCGCCTAGCCATTCTGGGTTCCATCAAGGAGACCGCGATGGACTATAGCGATATCGGTTTCTTCGCAGCCAGAATCATGGCCAAGGAGTTTCCGGAACGCTTGCAGGAGCGATATCAACTCGACAACCTTCCAGGCTCGGAGCTGGAAATTATCGAGGCGATTGGTCGAAAACGTGGATGTCTTGGAAAAAACAATACGGTCGATCTGGACCGAGCGTGTCGAATTCTCGTCACAGAGTTACGCTCCGGCGGCATGGGTCGACTCACACTGGAAACCCCAGACTCGATGAAGCATGAGAAGCAACGCACCGCCATGGAAGTGGCAGAAAAAGCCGAGCGAACACGAGAAAAAGACGCAAAACGAAAGAAACGTTTCCGAGATAAACAACGGGCCGCTCGTAAAGCACGAGAACACGGTGGATAAACCGCCCTTGAAAAAGGTTAATAATGAAGCGAGGCGGATCGTATCTCCAGAAAAGCCCTTCTGGTTTGCAATGAACTTACATCAGGAATAACGGGACGGACGCTACCTGCCTCGCAGGTACAGCCCGAAACAGCGTGGATTTTGGAATGGATAATATCTTTCAGTGGCTGATGCTGCTCTTCGTCATCGTCACCTCGATTCTGCGCTACATCAAAGGACATAAGGTAAAGAAAATACGCGAGCAATTGGCAGCGGTGGCCCCAATGATCAACGCATCGGTTGACCCGGGTCGACGCAGTATAAGTGGAAAAATCGATGACGTTCCTTTCAAAATCAAATACCAGCCGGAACTTGAAAACTCCATGCCGCGGCTTGATGTCATTCTCGACAAGAAGCTGCCTTTTACTTTGGAGGTCGCGAAAAGAACCACCCCACTTGATCATCAAGAAGCTCTGCAGGCGGGCGAGTTTCTTCTCGAAGACAAGAAGTTTGACGAAAGCTTCTGCGTGTCGACCAACAACACCGACGAATGCCGCGAGTACCTGAAAGATCCCTTGTTCCAGCAAGGCGTCGAATTAGTAATCGCCCAAGGCTACTGTATCCGCTTCACTCGTCGCCGAGCGGTATTCGCGACACCGGATACTCAATGGTTGGCAGACTCCGAACAGGCGTCAGCTTCGATGACCAACATTCTTCAGTTAGGGCATTCACTCGTTGCCGAATTCGAATAGTTGCTCGCGTCAGATGCGTGGAACCAAGTTTGCCGACCCATTTTGTCGCTTCGGCCAACTTGGTGGCAATTACTAACACATGAACTGATGGATTCACAGTTCGATCGTGATGCCCGCGCGTTTCGGACGATTAACCAAAGCTTGTGCCGCAGGATTATCGAGTACTCGCTCGTTCTCGGGATCCCAACTGATCGGTTCGCCCAACCTGGCCGCAATCCCCGCGAGATGACACGTGGTCAACGCCCTATGATGGCTCGACACATCGGAGATTGGATCGCGCCTCTCGCTTAACGCTGAGAAGAAGTTTCCGACGTGATCGGTCAGTGGTTGTCCTTTATAGACCTCTTCTAAAGCACCTTCGGCAAGTGGGCGACTGCGGAGATCTTCGACAGGCTTACCGCTTAAACGGCCCCGATTCACAAAAATACGTCCCTCGGTTCCCTCAAACAGAATCCCGTTATCCGTATCATGGCGAATCGCTAACTCCATGCCGTCCGCATACGTTGCATTGATCAAGAAACGCGTTGCCGTGTTGTAAAAATCGTCCCTCACAGGCTGGCCATCTTTAAACTCGACCGGATGTTCGGCCAACACAGGATCAACCTTAACGGGCCCAGTCTCAGTCTTTCCCATTCCCCAAGTTGCGATGTCAACATGGTGAGCCCCCCAGTCGGTAAGCTTGCCACCTGAAAAATCATACCACCATCGGAACTCGTAGTGTCCATTGGACCATTCCTTCATGATGTTGTTGGCGCCGGATTGATAACGATATTCAGACTTTGGCGCGGGTCCCAACCAACGGTCCCAGTCAAGGTGTGCAGGGGGTGCTGCTTGCTCTAAACGCGGGCTTTCAGGGCTTGAATCAATTCCGCAAACAACTTTCTTAATCGTACCTAACCTTCCATCACGAATCATGGCAACCGCTTTGATGAACTGGCCTGTGCTGCGTTGCTGCGTCCCCACCTGGAACACCGATCCAGTCTTTTGCTGCACCTCCCTGATCAGCTGCCCCTCACCGATCGTCAGCGTCATTGGCTTTTCACAGTAAACATCTTTCCCCGACAACATTGCCTCGACAGCTATTTTCGCGTGCCAATGGTCAGGAGTCACAATGTGCACCACGTCGATCGACTTATCGTCAATCACCTTGCGATAATCTCCACATTGCATCGGCGGAGCGCTCGACCACTCTTTCACAATTTCGCCTGCTCGCGCCAATCGTTCCTGATCAACATCGCAGACGGCAACCACATCACCAAATCGCGGAAACTGCTTGCCAAGCCCGTAATTCGCCGTAGGAACCATCACCCGTTTGTCCCAACGCAAACCGCAGCCGATCACCCCAATCGTTGGTCGGTCGTTGGGAGACTGAAAACCAAAGGCCTGTTCACTGCGTCTAATGCCCGTAGACGCCGCAAGCACCGAAGCTGAACCAGCCAAAAAACCGCGTCTGGTGATTACATTGCGATTGAACATCCTTCTCCACTCCGCGTTAACAATTTTATTTTCTGCTGGCATACTTCAGCGACACGCACTGTACCAAACGTTGGCTGCCTTCTTACCTAACCGCCCCCGAGTTCACAGAAGCGAACATCCCAGACTCAAGTTTCCTAGCACAACCAACGCATACTGAAACTAACTGCCCCTCAGCAGACTTTGGAAATCCAAATCAGGAACCAATGGCCTAAAACCTTCAACAGCAAGCCTTACTTTACCTGCTCTGCCATTCGCTCACCCAAGAAAAGAATCCCAGCCGTGTCTAAAACCAACTGCTTTTCTTGGACGGGAAAACCATCCACAAAAGTAAGACTGGTATTCTGATCAGCATCGCAAACTTTCGCGATAGCATTCTTGACATCAATATTATTGACACGTTCATTCTTTGTTGGCGGTTGCTGACTCACATACCATGCGAGTCCTGGCCGCTTCAAGTCAACACGACTCTGATCGATGAGTTCCCCTAGCCACCCTGCGGCATCACGTCGATACGATGGCATTGACATGTCATTTTCGCCCACATGATACAGAATTCCAGCCAGCTCCACCTCGTTTCCCTTCTCTTCCAGTTCACGTACTGAATCCTTCACAAACTGGATGAACTTCGGATACAAGTTGCGAGATTTGGCAATGCTGCCCGCAGGTGTCCAATCATTCATTTGACTGCCACTGTGCGTAAACTTCGCAATTGCGAAGTCATCACGCCCTCTCGCTCGCATCGCTTTGGCGAAACTCACCTCAGGCCCAAACGTGTCATACAAACCCGCAGGCCTGAGCGGTTCCCACCCTTTGGAAACACGCTGCCCTCCTGCCATGCTGTACTTATAGGCGATGCTTGTATCCGCATTCAGAAGCTCGGGGTTTCGTGTCGTCAGGTCCTGAACAAACGCACGCTCCCCCTCCATGTTTCGGTGACCCGCGAGCACGTAAAGCTTGACTTTGGTTTTGCTCTCGTAAGGCCAACTCTTGAGTTGCCGGCCAGCAACTCTCTGTTTACCCATTGTCCTTAGATATGCGTTCGCATAATTGACACCATGCTCTAACTGCCCCAGTGTTCCATAGTGGTAATGCAGCCCCACACCCGACCCAATCTCGACGCCCACATGAGACGTGGGAACGTATTCCGCATTGACGTCACTGTCGGTGACTGCCTTTTGCCCCAAACTGATTGCATACATCCTTGGCCGCAGATCCATTCCCCAAATCGTCTTGGTGCACAATTCGCCAACGTAAAACTTCAAATCGGGGATCCCCAAATCGCGTCGCCAACATGCCAAGAATCGCTTCAGATTTCCCCCATATTCGGCCATGTAGGTTTCGTTGAACATGTCGTTCTCACCCTGATGCCACATGACCCCCTCCACCCGGTACTTGACTCCTGCATCCGTGAGTCTCTGCAACGAGTCGCGTACCAGTTCAAGCGCCAAGGGATACATTTTGAATCCTTCAGGCTTATCAGGATTCCAGTCGCCACCGAGGTGAGTGCCCCCTGCGGCGCATTTAATGATCGCAATGGGCGCATCAAGCTCACCATCAATCGCCCTGGCAAAACTCAGTTCAGGACCCACCACATCATTAATGGGCCCTAGTGCAGCCCAGCCATCAGATCGGAATTTGTTTTCTCGCCCGATGCAATACGCAAACTTCACCTCCGGTTGCAGTTCCCCGCACCCGCGGAAAGGAGGAAAGCGTTCAATGTCAGCAACATTGGAGTCCGACCCGACCATGTTGGACTGGCCAGCGAAGATAAAGACCCTTGTGAGCTCTTGTGCAACTTTTTGCTCACGGTTGTCATCCGCGTGAACCCACTGGGTAGCCACGAGTGTAAAAACCAGTAAGCGGGCCAAGGATTTCGGACAGCGGTCTAGATTGGCAAGTTGTGACATAAGGCGTGAACCATGAGGACGAGTGACAGCGGAAAGTACCCCCGAACGCCTGTAGCTTTACGTCCTCGAAGCGATCCTCCGTAACCCCAACAGCACCCTTGCCACAGCGAGGATGCCGGGGGAACAGTCCTTCTAAAAACGCAGCAGTCTCAGCGTCTCAATCACCTACCCACCCTGCCGCCTAATCAGGCGGCGAGGCAGACGGGTGCTTGGCGATTACTTCGAAAAATACCGATGGGACTCGTCGCCGCCACTCAGTAGATAAGCAACCAGATCGAGTACCTCATCTTTGGTCATGGGGTTCAGCAAACCGGATGGCATGGCTGAAACTTCCGAGACCTCAAGCAGATCGATTTCCTTGCGGTCGATACCAACTCGTTTATTGGGGTCCGTCAGATCGGTGTTCAGAGTCATGCTGTCACCATTCAGATTGACAACCACCCCGGTGTGAACTGCACCATCAAGCGTCAACACTTTGACAGCCGAGAACTGCTCGTTGATCACTTTGCTCGGATGAACGACCTGGTCCAGCAAATCATGCGGCGAATAACGCCGTCCTGCGGAAGTCAAATCAGGCCCAGTCATTCCACCTTGTGTTCCAAATCTGTGGCATGCGTAACATCCAGACGCGGCAAACATTTTTTTACCGTTTGTAAAGTCACGTTTCACAAGACCCGTCTTGGCGAATTTGGAAAGCTCGTCCAGCGTCCACTCGGTCGGAGTTCGCCCTACGAACACCTCACCGAGATTCTCCAAAGCAGATTTTACAACAGGCTTTCGGGCCAACAGCTCAGACATCTGCTGCTTTTGCTCATCGGAAAGCGATGCAACCGCATCATCACGAATGAACTGAATGAACTTCGCGAAACTTGCTCCACCCCGATAATTCGCCGCCTTCAGGAACCACTCGAAATAAGCATTTTGCAGATCAGGCGTCCAACCTTCTTTCAGCATGCGAATCGAGCGTGCGTACTGCATTTGCTCTTCCTGCGTCGGCGCGTTAGCGATCAATTCCATTGCCACTGGAGCAACAACGGACGACTGCAGATAGGCAAGTGTCTCGCACAGCAACCAGTTAGACTCAGCGGACTTAGCGGGGAACAGCGGTTCCAATCGTCCGCACAACTGGTCCACCGCTTCGGCACCCGGCATACCAAATCGATTCAAGATGATTTGTACACCGCGGACCATCGTCTGCTGTTGTTGTTCCGTCAGTTTTGATGGATCGATGTTAGTCATCGCGGACAACATCTCATCGCGCAATCCAGTATCAACCTCAACTGTCTTACCTTTCCTGTGCTGTGGACAAACCCCTGCAGCGCGGGACAGGGCAAGAAGAGCAACCACCTGCTTGGCAGGGTTGGATTCCTTCAACGCTTTGGTTTGCCACCGATCAAGCGGCTGATGCTCAAGTACGGTTCTTGCAGCAAACCGAACAAAACGATCTTCGTGATCGAGGTTTTTCCATGCAAAGTCAACTCCAGCTGGATCAGGGTTTCCATGAAACTGCTCTAGTTCATGACGCAAATCACGGAGTGCGTTTTCAGTCGCACCGTTGATCGCTGGCTTGGTGGACTCATCTCCGACATAAGTGACGCGGTATAACCCTGACTGCACGCGACGGCCACCAATGGTGAAATACATCGCTCCATCACCGGGATGAATAATCGCGTCGGTAATGGGCAGCGGCGCGCCTGTAACGAATTCCTCTTTTGTGGCTTTGTAAGTGGAGCCATCCTCTTCAAGATGCACCGCATACAATTTGCCCCAACTCCAATCAAGGGCGTACAAGGCGTTCTGATACTTGGCAGGGAACTTTGCACCGTATCCAAACGTGACTCCCGTCGGCGAGCCAGGACCGATATCGAGTGTTGGTGGCAGGTTGTCGGCGTAGAAAGGCATCCTTTTTCCAGCACCATTTCGCCAGCCAAACTCGGCGCCACTGACCACATGACAAATCCGTGTTGGTCGATACCACGGCGTGTTAAAGTCATATTCCATGTCAGCGTCATAAGTGAAGAGTTCACCGTCCGCGTTCACAGCCGCGTCAAAAATGTTCCGAAAGCCAGAAGCGTAGGCTTCAAACTTCTTACCGTTTTCCGTTACCCGGTAGACAATTCCACCAGGAGCCAGAACACCGCGGTTATGACCTCGGCCATCCGGCATGCTCGGCAACAAATGATCCTCACCCCAGATCTGCGCGACCTGGGACGTATCGGCCAATTCGGGTGGCAGGGTATTGTTGCCGGTGATCATGTAAAACCCTTCGCCGTCCGGCGTCGGAACAAGGGCGTGCACTCCGTGATCACTCTTGGAACTGACCTCCCGCAACGTTTCAACCTTGTCGAGTTGATCGTCGCCGTTGCTATCAGAAATACGGTACAGTCCAGATGGCATCTTGCGTTCATAATCGTTAACGCCAACATACAGAGCGCCGTCGGACCAAACCATTCCATTCACCGCTCGAATTGCGGCCGGCACCTTCTCGATGCTCGCTGCCTCAACCGGCTGCCCCGCTGCCGGCGGTGTTATGCGATACAAACCGCCGAACTGATCACTCACCAGCAAGCGTCCCTTATCATCGGTGCACAGATTCACCCAAGAACCTTGCTCCGTACCTGGAACCGAATAAAGCAACTCAACCTTGAAGCCCTTGGCTGCCTTGATCAAATCAACAGGCGTGGCTGTGTTACCACCGACTGCCCGTCCAACCGATTTGGCCTTGGCTTTAGGACGCTTGGCTTTCTTTTTGTCCTGGGCAGTTGTTATCGAACTTGTCAGGCACAAAGAAAAAATCAACAGAAACTTGAACAAATACTTTTCGCGATTCGCTTCGGTCAACATGCTTGTTCCGTAGAGGGGATTCGAAAGAAAAAAATGATGGCAGATTCAAGAGCAATGGGTGGGCTGCCGGTTCAGCGGGAAATTAGCTTGGAGCGGTCGAGGGGAGGGAAGATGGTATCTCACATCAAATACGTCTACAGCATGCGAGACGCCACAATCCAAGCTCGACGCGCTCCGCCCGTGTATGCAGTTCGTCTTACAAACCCGAGACTTCGGCTCTCGTGAGCGACCCGCCCGAGTTTCCTGTTGTTCTGCTGCCACGGTGCGGCGCCTTGCCTTGGTGAGTGGCACTCTTTTGGTCAGCGACCGCCATCACGATGGCAAGTGCATCATTGAAGCGTCCGCTAACGATCAAATTCAACTGAAATTCCGACAAATGGTGCGTATTTCGGCGTGAACATGAAAAACCTGTAACGCTTCGTACCGACACCTAGCCAGACGACTTCACCGCCCCTGCTATCTGCTTCTCAGTATAAACGAAATACACCAATTGAGGGACAACAACCGTCACTTGGAATCCCAACACCCGCCGCTCGCTTAGAACTGCATTTTAAGAGCCTTCAAAAACAGGGCACCTCGCTCGCAGCGATGACCGCCAATCGCACTCGTGAGCCAACAGCAAAAGAGAAAACTAACAAGCTCTAGCGGTAGTTTTGCCATTTAATAAGCCGATTTACGGGTCATGTGCCGCCAATGAGCCGATGCGACAGCACACATCCCCTGATCACGGAAAACGGAATTAACGTCGTTTCAACGACCCGAAACTGCTTTTTTGGTGGAGAACGATGTTGGTTTTCGCTCGGTCGTCACCAGACTGCCCCCACTCACCAGAGGCCCCCTCCGGTGAACCTCCGCCTAAAATCTAGAACGCATTGGTCTGCGGACCACAAAAACCGCGTTACGGGCAAATTACCAAGTTTACGAGAGAGCGTCTTAAGCACCATTTCGCATAATCAGATTCTGCACGAGCCCGAAATCCTCATTCATGTTATTCTGGGCGGGGCGACGGGCGGCATGGCTTGAACCACTCGCAACCTACACCTACGAACGCATCAAAATCACTCCATTTTATTTAACATCATGAGTATCCCCCGCCTCTTCAACGCAGCTTACTGTCGTTTCAACTTTCGCTTCATGGCAGCCGTGTCTTGTTGCATGCTTGCGGTGTGCAGCCCCAGTTTGCTGCCCGCACAAGTTGCTAAACACCCCAGCTTGAACGCCAAGCCAAATATTCTGTGGATCACCAGCGAAGACAACGGTGTTTCGTGGGTTAGCTGCTACGGCGGAACAAACGCAAAGACCCCGGCTATCGATCAACTGGCTAAAGAGGGGTTTCGCTATCTCAACTGTTTTGACAACGCCGCGGTTTGTGCGCCAACGCGATCTTGTTGGATCACGGGCATGTACGGCATCTCCAACGGCACTCAGCCTATGCGAAGCCGAAACATGATCCCGCATGACAAAATAAGCTATTACCCGGACCTGCTCAAACAGGCCGGTTATCACACCTCCAACCCAAGCAAGACAGACTACAACATCGGCGGTCGTGAAGACAAAGAGTGCTGGGACTACAAAGGCGGGAAAAAGATGTCCCAATACGGGTGGCGTTACCGTGCTGACGACCAACCTTTTTTTGCAGTGGTGAACATCGGTGACAGCCACGAGAGCCGCGCGCACGGCGCCGGCGGTAATCTTCGCAACGATCCAGGGAAAATGAAGCTGTTCTCGTATCATCCCGACTTACCTGCAATCCGCCGAAACTATGCCAAGTACGCGGACGCGGTTGAAAACATGGACAAAAAAGTTCAAGCAACCCTCGATGCATTAAAAAAAGACGGCCTGTATGACGACACCATCATTGTCTACAACTCCGACCACGGTGGAGTGATGGCACGCAGCAAGCGTTTCCTATATTCCAGCGGCGTACACTGCCCACTGATTGTAAGGATTCCCGAAAAGTACAAGCATCTTTATCCTGCCGATCAACCTGGTGAGACGGTCTCGCGAATTGTCAGCTTTGTCGACATGCCCAAAACATGGTTAAGTCTTGCGGGGGCCGATATCCCAGACACCTACCAAGGAACTGTTTTTCTAGGGCCAGGCCAAGAAGCAGCACCGCGATACCATTTGGGCTTTCGGGAACGGGCTGATGAACGCCTGGATCATGTCCGCCTGATGCGAGATGCCCGCTTTGCATATCACAAAAACTACATGCCTTACGCACCTGCTGGCCAGCACCTTGCGTACCTGTGGAAAGCTCCCCTAACGCCCGCATGGGAAAAACACCACAAGGAAGGAAAAACCAACGCAGTCACCGGCCGCTTCTTTGAGCCTCGAGTGTCGGAAGAGTTTTATGACAACGCGTCGGACTTCGACAATGTCAACAACCTCATCGACAACCCCAAGCATCAAGCAAAGATCAAAGAACTGAAAGCCGCTTTACGTAGTCAACAGCTTGAACTACGTGACTCCGGTCTGTTACCAGAAAAGATGAGAGAACGCCGCGCCGCTGCCAACGACATTACCATTTACGAGATGGTTCGCGACGACGATCTCTACCC
>DOPG01000249.1:3537-9960 GCA_003513555.1 Rhodopirellula sp. | reverse complement strand
GCTCCGCCCTTTCCTCTCCGGATGGGTCGATCCCGTTAAAAATGAAGTTCGCTCTTCCATCCCAGAAATTGTGGACGCTGTTCGAGTCTACCGAAGGTGGAGCTTGTCGGTCGGTGATCATCAGATTGCCGCTGAGCGTGCAGTCGTCCGCAGGTTGTGCACATAGGCCCCCGGGCGCGTTTAAATCATCAATCACAGCGATTCCGTTGAAATCGGCAAACTGCACGCCCAGTGAGCCCAAAATCCCGTCGGGTAATCGACCCGCCTCGATCCGCAGCGGGTGCGAGTCAGCCCCGGCTTGGTAGTGGCAGGAAGCACAAGCGTACTGCCCCCCATTGCCGCTCCCTAATTGTACATCCCAAAACAGGGCTTTCCCGAGGAGAACAGCCGCATTTTTCGACTCCTCCGTCGTGAACACCGCATCGCCATTAGCTAGCTCAACATCGGCCGCCCGAACCTGCTGGAATGATCCTGCGAGAACAAGTCCGCCAATCAACAACGCGGCCTTGGGAGCCGCCCGCAGTCGTAATAACATTTCAAATTAATCCTAAAAATCTAAGTTGCCGTGCTAGAAAAGTTGCCGTGCTAGAAAAAACCAAATGTTTCGTCGTTGGGTCGAAAGAAGAGGAGGAGAGACCCAACTTGCGCTGAGATCCACGGAAAACGCAACAGAACCCCCATCGCACCGACAGACCTCATATCTACCAAGTCCCCCATATTAACCAGACCAATCATATCCCGTACATCCGCAATCAAGAAGACTAAAAAACCACTTTTTTTAACGATACACGGAAAATTTCATGTGCGTAGATTTTCCTTTTTGTTTTCAAAGAAAACAAAGGTCTAAATAAACGCGACAAACTCGCACCAAAGCCCCCAAGCACCCCATACCCTCTATTTCTCCAAAAAAGAGAAGGCTAGTTCTCATGGGTCACCCGGCACCCCGAAAGTAACGGTCAGTTTGCTCTCCAATGATCACGAATGGCCTCGTTCTCACCGAGATGTTAAGACGCCGACTACCCCTATCTTTTGGTGATTTCCGACCCTCCAGCGCGAGGTCATCGATGACTGCCAATGACTTTGGAGTGAGAGGAGGGGGAGTCTCGACATAAGCAAGCCTTCGATTCTGCCATGTGGCCTCGCACAAAGTGCCCAAACCGAGCTAGCTAGCGACAACGGCGTGGGCGGCACAGGTGCGTGACACGGGACGACCAATCACCAGCGCGCTGGTAGACGAGCACATTGAGATGGATCGAGTGTGCCCACACCAAAGCACCATTGCATAGACAGGGGAAGGTCATAGACAGGGTAAAAATGGACCCTAACCCTGGCAGTTAATCGCTCAGATGCCTATGGAGCCTGAAGAAATCTTTGATGCAACATGAAACTGACGCCACTGGGTCAGTCTATTTCGATGCCGTTCACGAATCCGGAGGCATGAGTGACTACCGGCATGCAATAAGAAACCCGCGGAGGGAATTGGCGACGATCAATCACGACCTCCTGGCAAAAGCTTTCACCCGTACTTACCAGCCGCCCTCGGGACAAAAAGCGAAACGCATTTCCCCTGACCGTCATATAGGGTGCGTACGTTCGCAGCTGATCCATTGTCAGCACGCCTTGGGACCTGAGCCAATCGATGCTCGAACTTCCTTGCAGACCATTGCCCCCCCCCAGCTTCGACCGCATTTTAACAATGTGATCCGCCAGCCCATCCTCAATTCCCGGAATAGCATTCAAAACATCCACTGGGGAGAGATTCACATTCACTTTCACATTGATCGGTGTCGCATCATAGAACGAAAACACGGATTGCAGCATGGGAACAAGCCGCGGGTAATTGCTCCCACTACTTTTCCACGGACTGTTCAACTCTTCAAAGTTGTATTCCTTGGGAAGCTTCACAGGTACACCGATTAAATCATAGATAGAGCGGACGGTGAAATTCCCGGATGACTTAATTTTCAAGATGCCCCGGGTTGTTTCCATCTGCGTCTCTTCTTGAATCGCTTCATTATTCTGCCCCAGGCCCGCCTGCTGCTCTCCGCGCCGCCGTGCCGACTCGACCTCATCAATGAGAAAATTATCGGCTGGCAAATCGGATTTATCCTGTGGACCATACAGACGGTAAGCCACCACATAGGTGGCGACCTCCTCTCCGAACTTTGCATCAACGGTATCAAACAGCGCGACAAGGTCCGGATTGTTAATAACGATTCTTTCATCGCCCTGATCGGTCACAAAGGATGCACCTCCATACACAGTCAGAAAATGCTCCAAACCGATTTCGTCGAAAGAAATATTTACCCCCGCTCTTTGCCTCTGAATCTGCGAGCCTCCAACCACTTCCGGGGGCATCTTCCCCCACACACTCTCTCGATCAGCACCGAACAAAATCTCCTCGGACATGCCGCGAACACCGAGTAGATCGGTTAGGTGATCCAGCGGTCGGTTGCGAGCCTTAGCGTCTCTCTGAAGAGAACTATAATACGCGGCCTCGGCCCCCAGAGGACGAGGCTCATCGTCCGCGTCGAGCCAATCCAAAATTGCATCTGCCAACCGCGGCGTAACCCTTGGCATGCACAAAAGCATCCGGCGGGCTTCAAGCGCATGCTCGCTACCAAGAGGAAGCTCATTCAGATTTAACTTCGAAGTTTCGTCGACCACTCCCAACCGCCACCGCTGCGTGACTGCATTGAAACTCAGAATATCGAACTCACCGTCCCCGGTTCGTTTTGATAAAGACAAACGGCCACTCCACTCCTCGGTTGCGGTCAGCCCTGCAGCATCGCCCCCAGGTTTTGTGATCCGTGAGCTAGCGTAGGCAATGCCAGAGTCAGACAAGGAACTGGCAAGCCGGGATTTTTCGTTGGCTACCGAAGCAATGTTTTCGACGAGCATCAACTCTGTGAACGTGTAGGCTTGAAACGTCAGAAACAAAATAACAATACAAACGATGGGCAACACAAACCCCCAGTTGCTGATACTTCGCTCAGCAACGTTGCTTGCGAGACGCTGACGTCGCGCAAGCAACGACTGCACCATTTTGTTTCTGCCACAGATACCCACACGATTCACCGTTAAAACGCTGGTTTTGAAGTAAATTCCCTCATTTGAACCCTCCCACCCACCGATCGCTGATTGTCAAAAAACCAAGCAACTGAGCTTCAAAATTGCCCAGTCATACCGGCAACGCGACTCCTCTGTGTCTCGTACGACACCCAGATTACTCTCCACCCAGATTACCCTCCCCAATGCAACAGTTGCCACACCCCAAAAGAAGTTACAAATATTCGCTGACAGGCATTTGTGCGTTCCCGGTTTTCATCGGGCGACGACTCACCTAGAACGGATAACAACGTACATCGGACATTCGCTGCCCCAATAGTTGTGTCAACACACAGAGATATAAAATGACGGCGTATTCAAGTAGCGAAATTCAAGAACAAATGGAGAGCAAGGATTGCTTCACTGGTCTCTGTGCGATTAACAAGGCTCAACTTAATCCCACTTTTGAAAACATTCCATTCGCCGCGCGAAGTGCTAGACACCTCGATGCTTACCGAAACAAGGCTGTCGCGGCACCACCGGCTCCGCCAAGAATGGTTGAAAAATAATCATCGACTGTAAGCTCGAGTTCAAGCTGAGCCTGGTGTTGATGCACCGGATCTACAATCCGAAACGGATCATCCAGCGTCAGTGACGCAAATGCAAAGTTCGCATCCAAACCAAAGATATTACTCGTTGTATCTGAATCCACCAATATTCCACTTACGAAACTAAAGCCTGTGGTTTGAGCAGCCCCTCCAGCACCACGAACGCCCAGCACAGTTTTCCGTTCGATTGGTGTTACTGCTTGCAACCCGAAATCATCCAACAAGCGAGCATCCGCCTCAGACATTCTTCCTGAGGCCAACACTGGCTCGATTGCCTCAGCCTTCATACTACCGCTAAAAACAACGAGAGAAATGAAAAGCAAAAAGGTCCTGATTGGGTTCTTCATCTGATCCGCTCCGATTCTTACTTTGAACATTGGGAAGGTAATCCATTACTGGATTAGTAGATTTCGGACACCGCATCTTCTCTTCTCCAAAACAAAGTTGGAGCAGATCGGATAAAGCCAGCGGCAAGGGTAAGTTTGCCGAACTTAACACCAATGACAACTGTCAGGAATTTAACGCTTGCATGCCTCGCGAATGGCTCCTACAAACGAGCCTCTCAAGTCCGCAGCACAAACGGTGCACCGATTGAGTCATGCGTACAGCCTGGTGCCTAACCATCTCCAGTTAGGACTTGCTCGACAGCCACATTTCATCACGCGAGCGTGCTAAAAGAGTCGGCTTTTGCATCCGCCCTAAACAAGAGAATTCCCGGAAGTTCAGCCAACAATAACTGCCGGTAGTCCACAGTGCTTATCAGGCGCTTATCAGGCGAACATACGGCCGCCCGGACAACCAGCAAAAGCAACAAAGCCCCTGAACCCCTCACACGTGGGACCGCAGAATTCGGCCTCTCCAATCGAACGTTGCGTTCAGTTTATCACGTATATCACGCACAACCAAAACAACGTGCCTCCTGATTAATTGATCTATTACTTCTGTGCGTAAAGTACGGATTCAAAACCCGGAACTTACGTCACCTAGGGGCAAAAGCAAGAAAGTTTTTGAATTTTCTCTTTCCGCATCTCGCCTTGCTTTCGTGTCGGGGGGGCGAAACCCCATCACTCAATGATTCGATAGAACTCAGCTTCAAAGCCGAGTATTTTCAACTAACCCCAAGGTGTATTTATGAAACGTATTTCCTTTGTTTTAGCTTGTCTAGTCTCTGCCACTTGCCATGCGGCAGACCTCGATCAATTCGGCATGAGTGGCATCGAACCTCTCACCGATATGGAAGCCACAGAAGTTCGAGGTGCTGGTGTCGACACATTCGTGTCATCGCTGGCCACTCAATCGTTCAACTTTGCCCTCGCAGATCGCGATTCCGGATCCGTCTTCAACATGAACTCGAACGCGCAGATGAGGGCCTATGACGGTGCTCAACTTTACGAGGGTTCATCAGGTGCAACCCAAGCAGTTGGCGCAAGCTCACAGGGTGGCATCCAGTTTGGTGATGCAACTTTCACCATGGGTGAATTCACCTTCGACTTGCAAGGCTTCACGTCAGTCGGGCAAGCGAACCTGATTGCCGGTCCTTCTTCACCACTCAACTTCTCCGGACTGCTTGGCGGTGCTAACTGAGCACAATCTTCAGACTAGATTTCAACTTATATCGCACAACCACAACCATTTGTAGAGAAACACAAAATGAAATTTCAAATCACAATCGCACTTGCAGTAGCTCTTACGCTTTCCCACACGAATCTTCTTTCCGCAACAGAAGTCGAAGACTTTGGTCTCCAAGGCGTGGAATTGATGGACGAAGCATCGGCAACTGCTATTCGTGGAGCAGGCTTTTCATCAACAGAATCAGTCGGCATGTCTGCAATGCAAATTTTCCTTTTCGACAGCAACGGTGGTTCTTCCGTGAACCTGTCCAGCAGCTCGGTAAACCACGCAACTGATGTGCACCAGATGTCAGAGGGCGACGACAGCTTCCAGGTTGTCGTTAGCACTTCGGAGTCTGGAGTTGCACTCAATGAGATGGACATCTACATCGGAGACTTCTGGTTCGGAAGTACAGACATCAACCTGAATGCCTTCGGAGCTGGAACCGCTTACGGTTCACCGCTCGACGTATACATTGCAGAGTAGTGTTCAAGGACACTTTACTTTTCCGATCATCTTTCAACACAAAGATCGGAACAGAGAACTTGATGTTGGCCGCGTGTGCAGGAATACTGGCCAACGCATGACCACGGTGGAAAATGTGGGGAGAGAATTGGATAGACTCTCTCCCCACCGAATCAATGAGCATTTGCTCATTGCCTCGCTATCGTTCCACGTGATTATTCCAGTGGCAGCACCACGCCAACACCTGCAGTACCAAAGGCACTAATCTGAAGCGTTTGAGTATCTACAAAGAAGCTGTCGATGCCGATCTCGAATGCAGAGATCTTTGTTGTTGAGATCGTCGAAATGTGGGCTCCATCGGAGTCGTCCATCTCTTCTGAGGCATCAAAATTGACGTTTAGATTACTGTTCAATGAACTTGCTTGAAAGTTCAGCGATGCCCCACTCACGTAGTCAAACATAAACAGCTGCGTGGCGGCTAATGCAACGCTGTCCATCCCCTCGCCTCGAACTGTGGCAGCTTCCGCATTTTCTATTTTGGTCATACCACTAAGCCCAAATTCTGCCAGATTCTCTGCCTGGCTGATGCTTGCCAAAAATACTGCGGCCAAGATCCCAAAGATTGATTGCTTTAACATGATTCGTTTCCAGTGTTGATTCGATGTGTTTTTGATTTGATTTTTTGATTTGA
>DOPG01000249.1:0-3303 GCA_003513555.1 Rhodopirellula sp. | reverse complement strand
ATTTTTTGATTTGATTTTTTGATTTACGGTGTCTGCGGAAGGAGACTGCTGAAGTCCAACGGTTTTCCGGCTCCACCAATTTGGTTAGCCTGGCCGATGGAGGAGAAGCCCTTCATGGAAAACATGAATTCCCCCATGCTGAATTCTCCTTCTCCAAACTGGACACCACCGGTCGAACTGTTGCCAACCGCTTGCAAACCGCTGTCAGCGGTATCAAAAATTATCGAGTCTTTTCCAACGAGCTGGGAAGTCGCGTTCATGTTGAACACCGATCCCGAATCTTTATCAACAATGGAAAATGCCATTGAGTTGGTTGCGATCGACTGAACGATCGTGTCGCCGCCAGCACCACGAACTGCCTGTGCTTCTGTTTCGCTGATTGGCTCGATACCAGCCAGCCCAAAGTCCAAGCCATCCGCACCGAAACAAGTGGAGGCGGCAAGCAGGCAGGAGCCTGCAAGTAAAGAAATTCTCATTTTAACAATTCTCATTAAACGGGTTTTACGATAGCGAGGCGACTGAAACTACTCTCCAGTCACCCGCTTAAACTGTTGTCCCCCCTATCCGCCAAATGATGCGACAAGCACAGATAGTTTTTCCAAAAAACCATGATCATTCGCTACGTTTGGATAACCGACGAAACCCGAACAATCAAAAAACACCGCGAATCCTTTACATCTAGGCCGTTTCTTTTTTCTGTATTTTCTGATTGCGTCAAAGAGGCCGTTTGGCAAGCTGTAACGGTTGTATGAATCACATGGATTTTTCACCTTTCAGTTTTGTCACCAGGAAATACAACCCAACCCAGAAATGCAAATTTTGATTCAAGGCTTGCTCCAAGAAGAGCAAAGTCAGGTTGTAATGATTAAGACGTTTATGATGCCAGGCCACACTCATCGCATCGCAAAAATCGTCCTTAGACGCGGGCCTGTGCTACCGCTCATGTCATCAGAATCGTCGCAATTGGTGTTTATGAAAACTTCTCTTCAATTAGATATTTCCCACGAGTCGATAAAAAGAACACCATCCACAACCAGCTAAACGTCACTTCCCGTGACATCAGTTCGGTAACACGAAGCGATCTTTGAAGAGCGACAACCAATGCTATCGACCAAGCGAAAGCACCTGCAAAACACGGGAACAATCGCAAACACAGTAGCACCATTGTTTGCCCTTACATTCTTCTCATTCAATGCAATCTTCTCAGACGGTTTGCGAGCACAAGAGCAGCTTCCGCAACCGCCCACAGATGGATTCACATTCAACTTCAGCGCCGCACCATGGAGTGATGTCTTAGAGCGTTTTGCTGAAGAGACGAATTACTCCTTGCAGCTTACAACTGTTCCCAAAGGCACATTTCACTTCAAGAGCAACGAACAGTACACCGCGACTGAAGCCTTGGACATCATGAATGGCCAATTAATCGATGCGGGATACATCCTGCTTCGGCGAGACAATTTCCTACTTGTCCATGATCTCGAAAAAGACATCCCACCGAGCTTGGTACGCGCCATAAGCGTAGACGAACTCAAGGATGCCCTTGGCAACGAGATTGCGACGCTGAACATACCTGTTGAGAATGGTGACGCCTCTCTGTTGGCTGACGAAATTGAGCTTCTTGTCAGCGAGTTCGGAGCTGTGGACGTGCTTACAGAATCCAATAGCATTGTCATTACGGATGTCGTACGAAATCTCCGTAAGCTCGATGCACTGTTGATGTTCAGTGAAATGAATGTTTCAGCACGTCCGGTTGCGGTGATCAAACTCAACCATGCTCCCGCTGACATTATCGCTGAAGCGATCAATCAATTTTTCGGGGAAACCTCAGCCAGTCCCACCGCCACGAGGACGACAGCAACTCCTCGCCGAAACACCTCATCCTCAGCGTCGCTTGCAGGTGTCAAAGCACTGATTGTGCCTGAGATGAACACCAACTCACTGTTAATTAGCGCTCAGCCCAGATACATCGACTTGGTACGACAACTTGTCCGGGATCTCGATGCCCCTCCCTCTCAGGTCGTCATCAAAGCGATCATGGTGGAGGTGGACCTGGATCAGACAGACGAATTCGGAATTGAATTGGGAGTGCAAGACTCTGTTCTTTTTGATCGCAGCATCATCAGTGAGATTCTGACCCTAACCGAGACAGTGACCAACGGTGAGATTCAAACCACCAATCAGAGTATTATTTCACAGCAGGGGCAACCAGGTTTTTCGTTTAATAACCAACCACTCGGAAACAACACGGCGATCAACCCATCTCGCGTAGGCGGGCAAGGCCTCTCCAATTTCTCTGTTGGCAGGATTAATGGTGATGCAGGCTTCGGAGGGCTTGTCCTCTCTGGGGGCTCTGATTCCGTAAATTTCCTGCTACGTGCGCTTGCGTCAAAACGTAATGTATCAATCCTAAGTCGTCCACAAATAAGGACTGTACACAACAAGTTAGCAAAGATCCAAATTGGCCAAGAAGTTCCAGTTGTTGATGGCGTCACTATCACCGCAGTAGGAAATGCAAATCCAGTGATACGTCAATCGGATGCTGGAATAATTCTTGAAGTAACACCTCGAATCAGCCCCGATGGCACAGTGGTTGTTGACGTCAACGCAGAGAAAAGTGCTTACAGGTCAGGACCTGGATCAGGAGTCCCGATTTTCACAGACGCAACCAGTGGTAGTGTTATTGAAGCACCGATTAAAGATCTAACAAAAGCCGATGGAACTGTCAGCGTGCAGGATGGACAGACAATTGTGCTAGGAGGCATGATCGGAAATCAAACTCTGATTTCAGAGGCGAAGGTGCCGTGGCTCGGCGATATCCCATATGTTGGAAAACTGTTTCGACACGACTTAGAAACAACTGTGCGAAAAGAGCTACTCATTTTCCTGACACCAACCGTGCTCCGAACCGCTGAAGATTCCCGAATGCACGATCAGATCGAAAAAGGATTCATGCAGGTCCCATGTAAACTGGATGCACAAATCGATAGATTTACAGCACCGCAAACCTTCCAGATGATTGATGCCGACGCAGTTTACCTGGAACAATCATCTAACTAGTTGTTCCATTGAAAGCAGTATCATCTGCAGTTTCATCTGCTGCGGTCGCTTTCCAAATCAAACATGACGACAGAAGAGCTTCTCGATTCCACTGCGGTAACAGCGTCGAACACTGAAAACGCCAATGTTTCCGTACTGCATACGAGAAACTGCATCTCGATTCAGATCTACATCGTAAACGCATAAAAAAATGGGAGACCGGTGTAAACCGATCTCCCAAAGATCTCGCCATTTCTACCTGCTTTC
>DOPG01000272.1:13884-23850 GCA_003513555.1 Rhodopirellula sp. | reverse complement strand
GTTTGAGTTCGCTATTGGCCTGATCCAATTCCGATGAAATTTTCTCAAGGGCCGATTTCAACTCACCGGTTTCAGCAATCAACTGCTCACGGTTTTCGTCACCCCAGCCCTCGCTTTCCGAAACAATATTCTCCAGTTCGCGCACTGACGAGCACGCCTGCTTGTGATCAGCTCGCAGAACCTCTGCTTCGTTTCGAGCATCAGAGACCATCTGCTGCAACTCTTCAACCTGCAGCCTGAGACTCTCTGCTGCTTCGCTCTCAGACAACTGCGTCAGTTGTTCCGATTCGGAAGATCCGTGTGCCGCACGCAGTTGTGCAATCTGCTCTTCCAGTTTGGCAACCTGTTCTTCTGCTGCCATGCGTCGCATTTCACTATCAGCATGATCTTGCACGGCCTGATCGCGAGCCTGCTCGAGACCTGATCGCAACTGCTCATGCTCAAACCGCTGTTTTTGCTCGCGTGCTTCACACTCCAAATGCTGTTGCGACAGTTGCTCGATCTGAGCATTGAGGAATTCGAATTGTTCACGCATCTGGGCAACTGACTCAGCCGCCGATGCGGCTTGTTGTTGTGATTGATGTAGCCGCCGAGTCGCCTCTTCAAGCTGACTACGGTATTGCAATTCCTGTTCGCGAATTTCCACTTCACGAGCATGATCGCTTTCCTCTCTCAGATGATCCTCTTCCCGGATCGCCAACAGTTCCTGCTGTCGCTGGGAAAACTCATCATAAAGCTGGAAGTTTGACGTCTCCTGCGACTGCAAACGGACTTCGCGGCGATACAGATTCTCGGCCCGCGACCACAGTTCTGTTTCTCTGTTCCGCAGTTCGGATTCACGTTCGTCCATACGACCTTCACGACGGTCGCACTCAATCTGCCGCTCACGCCACTGGTCAACCTCTTGACGTAAACGATCACGCCAAAGCATCTCTTCTGCATTGGGACCTCCTGCAGAAGAATGTTCCGCCCCTGACCCAGACAGCACACTTTTCTGAGGCTCTTGTCCTGATTCGTTTGAGCCGGCAAATGAATCCGTCATGCTTAAATCACGCCGATCATCATCTACGCTGGCAGGCTCGCCTGAGTAGGTACCGGCGTGACTTTCGCTGAAGCCCCCACTGGTCGACGTCATTTCTGCCGACTTTACCAATAGAAGTTCAAATTGATACTGCCCAAGTATAAGAACATCGCCCACTCGCAGGTTTGCCTCAGTTGTTCGCGATGCGTTGACCTGGACTGGCACGGAGTAAGCACGCACGATAACTCGCGAAGCATCACGAAGCAGCACGGCGTGCATGGGTCTGAGCGTGTCGTCGCTTAACCGGATAGAACATCCCTCCGCGCTGCCGAACGTGTAACGATTTCCCGTTAATCGCAGACGGCGCACGGGTGAGCCAGAACAGGTCACACGAAATTCAACTGCCCCGCGATCGCGAGACTCCCTATCGATCACTTCGTCAACATGACCTGCCCCAGTACGATGACCTGCCCCAGTGCTGTCCATCGCGTTTACCAGATTTTTGATCGATGACACCGCTTCGACAGAGTGCTTTGGATCGTCACCACCTGCAGATTCATCGTCCAAAGTGGGACGGTTGGGCGGAACGGCCGCTGATGGTTGCCCCGTCTGTGGTTGATCGGTGTCGGCAGAAATTCCGTCTGCCATGTCACGGCTGCTGACATTTAGGGAACTTAAAATTTCGATCGAATCCAGTCCTGATTGATCAGCAGCATCTTGGAACGGCGATCCGTTGGTTTGGTTCGTATTCACCGCCTGTGTTCCTTCCGTGTTGAACAATAATGATCTGACTTGGCTACCGAATCAGTCAGCCATCCCGCATCACGGCGGGTTTTGGTCTGTGCGCGCAAAAACATCTCGGAAATGCGAAAAACCGCCTTTTTTTGTTTTCGGTAATAACTATTCGGCCGGTTAGACAAAGTAGGGCTAGCGCGGCAATCCGAGCCGATCCGGCAGTTTCACGAAAAGCGAACCCCTCTGCAGAAGGGACCCCCTTCAGGTGAGCTCGAAACTGTCCCGTTCATCAGGTTTGAGTTGAGGACTTCACTGAGGGATGCAACACCATTGATACCAAGGGTTTAGAGCGATAAAGATCCAAAACCGTTTGATAATCGGCATGAAAAAGCTGAAAGTCGCAGCCTGCTTCCTATCATTGCGGCAGTCGGAAACAGCGAGGGAAAACATCTCCTCGCTCCGCTGCGTAACAAAGCCTACTCAGCAGATGGCCGTGCCTGAGCTTAATTTTTGTTTGAGCGAAACACGGCGTTGCTCGGAGAGCAAGTTTTCGCCCCCTAAGTGCACGCCTTATCGCGGCGGCCTTCTTTTCCTAATGAGGTAATGCGATGTCACGAAAAGAATCAATCAAGAAAATGCGTGAGCAACTGATCCGTCGTCGCGATGCACTGCATCGCGCCTTGGAAGGGGATCTCAGCCTGCTCAGAGAACTCCATCAGGAACGAACAGGCGACATCCTTGATGCCGCAGCAGATACAGTTCAAGACGAACTCAACAGTCAGCTAATCGAGGCAGAGAGTCGAGAACTCAGTGCGATCAACAACGCCATTGCCCGTCACGGGCGAGGAACTTATGGCGATTGTGAGGGCTGCGGCAAACCCATTCCCCTAAGTCGTCTGCGAGCCATTCCCTATGCGAACGATTGTATCGATTGCCGGCGAAAAGCGGAGAGTCGTAGCGCTGGTGGTGCAGCCATGATGTGGAATCGCGTCTTCGATCAAGTTGAAGCTGACCCGGTATAACAGCAAACCACTGCTGACTGCTTAATTTGCGAAATCGTTAAACAACGAAATCACAACCAAGTCAAGCGACTAGCATCGCGACCATCGGTATCTGAACCGACGGGATCAAGCCTACATGCAAGCTGAAGCGGTCGTGGCAGTCTTTCCAACTGTATGCTCTGCAGCCAGCCATTGATGGTCTTGTTGCACGACGTGTATGGATATTGATTCGTATCAGTCCACCACGACCGGGTGAATATTCGGTCGTTTTTTAATGCGCCACGGATAGCGATTGTTCCAGTTACTTCGTTGACGAGTGCCAAACAAAGGAACCAAAAAGTCGATGGCACGGATCGACGATAGTTAACTCTGCGAACCTCCCCCTGAACACTCCCTATCAGGTCTCCAGCACATGTCTCTTTCCTTTCTTCGCTGCCTCTCAATGCAGCGAAAGATGATGATCCTGCTATCAGCAACCGCGTTCACACCTTGGACAGTGGCCCACGGCCAGGACATCCAAACTAACCAACACTCTGTCAGCATCCGCCAACAGCCGTCAGCCCCCGCAGTCCCTGGTGGGACAACATTCGATGCTGAACGTGAACGGCTTTACAATGAACTCGCCGAAGAGTTTGCTACGTTCAACCGTTTAGGCAACTTAGTGCGTCGTGTTTCGACACTGGTCAAGCCAAGCGTGATCCACATTGAAGCTCACAAGACTGAAGAGCGAGGTGGAACACGTGAGTCGTATGATGAAGCGGGCAGCGGAGTTGTTCTGCAATTCTCGAATGATGAATACTGGGTGTTGACCAATCGTCACGTGGTCGCTGGGGCAAAACCTAGAGAGATATTGTTACGATCAAGTAGCGGAACCGAGTTCTATCCTGAAAAAGTGCTATCAGATGCCAGTACAGATGTCGCCGTCATGAAAATCACAGAGCCTGTGATTCCTGCTGCTCGCTTGGGTGATAGCTCAGGCGTTGGCATCGGCGATTTCGTCATTGCCATTGGTAGCCCTTTTGGGCTCAGTCACTCTGTCACATTTGGCATCCTGAGTGCGAAGGGACGACGAGATTTGTCGCTAGGTGCACAAAAGATTGACTTGCAGGATTTCTTCCAAACTGACGCGGCTATCAACCCTGGGAATAGTGGTGGCCCACTGCTCAACTTGCTCGGTGAGGTGATCGGCCTGAACACGGCCATCGCAAGCAGTAGCGGCGGCAGCGAGGGAATCGGGTTTGCGATCCCTATTAATATGGCGATGCGAGTTGCCGAGCAATTGATCCAAAACGGCCGCCTGCGTCGGGGCTATCTGGGCGTAACCCTTGATCCAAACTTCTCAGTTGCCGACTTGGCGACTGCTGGCTATGGATTAATGTCGGGAGCCCTCGTGAAAGAAGTCCGGGCCGGTTCACCTGCGGCCAAAGCGCGACTGCAGAGCGGCGATATAATTGTCCTGTTCAACGGAAACAAAGTCGAAAATGATGACCACCTTGTCACCCAAGTCGGATTGACTGAGGTTGGTGATTCAATTCCTATGATTATTCTCCGCGAAGGAAAGCGATACCGCACCGATGTCACGTTGACGGACCTGATGTAACCGGTGTCCGCCATCCGCTTACCTGTTTAGCCAACTGTGGCGGGCATGGTTCAGCCTTGAGCGACCATCCTGCCTCGGGTGAGCAGGTGTGGAAAGCAAGCAATCCAGTGTGCCGCATCGCCGCTGACTCAAAATTTTGAGCAGACCGACATGGCTGCTCAGTTCAGAGAGCTCGAACTTTCCAAGTCCACTACTTTGGTGGCCATGCTTTTGTTGATCATGATATGAGCTTGGGGTCAGACCATCCTCATACGTTTCCAACGGCCCTGCAGGAAGCGAGCAGTCATGAAGGTGGCGAGCAACCAGATCCACAGCGTTAGCATCCACCACCACCACGTAAGAGCCTGCAGCGGGGCTTCCAACGAGCCCTGAGCTTCCAAACTGTCTTGCGGTTCGAGCGTAAAACCAACCAATAGTGTCAGTGTCCCTGCGAGCAATCCACTGACCAACACAAACCAAGTATCTCCAGCACCACGCAAGGCACCGGCAAGGATCAATTGCACGGAATCCAGAAGAACGTAAACGGCAACAAAGCTGAGAAGAGTCTTGGCAATATTGATTGCGGCGATCGACTCTTCTGTATTCTCGCTCCACTGATACAGAGACATCATCACATCTGGAATGGCAAGGTAAGCGATCAACCAGATCATGCTGTAGGCGCAACCGATCAACAATCCGGCGTAAACGCTTTTGGCTGCTCTGTGCGGCCCACTTTCAAGAAGATGTCGCCCCACCAGCACTGAGGCTGCAATCGATACTCCAACCAGCGGGATAAACGCCACCATATTGAAGTTGATGGCCATGGTCGTTGCCCTCAAAGGGACATCACCAATACTGCCGATTCTCAGCACCATCACGGTGAACCCTCCAGACTCAGTGAGATACATCAGTCCCGTCGGAAAGCCAAAGAAAAGCAGTTTTTTCCCAAGTTTCAAGTCGACCCCGAATCCGCTTCGAATGCGGTACAGGCTTTCGTACTTGGGCTTTAGCAACAGGACACCGTAACAGACAGCCTTTGTCCAGAACGCGATGACACTACCAATCGCGGCACCAGCGATCCCCAGCGGCGGGATCGGTCCTGCCCCAAAAACCAGAATCACGTCAAGCAGCAGGTTCACCACTCCGGATGCCAATGACACCCACATGATGACCCGTGTCCGTTCAGTTCCACTGAAGAATCCGCTGAGTGCTGATTCGAGCACCAGCCCGACAGCGCCGATCATCAGTAACCTTAGGTAGGTGGCCTCAAGCTCCAACAAGTGGTCAGGTTGGCCGGTTGTCTCAAACAACGTTCTTGCCACAAAGGCAATACCTACGAATGCGGGTGTTGTCAGCAGCGAAAGCCAGACTGACTGCCAGAGGAATCGCCCGATATTCTTATGTTCATTCGCCCCAACATATTGACTAACAATGGCCCCCGTCATGGAGGCGATTCCAACGGGCAAGCAAACAAAAACCCAAAAGAAGTTTCCGCCGGCCATCGATGCACTCATCGACTCACCGTCATACCAAAGCAATAGCGTGCGGTCAGCGAAAAGCACAAGCGAGAACGTGCCTGCACTAACCATCAATGGCAGAGCGACTCTCCAAACTTCCAGCACGCACCGCAGAAAAGACTCGTCAGTTGATGAATCTTCAGGTCTTTTTTGATCACCGGACAGCGGTGAGTTTTTCCCACTCATCCGAGTTTTAGCTTTCCAGCAAAACCAAATCCTACCCCACCAAGCAAGCCACCAATGTGCGCTCCATTGGCGACATCACCAATCAGAGGTGTGATGCAAATGACCAACCACCCCAACATCAAGACAACATTGGTCTGAACGAGATGAATCGGATAGCCGGGGTCAACTTTAGGTCGTATCCAGAGAAAACCAAACAGTCCATAAACGGCTCCAGAGGCACCAATGGCAAATGGTGAGCCACTCATGGTCTGGGCTAGAAAATCAAACGGGGTTCCTTGAAAGATCGGTTGCAGCACAGCGTTTTCAGGCAACATCACCTGCAGTAGCATCCCCGATATCTGGGTCGTGACAAGCACCACAAGGAAGAACAAAGATCCTTGCAATTTTTCAATGACCGATCCCAGGAAGTAAATCCACACCATGTTGAACAACAGATGAAATTCATCTCCGTGCAGAAACATCGGGGTCACGAATCTCCAGACCTGTCCTGTTTCCACCGAGGCGAATGGATCACCTCCGGATTTCACATAATCTTTTCTGTCAACAAACGACAGCGTGTCATACACCTGCTCTTCCAGCGTAAGTTTTCCTGGAGCTCTTGATCGACGCGGCTGTCCGAAGTGGGTCGTCAGGCTGGCTATGACTGACAGAATGATGATGGCAATCGTGACCGGATACCCGGACTGTTTCAGGGGCGCACGAATTGGCTCCCCCAACGTCGACTTCCTAACGTTCGCAATGCGCTCACTTTCAGCGGCACGTTTCTGCCGTGCAAGCTCAGCCGCGATCTGTTCCTGACGGATATGAGTGGCCTGTCGCTTGACCTGATAACGCGGCTCTTCAGGATCGGCACAAAAATCAGCGAGTTCTTTTTTGGATTGCTCAATCTGCCGTTCATCGCGAACCCAGATATCCCAACCAGAGTCTGGAGAGTCACTTTCAGGATCACAGCTTGCATCAATCGACTGAGTGACGAGGTAGTCACAGAATCGTTGCGCTAATTCCGAGTTTTCCAGTGTGCCGATTCGCCGCATCGTATTGTTTCGCCCTGAAATTCACTTGAAACCGACCATTTGCCCGCGATCAATCGCCATTTAGCTGGGGTTCTGTAGTCGCATTGTTACTTCTCGGATCCGAAGCCTCCATGCCGCCCACGGCAGAAAGTTCGAGGAAAGATCGGAAAATAGGGTTTGATTCGGGTATTTCGCGTCAATTTCCTCGCCGTATACGTTTCTTGACCCCACATGAGACTTGCCGGATCGTCGGACTGGTTAATAATATGGGGGCTTGGGGATCGAATACTCTGAGAGTGGAACGCCCACAATTTCAAATCGACCAATTCTCGTCCATGACGAAGGGTAATACAAAAGATGGCAGTCAAACTGAGCGAACGAGCAGCAGAAGAGGTCAAGCGGTTCCAGAAAGAGCACAACTTCGGTGACGACATGGTACTGCGAATCGGCATTGCTGCAGGTGGCTGCAGTGGCTTCAGCTACACCTTGAACTTTGATGACGCCTTTGACGATAAGGCAGACACCAAGTACGAGTGCCACGGCGTTGCCGTCGTTGTCGATAAGAAGAGTGCCTTGTATCTCGACGGAACCACTGTGGATTGGTATGAAAGCTTGGAAAAGCAAGGCTTCACTTTTGAGAATCCGAATGCAGTGAAGAGTTGCGGTTGCGGCAGCTCGTTCCAAGCATAATTACGAACCTGGGTGGACATCGCAGGCGGTCGAGTCAACAAGACCTTCGTGATGTACGATTTACTGATTCAAGTTAAGGTAGAGTTGCACAATCGCGACTCTGCCTTTTTTTGTGTCGACAATCGGACGCAGGTTACATCGGCGTCCCGCGTACAGTCCTATCGCATCCTCTAGCAATCTCACCACACCATGCATCGCTTCGCTCTGGCTGCCTGTTGCCTTTTGTTACTCTGCAACGATTCTTCGGCGGCCGACAAACCCAATGTCCTGTTACTTCTGGTCGACGATCTGAAGCCCTCATTCGGAGCCTACGGTGAACAGTGGGTCCACTCACCCAACTTGGATCGGCTAGCGGCGTCTGGTACACGCTTCGACGCAGCCTACTGCAATCAGGCAGTATGCGCCCCCTCGCGAAATAATCTGCTGATAGGCTCACGCTCTACATCCACCGGCGTTTACAGCCTCGGCTATCACATCCGGCGAGCGATTCCCGACGTGGTCACCCTTCCTCAACTTTTTAAAAATCATGGTTACCATTCAGCTGGAATTGGGAAAGTATTCCACATTGGGCATGGCAACATCAACGACAAGTTGTCTTGGAGTGTGCCGTTCCAACCTGACAAAGTCATCGACTACGTGCTTGACGAGAGCACCGGTGGTGAACTGACGCGGGAAGAAGCGTACTTCAGCAACCAGAAGCTTGGGCAGATCAAGTCGCTACCGCGTGGTGCGGCATGGGAGAAGGCAGACGTGAATGATGAAGCGTATGCAGACGGTCGCATTGCGACTGAAGGAATCAAGCGTTTGCAACAGTATCACGAATCAGGAACCCCCTTCTTTCTGGCACTCGGTTTTACAAAACCACACCTTCCATTCTGTGCTCCGACAAAATACTGGGATCTCTACGACCGCTCCAAGCTACCAACCGCCGACTACACCAAGCCGCCAAAAGATGCACCCAAATATGCAGGAAAAACTCTGGGAGAATTGAATCAGTATAAACCCGTTCCCCAGGAAGGACCGCTTTCGGAGGAGATGACTCGGACACTAATACACGGTTACTACGCATCACTCAGCTACATGGACGCCCAGATTGGACGTGTGCTGGACGAGCTTAAACGACTTCAATTGCAGAACGATACGATCATTGTGCTATGGGGCGACCATGGTTATCACTTGGGCGATCATGGCACATGGACCAAGCACACCAATTACGAACAAGCCAATCGCATACCGTTGGTCATCGCTGCACCAGGTACCACCCGTGCCGGAACCTCGAATCAGTCCCCCGTCGAAACGGTTGACGTCTACCCAACCCTCTGCGAATTGGCGGGACTGCCGATTACCGAGGCCCCTCAGCCAATGGATGGCGAGAGTCTTGTCCCGATTCTCAATGGGACTGCCGATTCGGTTTCAGACCACGCTTACCACTGCTTCCCGAAGGGCGGAAGAATGGGGCGAGCCATTCGGACCAAACGATATCGGATGGTTGAATGGAAACCCATGAGATCATCTGCACCAATTGAGTATGAACTCTACGATTACCAGACGGATCCTCTCGAAAAAACAAATCTCGCTGCGAACAAGCCCAAGATCCTGGAGAACATGAAGAAAATTCTCGCACAGCATCCACCCGCCATTAAGCCGCGCAGGTAATCTGAGATAACAGATATCCTGAGCGATTGAAGGCATGTAGCAAACCCAGAGGTGTGAAAGTTTGCAAGAATCAAAACCAGTGATTGATCACTGGAACCAAAGTTCGCGAGTCGCAAACTCGACACTGTTGCCAGCAGGGTCACGACAATAGATCGAATGACCTCCCGTTGGCCATTCGATCTCGGCTTCGATTGCAATCTTCCGGTTCTCAAGATGTTCACGAACCTCGTCCACTTGTTGCGGCAAAATTTCAAAAGCGAAATGAGATGGCCCAGTACTGCCATGTCTCGGAATCATTTGATCGCCAATGAGCACGGTACCAATCTCTGTTTCACACGGGTTAAAGATAAGCAACATCCCCTGCCCGACACGCAGGAACACATGCCTGCCTGGTTCAACAGAAACCACTGTCAGCCCGACTACCCGTTCGTAAAAATCACGAGCTTCTGACAGACATTCACAGTAAACCACGGTTTCCAAAATCCGTTGAGGTTTCGGCTGCATGGCGTCGTCAGCATGTCCCATGTCATGATTTGATTCTATTTCCCGATCACCCATTCCCGATCAC
>DOPG01000272.1:0-13656 GCA_003513555.1 Rhodopirellula sp. | reverse complement strand
CCGATCACCCATTCCCGATCACCCACGATTAATCACTTGTACTTTCAGGAACAGTCAGCGAACATCGCACCACAACGCAGTGCTGATTATGTTTTCCGGACACACACACTTGATCGCTCCAAATAACGTTAGAATTTTACAATCAATGGACCATGACGAGCGAGTAGCGTAACACCCCATCGTCTGGCTCTTTGATCCGACACACAATGTTTCTATAGAGTTTCTATAGACGTGCTCATTGCCGCACCAGTTCCTATTTCACTTCGTCAAACCGAGTTTTCAATGCCTCTGTGCCACATGCGTATCGCCGTTGCTGTGACCCTTTTTCTGTTTCCTCTGTTGGTTGGCAACCCATCAGCTTCAGGCAAAGGTCCACTGAAGGTATTCATTTTGGCAGGGCAGTCGAACATGGAGGGTCACGCCAAAGTCGAAACATTTGATTACCTTGCCGATGACCCAAAGACTGTTCCGCTGCTTGGGAAAATGCGTGATGCATCAGGAGAGCCTCACACATGCGAAGGAGCATGGATCTCCTATTTAACTGGCGCTGGCGACAAGAACGGTGAGGGATACGGGCGTTTGACTGCCGGTTACGGGTCTCGCCGCAACCCGGCAGAAGATGGTGGCAAAATCGGACCCGAATTTACATTTGGCATCACGATGGATGATGCTTTCAATGAGGACGTGCTGATCATTAAAACGGCATGGGGTGGCAAATCGCTGTTTTATGACTATCGCCCACCTAGTGCTGGTCCTTACCAACAATCTGATGCTGATAAGGAACGGGAACGCAATTCACCAGAAAATGCTGGGCATTACTACCGATTGATGATCAAACATATCAATTTTGTGTTGTCCGACATTGGTCGAATTTGCCCGAATTACAAATCAGAAGACAGCTACGAAATCGCTGGTTTCGTCTGGTTTCAAGGTTTTAATGACATGGTGAATCGCAACGCCTACCCTGAAGCAGTGAACGACAAATCCACCAATCGCTTTGAAGCGTACACCCAAAACCTTGGGCACCTGATTCGTGATCTCCGAAAAGACCTCAACGCACCCGACATTCCTGTGGTCATTGGAGTGATGGGAGTCGGGGGTAAAGCTCCAAACGAAAAAAATGCAGAATTTCGTGACGCGATGACTGCCACTGCTGACATCGCTGATCTTCAAGGAACAGTAACGCCCATTCAGACGTCAGAATTCTGGGATGCATCACTCGCTGCCATTGATGACAAACGCGGAAAGGTTCGCCAGATGCGATACTTACTTCGCACGAAGAACAAGAATCATGCCAATAAAGATGGCAACATGACTGCACAGCAACAACGAGACTTTGTAACACAGTATGAGTCGGAATTGATCACAGCAGCAGAGCGTGCTCAATGGGAACGAGGTGCATCCAATGCAGGCTACCACTACCTTGGCTGCGCGAAGACCTTTGCCGTCATGGGCGAAGCGTTCGCCACCGCCATCCTTGCACAACGCAAAAAGTAGCAAACAGCAAACGTCGCAGGCAGGCAGAGACTCTTTCTCTTGGGTTCTCTTGGGTAAAAATTCATTCCCCCTGATTATTCCTGCTTACCTGGTCAACAACCCACGACGCTCAAGGCTTGTCAAGACGCAGTTTAGAGTCAAAGAACTGAATCGATTTCTCAATTAATTCTGCGCGACTGTCGTTGGAACCACCAAAACCATGACCTCCACCAACCACTTTATACAACGTAGTCTCTACGCCTGATGACTTGAGGGCAGCGTGTAGTATTTCGCTTTGGTTGAATGGCACCAACTGATCCTTATCACCGTGAAGATGTAAAAAAGGTGGATCTCCTGCACTGGCATAGCTCGCAGGATTCGCACGCTGTACCTGCTCCGGATTATCCTGAATCGCACCACCGATGAAACGAGACTCGGGTGAATCAGCAGCATCATGATTGATTCTGCTGGGAAAATCATTCATGCGAAGAAAATCACTCGGCCCAAACCAGTTACATACAGCCTGAACTTCAGACGAAGCCTTACGAGTGACTGGATGAGTATCAAACTGATCAACGTCATTAGTGGTTCCCAGCAAGGACACCAGGTGGCCACCTGCGGAGGACCCCCACACACCAAATCGTTTGGGATCGAGATGGTATTTGTCAGCATGCAACCTTAGAAAACTGACTGCAGCCTTGCAATCTTCGATGGCGGCAGGAAAAACAGCCTCACCGCTCAGACGATACTCGACCGATGCGACAGCGTAACCACGCTGCAGTAGTTGCAAAACGGCGGGTCCGCCACCAGCCTTGGAACCACTTTTCCACCCACCCCCATGAATCCAGATGACCAGTGCTGTCGGAGTTGTAGACTTGGGTCGATACAAATCGAGTGGCAACTTTCTGCCTTGAATTACCTCGTAAACGAGATCCCGATCGAAGGTTGCTCCTTGAGGCAAGACAAGACGATTGATGCCCGAGTCCCCCCCATTGCGACGTCCGTTACTGTCAGGCCGACGACTCGCACGAAAGCGGTCATCCTCTTTTCTGGAGAGTCGCCCATCGCCATCCTGATCAATCTGCTTGAATAAGCCTGCAGGGAAACGCTTTGGAAACTCCTCCCGACTCAAGTAGCCATCGCTGTTGGTATCCCACTGCTCGAAGGGGCTACCCGCTGGCTTTCGATCTTTATTTGACTGCGCGGCGGCGCTTCCACAAACCACAGACAGACAAACAACGAATGCAATTGTCAGCGATGGCTTGACGCTTAAGGCCAAAGTCAGCATCAACGTGTCTCCAAACAGGGGCGAACAATTTTCAGGTTCAAAGTTTACCTGATCGAAGCACCAACCGCAGGCTACTCAGCAGGATCGAAAGAGCTGCGTTCAATGGAAGCGACACGAAATGAGAAAACAGCTTCAAATCCAAACACGCGATATTTCGCCAACTGACCACCCACTGAAAGCCTGAATTGGTTATTCAGTCTGAGTTGACCGCATGGAAACGGCGATTGAAAAGATCGGGGTCAAACGGATTCGACACCGGTGGCAAACGGTGCGGCACGGACTTCACACCATGCCCTGGCAGATCTTTAGCCGGTGGCACCCCCGGGGCATCCATCGATGTAACAGTGCTTTCCTCTAACAATCTGCCGAACGCAGAGTTCATCGGGGCAACTTCGGAAATGCCCGATGAGGGAACAGTGTTGCGATCACGACTGATATTTCCCTGAACATCATCTTCTTCAGATGTTCTTTCTTCTTGGGTTAGTTGCTGCCCATTTCGAAGAGAATTGGCTGCGAGCTTCACCCAGTAATCGAGTGATTGAATCGCCTTGGTGTTGCGTTGACCTAGCGGAGCTGTGCTACCCCCATGGTCGGTCGTGGCCATCACCAGCAAAGGGCTGTTTTGTGGTGCTTGTGCATCGATGTACGAAATCATTCCCTGCAGGTTACTGCGGGTAATTGCCGCGGATGCTCGGGAGCCGACACTGGGAACAAGCAAATGCCACTTGGTCGCAGGAATTTGATTATCAACAGTCCGTGCCATAGTCTGGTGACAGACACCGCATCGGTTAATCAGCATCGGTTGAATATGGCTCGCAAAGCGTCGAACCGTATCGGGGTCGAAATCACTCGCATCTGAATGATCAGCATCGAAGGCTGCCGGTCTGATTTCATTCTCGCCATCGACGGAAATTACGTTTTGCCCTGCTCCGATTCTAGTAGCCGCGGACTTATTCACGGGACGTGGAGCCACAAGATTACGAAGCCGATTCTCCAGAACAATTGCTTCTTTGTTGTTAGGTTCAATCCGGCGAGCAGCAATCAATTCTTTGGCTGCCAAATCATAAAGATCGTATCGCACACACCAACGTGCATCACGCAGGTGGCTCCGCAGATTGGGTTTCCCTCTTTGGTCAACGCGAAACTGATACAAGTCCCGAATATGCTCAGCCCAGCAAGCCACACTGACTCGTGGCAACCGCACTTCTCCACCTGCGGCGGTGGTGACCATCACGAACTCACCCAACTGCCTTGCCCGACCAAACAGCACGTTATCGTTTTTCAGCAGCACGCAAGCCTGCACTTCTGCTTTATCCGCTGCATTGGTCTTTGCTCCCACCAAGCCAGCATTCGCCGGAACCGGTTGCAACGAGACACTTTTATCCGCCAACTGAAGACCAGACTGCAGCAAATCCTGTCCATCCGCAAATGGACAGCATGAAACAATGAAGAGAACGACCACAACGGCGTGGCAGGGTGAAACAATATGCATGTTGGAGGAAATAGCAGTTTTCCCAATGCGGCGTCAATGCTGGCTCTAGCGTTTAAAAAGCCAAAACACCGACAAATCCGCCATCCAAGTTAGAGATTTCAGGCTATCCAAACTTCTCGACAAAGGGTGGGCACTTTTGATCTCATCACCAGACCATGTCATTGCTTGCCGTCCCGCTAGGAATCATACTTCTGTCGTCTCAGGTTCCTGCTTTGGTGACGGGAACCGCCTACCTCCCGCATGCCGATAGCAACCCATGTCACGAACACCGATGTCTTCCCGACAACATCATCTTAAATTCACCCTCCGGCTCTCCATTGTCATTGCCAGTAGCATCTTCTTCACCACAGCACCGGCGAGTGCAGGTGAATACCTCAACGGTATCAAATGGAAAGAACCTGGCGTCGTCACGCCCGGCAAGACCGACTCAGCGCCCCCCTCGGATGCCATTGTTTTGTTTGATGGCAAGAGCCTAAAAGACTGGCAAAATGGTGAACGATGGGAAGTCAAAGACGGGGTCGCCTATTCCGGAAAAGGGAAAATCGTATCCAAAAAGTCCTTTGGTGATTGCCAACTTCACGTCGAGTGGACCGCTCCTGTGCCCCCCAAAGGTGCCGGCCAGGGTCGCGGTAACAGTGGTATTTTCCTGATGGACCGCTACGAAATCCAGGTACTCGATTCCTACGCCAACCCAACCTATTTTGATGGACAAGCGGGCGCGATCTACAAGCAAACGCCACCCGCTGTCAATGCAATGCGTCCTCCCGGGGAATGGAATACCTATGACATTTTCTGGACTGCACCACGCTTCGACAATGAAGGCAAGCTGGTGTCGCCCGCTTACATCACGGCGATTCATAACGGTGTCCTGATCCTGAATCACTTTGAGCTGAAAGGAGACACCCCCTACAATCGACCACCCTCCTACAAACAGCATCCCCCAACGGGACCGATCTCGATTCAGGATCACGGAAACCCAGTCGGCTTTCGAAACATATGGGTGAGAGAATTTACACCTGCGTTAGGTGAACAGGTCCGCAAGCCATTCATTCGTGACGGCAAAAAAGAAACGCCAATCGAGGACTGATCGAACCGGCAGTCACGCGTCACCCGAGAACTTCCAACTGGCCGGCTCCCGCCGGCCAGTTTTTTTACGAGAGTAATTCGGCAGACAATTGGTCCCGACAGGCACCAATCACCCGCCCTACCAAGTCATCAGCCTGCTGTCCACTCAACGTCGCTTTATGGCTTTGCAATTCCACACTCATCAGCACACGCTTGCGATCCTTGCCATCTTTATTCGCGTCGCGGTACGTCTCACGATAAGTAACTCCCGCAAGTTCAGATCCAACCGCGGCCCGAACAACATGTTCCATGTCACTCCACCGCACTGACTCAGCAACGACAAAATTCAAATCCCGCTGAATTGATGGGAAGGAGCTGACCGACTTTTGCTGTGGCACAAGTTGTGATATCTCGAGCAGCTTTGGCAAGTCAAGTTCAGCGGCCACCACTGGGCCAGATATCTTCCACTGTTTCAGTGTCTTTTCATCAACGGTGCCAAGATAACCGACACCAGCATCGTCCAGAACTAACTGAACACACTGCCCTGGCACAAATCCCGCACGTTCCACGACTGACACCTGCAACGCGTGCTCAATCCCCAAACGCTGACACAAAGTTTCCAGAACACCCTTAAATTCAAAGAAGTCCCGCCCGGCAATGAGCCCCAACGAGTACTGCTCGGCTGGCAACGCACTATCGGCATCGCTGGGCAGATAAATATGAGCGATTTCGAACAGGTCAGCCTCCAAGCTTGCTGCAGCCCAGTTCTTAGCCCGACCTTCGATCAAGCTCGGCAGCAACGTTCGGCGAAGCCGTCTTGCTCCCTTCAACATCGGTGTTTCACTTTCCAAAGCAGGCCGATCGGTCCATGGGCTGAGGGATTCGTCGAGTCTTTGCGTAACAATACTCGGTGTCATCGCTTCACTGAGACCTGCTGCGGTCATCACCTGACGAATGCGTTCCATCGCCGTGTCGAAATCACGTTTGGAACTTGGAGCCACTGGGATCGGTGCATCCTCGGGAATTTTTTCATAGCCGTAAATGCGTGCGACTTCTTCAATCAAGTCAGCTTCACGTGTCAAATCATGCCGCCAAGTAGGAGGCGTGTATGACTTACCGCACGTCGACTCAAGATCACCTGTTTGAGCTTCACATCCAAGTGCAATAAGGATTCGCGTTACCTCTTCGGCATCAATTTTGATACCCAGAATTCGCTCCAACTGACTTGAACGCAAGACAACAGGTTGGCGGGGTTTGATGTCTGCTGCGGTGTCGATGACTCCACTGACAACCTCACCACCTGCGAGGTCGACGATCATTTCACACACTCGTTGACTGGCCCACTCGACACCCACCGGATCAACTTTGCGTTCAAAACGGTAGGATGAAGGACTATGCAACTTCAATCTTCTTGCTGTGCGTCTAATCGACAACGGCGTAAATACGGCAGACTCAATCACCAGATCACGGGTCGAATCACTCACTTCAGATACTGCTCCACCCATGACTCCGGCCACAGCCGAGGCTTGCTTTCCATCAGCGATCACACAAGTTGTCTCATCCAATTCGTACTGACGATGATCAATGGCATCGATCTTCTCGCCTTTGTGCCCCGGTCTGACAATGATCTGCGAGCCCTCGACCTTGGCATAATCAAAAGCATGCAGAGGCTGGCCGCACTCCATCAGTACATAATTGGTCGCATCGACGACGTTGTTGATACTCTGATACTGCTCGATGCTGCCATCGAGTTTGCGTTTCCAAAAGACTGACTGCAGTGCCTCAACCAACCAGTCTGGACTGGCTCCCACCTGAACTCCCTGAATTACCCGAGCGGTATACCTTGGACAAGCTGCTTCAAACTGGTTTTCGACCGTCAGCAAGGCATCAATGCTCTGGTCGGAACACTTCAGGCTCGGCTCAGGCTTGCACGTCGGCATTCCGTACAACACACCCACCTCACGTGCGACGCCAATATGCCCCAAACAATCACCACGATTGCTCGTCACTTCGAGGTCGATCACGACATCCTCATTGATGAGATCGGTGCCCTCGTGATTCAGCCCGGACAGGCTGAGGCGTTGAGCCAATTCTTCATGACTCATCGGCAGTTCAACGTACTTCGTCAGCCATTTCAGAGATACAAGCATGGAAAACGGGTTGATTTGTGGAAGAAATGATGAATCCAACCCACAATCTATCGAAATGCAGGAAAACGCAATACCTCGGAACACTCTGACAAAGAGAAAGACTAACTGAGCTAGAATGGCGTTCGTAATCCTCTCCCCCTTTTTCCAGCCATGAAACCCTGATGTTTAGACGCCTCATTGTCCTGCTTTCCGTGTTTTTCCCAGCTTTTTCAAGCACACGCGCACTGGCTGGGGAACGTCCCAATATTTTGCTGATCATGGCGGATGATGTCGGAATTGAAGGACTGGGCTGCTACGGCGGCGTCTCCTACAAAACACCCAACTTGGATCGAATGGCCGCTACCGGTCTTCGATTTACTCGTGCCTACTCGCAACCGTTATGCACTCCGACTCGTGTCGAAATCATGACGGGACAATACAACCATCGGAACTGGAAGTACTTTGGCATCCTGGATCCCGATCAGAAAACATTTGGTCATTACCTGAAAGATTCAGGCTACACGACGGGGATTTTTGGGAAGTGGCAGTTGCAATCCTATGATCCACCTGATCTGCCAGGTGCGTCCAACCGACGCGGAACGGGGATGCATGCCAAGGATGCAGGCTTTGACCGTTACTCGCTTTTCCATGCTCTGCACACGGAAGCCAAAGGATCCCGCTACACAAATCCAACCATGCTTGAAGGTACAGCTGGCTCTGAGGGAGAACTGAAGACCTATCAAGGACAATTCGGTGAAGACATCTGGGTCGATCAAATCGTTGACTTCTTTGATGCCACCAAAGATCAACCAACCTTTGCCTACTATCCAATGGCTTTACCGCACTGGCCTTTTGTCCCAACCCCAGACACTCCCGGGTGGAACCCTAACAGCGAACAAGCCGAAGCACCCGAGTACATTGTGGACATGGTTCAATACATGGACAAGTCAGTGGGATCACTCGTCGAAAAACTGGATGCCAAAAACTTGTTGGACAATACGATCGTACTTTTCTACAGCGACAATGGCACCCACGCCAAGGTTGTCTCCCAACTGCAAGATGGCAGGCAAATTCAAGGTGGAAAAGCAAGCACACGGCAGACAGGCATCCATGTCCCGTTGATCGCCTACTGGCCCCGGAAAATAAAACCCGGCATAGATCATGACCTTGTAGATGCCTCTGATTTCCTGCCCACTTTGATGGACCTGGCAGAACGAAAGCTTCCCGAGAATGCTGTCACTGATGGCATCAGTTTCGCGCATCGCCTATTTGGCCAACCGGGTCCACAGCGGGATGCAGCTTTCTTCTGGTACGACTCACGTCCTGGCTGGGATAAAGAAAGATTTCGTCGTGAAGTGTTTGCGTTAAACAAGGCATTCAAGCTCTATCGGAATGGGCGTCTGTTTCGACTGACGGATAAACCACTTGAGGAAATCGAAGTCAATCCGCTGCAGAGAAACACACAAGACAAGAAGGCACAAAAGGAATTAGCAGCATTCATTGAAAAAAACCTCGGCAACGCGCAAGAACCCGAGTTGGTAAATGCCTACGGAGAGCCGGAATTTGATCTGCTCGACATTCCCGCCAACAAACAGGAAACCCGTGAATTAACTCGCCGCATGCTGGCTACTGGCAAAGAGTTTCCTTACGGTGATCTCAACATTCCCCAACAGCGTCTTTGGATTTTCAACCCACTTGAGATTGCAGAGGATGAAAAGCGTCCGTGCGTCTTTTTCATTCATGGTGGAGGATGGGGAGGTGCCCCCGAATCACTCGCTGCACAATGCCTCTATCTACAACGCCGCGGATTCAATGCAGTGTCCATTCATTTCCGGAGTCCCATCAAAAACCTGACTCCGCGAGACACTCTTGCCGACGCAAGGCTGGCCTACCGATGGATCATCGACCATGCGGAGGAGCACCACATTGACCAAAATCAAATTTTCATTTCGGGAGGATCTGCAGGGGGGCATCTGTCACTGGCATCGCGAACCATTGACACCACCGGAAACGGTTTCGACCAACCAGAGCCAGCAGGGCTGATCCTATTCAACCCCGTGATTGACCTGGTTGACGGTTGGTCCAATGGTCGCAAGAAGTGTATACAAGCGGGAATCGAACCTCGCGACTTTTCACCTGCTCACCACGTTCGAGCAGGGCTGCCTCCTATGCTCATTCTCAGCGGTTCCAACGACTCATTGATTCCTCCCAAGCTGATCCATGACTTCCAGAAGCGTCTCGCCGCTGTCGGCGGAAAGTCCCGCTTCATCGAATACCCAGAGGCTGGGCATGGGTTCTTCAACTACGGCAGAGAAGGAAATCAATATTTTCAGTGGACGATGTGGGAGATGGAAAAATTCCTGCGGCAGCACATTCGTTAAACAAGAGTGTGAACCACAAATTACGCCAGCGACTGAAAGTCCTGAATCAAGAAAACCCAGGCGTGCAGCCATGCTAAAAGATCATCCTGATGGGCAGAGTAGCCACCATCAAAAACTTTTTTCGGATCATCCAATAGGCGTCTGCCGTCAACACCAAGTTGTTGGCTAGAATGTGACGATAGATTAGTCTTGTCTTGTCACGATTCTGACATGTATTCCGGGAATCGCCGTGCCGAAATCGCTCCAATGCCCCCGATGCAATGGTTCAGTATCCATTACTGACAGTGCGGCGGGAAAACGCGTGAAATGCCCACACTGCGATCAGAACTTTCTGGCCCCAGGAATTGCTGCGGATAGCAACCACGAGGAAGATGAGGATGATTGGCTAACGCTAAGCGACTCGCCTGCACCAGCAACCGCATTACCGACAGGTAGCACGTTCACCACTTCCAAGCCACCCAGCTCACCAGTTCCTTCAGCAACGAAGCCGCAAAACGAAACTCCGTTTCCAGATGATGACGACTCGTTTTTTTCCGAGTCTTCACTACCTCCCATCGAGACACCCGGCGCCTCTGCAACAAATTCTGCAACTGCTGGTGACTTTGCATCGCAATCACGTGGAAGCAACCTTGGGCCTGACATTTCAGCCGCAGAGGAAGAATTGCTATCCCAATTCACCGACACCTCCATGCCAGCGTCGGATTCCAAGGCACCTGTAAAGAAGAACGCACTCGATGCAATTCGAGCGTTGGGTGCTTCCGCGACAACCATGGACAGCAACTCCAATCCTACTTCCTCTGCCGCTCCGCAAGCTTCCCCCATCGAATACGAATCTGAATTTCGTGTGACATGCAAAATATGCGGAACAATCATGTATGCGAAAGCAGTCAATAGCGGCAAGACGACTAAATGCAGTGACTGTTACTCAGAAATCGTCATTCCCAAGCCTCCCAGGATCCGGAAGAAACCGGAAATCGACATTGCAAACGCGGAGACTTTCAGTCTTGGCCAAAACAACTTGGAGGCCAAAAGCACAGCGGACCCCTTTAAAAAGTCGGCGAATGAGCTCCTGGCCGAGGCCTCTCGGCAAGAAGAAGACGCACCACCGCCGAACTATCAGGACACCCCAAATATTCTAGAATGGATGAAAAGCCTATTTGGTATTTTCAAAGACCCTGGTGTCATCATGCATTGGGTTGTCTTGTCCGTGGCTGCCGCAATCCCAACCGCTTTACTACTCTCGTTCGAGCAGGAATCTCTGCAGTTGCTCCTGAGCGTGGGGATGATGGTCGGCGGCCTTCTACTGGGTGCAATAACGGTCAGTTGTGCATTCGCAATTTTACTTTCAGTCGCCAACGATCATGATCAGGTTGAAGACTGGCCCAGCATGGATATTTTCCAATGGATTGACCAGTTAACCTTAGTGCTGGGTTCAGCTGCCTTAGTTGCCATACCGATGTGGGTCATTTGTTACCTCACAAATTCGACGGGCCTGCTAGGAGTCGCACTCGTCATGTTTGCAATTTATCTTCTGTTACCCTTCATCTTGCTGTCCATGCTTGACATGGGAAGCGTCTTTACACCCTTCTCGCCCGAACTTGCCCGCAGTGTTTCGAAGTGCCAGGAAGAGTGGGGTGGTTTCTACTTCTCGTCCGGCTTACTCTTTATCGTCCTGTTTCTCTTCATTGCAATGGCGTCATCAATAGCGGGAAGTTTAGGCATCGTGGCCTCCATCACGCTGAGCATCTTCACCACATTCACTTACTTTGGAATGATGGGGCGTCTGGCTTACACCATTGGCCAGAGCGTAAATGCGCCACCCAAGAAAAATGACATTGACCGTAATCCGCCAACGGATTCCGCGTAACAGGGTAAGGGCAGCGAGTGTTCGCAAGGGCCCACAAGAAGTCGACGCTGCAGCAGACGAATGACCCGCTAAAACATCTGAGCGGGTCCGGGTGCAACGATGCGAAGACGGCTGACGGCTCAGACGTCAATCGCCTCAGCATCCTCTGCGCGATCCATGATAAAGCGGAATCTCGCTGAGGCATCACGCCCCATCAAGTCGCTGATGATCCGATCTGTTTCCAACTGATCATCAATTTCCACTTTCTGAATTCGTCGTTTTTCCGGATTCAGAGTAGTATCCCACAGCACCTTGGGCATCATTTCACCCAATCCTTTAAAGCGAGTGATTTCTGGCTTAGCGCGACCGGTGTACTGTTCCAGCACCTCCTCTCGTGCAGCCTCATCGGCTGCCCAAAAGGTTTCCTTGCCTAAATCAATTCGATACAGCGGTGGAACACCAATGAAAAGTCGCCCTGCCGCGATCAAAGCGGGCATGTGACGATAAAAAAAGGTCAGCAGCAAAGTCGTGATGTGATGTCCATCGGAATCAGCATCGGCCAAGAGGATCACTCGCTCGTATCGTAAATCTGCGAGATTCAGATTCGCCCCGATTCCGCAGCCGAGGGCGGCAACAAGATCCTGAATTTCTTTATTTTCGAGGATCTTCTTGAGCGTTGCACTTTCAGTGTTCAGAACCTTTCCACGAAGCGGAAGAATCGCCTGATAATTACGATTACGTCCCTGCTTGGCACTGCCTCCGGCTGAATCACCTTCCACAATGAAGATTTCGGAATCTCCCTTTCCGCCGGAAACACAATCGCTGAGTTTTCCCGGGAGCATCGTGCGTTTCGAACCACCTTTTCGCGATACCGCAGCTGAAGCAGCTCTTGAGGCAGCACGTGCCCGAGCGGCAGCGATGATTCGTGCAACGATGGAATCCGCAACACTTCGATTGTTGTTCATCCACTGTTCCAGAGCAGGCCTGATGGCGGCCTCGACAACCGATTGAACATCAGGATTATTAAGTCGATCCTTGGTTTGTCCCTGGAACTGTGGTTCCTCGATAAAGACCGACAGGATGACGATCATTCCCTCGCGAATATCCTCCAATGTCAACTTGACTCCACGGGGCGTCAGGCTGTGCGTATCAACATAATTTCGCACTGCCTTGTTGATAGCACCGCGGCATCCATTTTCATGGGTACCCCCGCTTCCTGTCGGAATACCGTTGACATAACTTCGCACGTGTTCATCAGTCGACTCGGTCCACTGCAATGTCAACTCCATGCGGAAATCATCTTCTTTACGAAGCGTGAAGGGAGATTCATGTATAGGTCTGGCGTTTCGCTCTTTTACTACCTTGGCCAGATAGTCGACGATTCCCTGCTCGTGAAAAAAGGTTTCTTTGCTCTTGTTTACTTCGTCGTTGTAAATGACTTTCACACCGCGATGCAGAAAGCTTGCTGTTTCCAAGCGGGCGCGAATCACCTTCGTATCAAATTCTGTTTTGGGAAAGATGGTAGGATCCGGAGTAAAACTGATCGTAGTTCCTGTTCCCCGGACAGCACCTTTTAATTTCTGTAGTTTGGATGTGGCTTTGCCCTTCGCAAATGCCATTCGATACTGCGCACCACTCCGCCGAACGACAGCGGTGAGCTCTTTACTCAGCGCGTTAACAACCGAGGCCCCCACGCCATGCAGTCCACCAGCAGTCTTGTAATTGTTGCCATCAAACTTGCCACCCGCGTGAAGCACGGTCAGAACAGTTTCCAATGCTGACTTTTTCGTTTTGGGATGTTTATCGACTGGAATACCACGCCCATTATCCGACACCGTGATTTTGCGTCCATCCTTGTGAAGCGTGACGGAAATTTCCGTGGCGTGACCATTCATCGCCTCGTGAATTGAATTGTCCACGACTTCCCAGATCAGATGGTGCAACCCAGCCATGCCAACACCACCGATATACATGCCGGG
>DOPG01000309.1 GCA_003513555.1 Rhodopirellula sp. | reverse complement strand
AGACATGCCCGTAAAGATGAACAAGACGCACCATGCGGCAACCATAGAACGGTGCAGTCGTCTCATTGTTGATCCTCTCGCGTATAAATACTGGCCGGATGTTGCATTCGGATGCGCTAACGCACGGCTGTTCCAGCGAGGCCGCAGCAGCGAAGAGATAGGTAAGTATCTCATGGTTGCTGCCCAACAAAAACGTCCCGACGCTTCTTCAGCCGGCCGTAACGATTCTCGCCGATCATCCAGATCTGGATCTTCGCCTTTTCGGTGATCAGGTCGGCAGGAATGACGACCCTACCTTTTCGGCGGTCCTCGTCGGTGATGAACACGTTGCGATGGGCGTAACCGTTGTGTCCATTGTTCAGGTGGACAATGATCGGCTTCATATTGTCTGAACGGAGCTGAAGCTCCCAGGGTTTACCCAGCGGCACGGGGCTTTTCGGTGCAGTGAAATCCAAATCGCAGACTGCGAACTCGCAGGCCGAGCTCTGCGATCCGTCCTCCAACACACAATGCGCGGTGTAGTCGCCACAGTTGGAAAATGGCCGTTCGACGACGCACCGACCAGACAGCGGGATTGTTTCCACGACCTTGTCGCCTTGTTTGATTACCAGCGTCCTCACGCCCCGCGCATCCCGGTCCATCACGTTAAACTTCACCGGTTGACCCTTGAAATAGGGCACCCAGTCTCCGCGATCGAGCAGGAGGACGCGATTGATTTCCGGCGTCGCGGAATCCTCCTTATAGTTTGGGAACAGGAACGACTCAGCCCGGTTGTCGCCACGCCAGGCGTCCAGATCGGTGATGCGATACAGCTTTCGATTCCGAGCAGCGAGATGGGTGTTGAAAACACTGGATTTGCGGTTCGTGGTCCGAGTGGTTTGCGGCCAGCTTTCCTCAATTCGAACATGCGTCACACTTCCGTCTTTGTTACGTGTGATTTCAGTTACGATCTCGATGTGCGAGCCGCCGCCCTTCGACTCCGGTGGCGTGAAGACGACATCACCCACTCGCGCGGTCTGAGCCGACTGCGAGTCTACTTCGACGATACCATCGCGGTGCTCCGGTCCATGAAGGCGGCTGACATACCAGATGCCGCACTGCAGCGCGTAGCTGGTGTAGGAAGAACAGACTTTACCGTAGTAACACTCGGCGTTCGTCACCTTACCTTTCAGCGTCTCTGTGTAGAGCACGCTGTGCGGATTCTCGACCGCGGCCAGGAAGGTCTTCAAAAAGATGTCAAAACCGATGTAGCGGCCTTCAGCTTTGACGCTCGAATATGGAACCCCGGTGTATACCTTCCCCATCTCGAACTGGCCGCCTCGCCGTGGCATTCCTTCGGCGACCGGCGTCCATTTGACCCGCGACATGATTCGCGCGTAGGTCACCGCATTATCCTGCCAGCATGCCGACTGTGTGACGTTCGAATCGTCGGCTCGCACCGAACCAGTCAACACGAAGAGAAGCGTCAGTATGTTCATGAATCGATCGAGAAGATTTCGTCGTGTGCGTATCATGATTCTGCCTTTGATGTGAACCGAGGATGGGCGTTTCGTAACCTTGTCATCAGCTTCACCAGTCTTGGAGTATCGAGCGTTCGCGTCAGGCGGAAAACGCCTGCTGGGCCATTGGGGTGGCCGGTGTAGATGAAGATGTGTTGGACTCCGCGTTCTTGGTCGATGACCGCTCCAGCGGGATGGAAACCATCAGCGTCTCCGTAGAATTTCCCCCGACGCTGAAACAGCCGGCACTCACGACGCCACTCGCCTTGGGACCAGTCCTCTGGCGCGATGCTCCACAGCCAGAGCTCCATGCGATGCCGTTCACTACGGACTACTTCGAACCGCTTTGTTACCGGGTTGAACGACAGGTCGACCGTGTCCACGAGTCGCGGATCTTGCAGATTTGTCTCGGTGATCGTTGGCTTCTGGTTGGGTAGCCAGATCATCTGCCGGTGGGCTCGTACCTGATTCTGATCACGGGTGACGATGTGATATTTCCCATCATGAAGGATCGCAGCCGGTTCGTATTGCTTGAACCCGGCAGGATGTGCTTCGGTTCGCCAGCTTGCGCCGCCATCGGGGGAACAGAGTACCACGAGTTTTTCGGAGTACTTGTGGTATTGATCCACCTCGCCGAACCAGTTGCCGAACACGAGCAGTCCGCGATTGGGATCATCAAGGATACGCGGACCGATGTTGATGATTGCATGGTTGAAGGTGTCGTCACGTAAAGCCTCGGAAAAATGCTTCCACGTGCGGCCTGCATCGTCACTGCGGAAGACACCGTGATTGTTCACCGCAATGACCGCGCCATCGCGGGAAGTCCCGATCGCGTGCAAGTGGACTTTGTAGCCAAGCTGCGATTTGTTTTCCTTGTCAAATTTTGCTCGATGAGAAAGCGGTACGATGCCACCGCGGTTGCGATCTTGCGGCTTCATGCAGTCTCGCAAGTCGTAAGGCTCGGACCATGACTTGCCACCATCATCGCTACGCAGTACCACGCCATAGGACATCTTGGGGTGAGGCTTGCCTGCGCCCCTTGCTCGATGCCCTGGAATGCGCCGATGCATGACGATGATAGTATCACCCGACATGGTTGCGACGGGCCAGCCGTAGTGATTGCAATCTCCGGGCGGGTTGATGGGAAGGTGGACGGGAGCCCATTCCAGCAGACCAGCTTTCTGATGGGCATCGAGTTCTTCGATTTGCAGGTCGGACGTTCCGAGGAGCTGTAATGCGAACTCGTCCCCTGCGTTTGCAGAAATTTGTGTGGAAAGCAGGCAGAGAACTGCTGTCAAAATCTTCGCAGCGATGGCTTGCGGCTGATGGGCGTCGCGAACCAGCGGTTCGAACCCACAGTTGTGTTGATGCAGCGTCATGCAAGCAGCTCCTTCACCACATGTCCATGAACATCGGTCAGGCGAAAGTCGCGACCCGCGTAACGAAATGTGAGACGCTCGTGGTCCAACCCGAGAAGGTGCAGGATGGTGGCGTGAAAGTCGTGCATATGAACCGCGTTTTCTTCCACGTGATTGCCGATGTCATCGGTCTTTCCGTATACCATTCCACGCTTCACGCCGCCGCCGGCGAGCCACGAGGAAAACGCAGCCGGATGATGGTTGCGACTCTTGGATCCCTTTCCGTCCTGAGCCCACGGCGTTCGGCCAAATTCCGTGCAGAAAACGAGCAAGGTTTCGTCGAACAGGCCTCGCTGTTTCAGGTCGCCGATCAACGCAGCAATCGGCTTATCAACTCGTTTGGCGTATTTCGCGTGACTCGCGATATCGCGATGGGCTGCATCCCAATTGTCCCGGCACGCGCCCACGGCATCGATCACTTCCACAAAGCGGACACCAGCTTCGATCAAACGCCGAGCCATCAGGCACTGCGCCGCGTAGGATGTTTTGTCACCTGCCTTGGCTCCATAAAGTGCAAGTGTTTCTTTTGTTTCCTGGGAAATGTCCAACACGCCGGGCGCCAGTTCCTGCAGCCCGCGGGCTGTGCGGAATGTTTCGCGGCGACCTGCCAGGCGAGCGTCGTTATTACGTCGTTGCAGATGGCGTTTGTTGAGCGTATCGAGCAGATCCAGTTCGAGGTCCTGTAGCTTCGCCGGGGACTCGGGTTTCAGGTAAGGCAGTGGGGCGTCACCGGGAAGTACTCGCACGCCTGCATGGACGGCGGGCAGAAAATTGGCGTCCCAAACCATGGGCCCGTTGTAGGGCCGATGTTCGCTGATGACGACATGTCCGGGAAGTTTGTCGTTTTCAGTTCCGAGCCCGTAATTGAGCCACGCGCCCAAACTGGGCATCGGCGTATTCGTACTACCTGTGTGTAACTGCAACGTCGCCTCGCCATGATCCCGATGATCGCTGTGCATGGAGCGAATGAGTGCGACTTCGTGCATGGTCTCACGCAAATGCGGAAACAGATCGCTTACTTCGGTACCGCATTTTCTATTCCGGCTGTAGCGCCAGTTGGCCGCCTTCAGGTATCGATCTTTTTTCGGCTGGTTTGGCTCGGCTTCGCTTGGTGGTCCAATCGAAGTGTCGTGATCGCGCAGCAAACGCGGTTTCGGGTCGAACGTATCGACATGCGAAAATCCTCCCGACATGTACAGAACGATCACGTGTTTCGCCTTGGCTTGGTGATGTGTTCGGTTGCCTGAGGTCGTGCTCCCGGAGAAGCATCGTGTGTTGGAGCCAAGCACGCCAAGCCCAGTGCCGGCAAAGGCACCAAGAGCGTTGCGTCGTGTAATGTTGTGTTTCTTGAACATGAATCAGTCCACGAAGAAAAATTCGTTGCTGGTCAGAATGACCCGGGCAATTGAAGTCCAAAGCAATCGCTCTTGAGATTGATCTGATTCATCTTTTTCCTGAGCGGTACGCTGAAATCGTTGGATGTAGGCGTGGAAGCTCTCTTGTTCGTCCGGCGTCACCGGTCTCCCGTAAGCCACTTGAAATGCCCACGCAATCCGATCGGTGTTGTTGGACTGATCTTGTAGCAACCGATCCGCAAACGCTTCTGCCTGTTTTCGTACATAAGGCGAATTCATTAGAAACAGAGACTGGCCCGGGACATCGGCTTGCGACCGCCTCACCGTGGAGGCATTGCGATCGGGCGGATCAAACAGCCCCAGAAACGAGTGATTGAACAGTCGTTGCGTCAGCAAGTACACGCTACGGCGATTAGTTTCGAACTCGCTGTTGAATGGGCCGTTCAATCCGTATCGCTTTTGATCCCACGGTGGCAGTGGATGGCCCCCGCCCTGCGAGATGTCCAGTTCTCCTGAAACCGCGAGCATCGCGTCGCGAATGGCTTCGCCCTCCAGGCGTCGTCGAGCGAAACGCGTGAGATACACGTTGCCTGCGTCGTCATCGATCGCGTCGGGATCGCTGGACAGTCGATACGTCTGCGACAGCACGATCCGACGATGCAGTTTTTTCAACGACCAACCATCGTTTACAAATTGTTGCGTCAGCCAGTCGAGCAACTCTGGATGCGATGGCGACTCACCACGCACACCAAGGTTGTCAGGCGTGGACACAAGCCCCTGTCCGAAATGACGCTGCCAAATGCGATTGACCACGACCCGGGGAACAAGCGGATGGTCGTCTCGATTCAGCCAATCGGCAAGTTCCAACCGTCCTGAACCGCCGCTGATCCTCGGGGCGTTCGGGCCATCGACAACCTGCAGAAAACGTCGTGGTACGACTGGCCCCTTTTGCTGTGGTTCGCCGCGCCGGTGAATCGCCGCATCGTGTGGCTGGCCCTCGCCAACAGCAAAGACCATCTCAAACGGCGGTTTTCTCGCGATGCTGGTCTTCTCGCTCTTCAGCCAGTCCAAACCCTGTAGCATCAGTTCGCGAAACTTACCGCCGTGCCGACCGAGCAGGTCGTCCCGGCGTTTTTCGAGGTCCCGCTGCGCTCCCGGTTCGTTGTCAGCTTTCAGGTCTTTGGCCACCTGTTTGTATTCATCCAGCGTCGGCTTCAACCACGGACGGAAATGGTTGTTGATCTGATACTCATACCGGCTGATTTTCGCCCAATAGTCGTTTGCCGATGTCTGCAGACGCTCATTGGGGCGTGTTGGCACAAGCCCGGAAGGCGACTTTTCGACGGACATGCCCATCCAGGGCATCGTCGTGCTGTCCAGGATGCCATACAGCCCGTAGTAGTCAGTTTGGAGAATCGGGTCG
>DOPG01000092.1 GCA_003513555.1 Rhodopirellula sp. | reverse complement strand
GCCGCGTTGCTTGAATCAGCCTTGAAGAAGGGCTTGGATGAGGAGAACGCCTCATTTGCCAAGAAAATGCTTGGGTCAGTTCTGTTACAGCAGAGCCAACGCTTTGCAGCAGGCATGATGCAAGCCCGCGGTAGACAACAATTGGCACTGAGGGACAAAGCACTCGCTGCCCTAGACGAGGCTGTAGAAAACGACCCCTCGCTGGTCGAAGCATACCTTATGTTGGCTCGCCTCAACCTGTTGCCGGGTGGAGAAAAGGCCGCGGTCACGGAAGCGACCACCAAAGCGATCGAATTACTCAAGGACGATCCTGTTGAGCAGAGTGCTGCACTTGTGCTGCGGGCTCTAACGCAAGACGACAACGATGCCAGGCTAGCCGACCTGAATGCTGCGGCAGAAGCAGACCCAAACAATATTGAAGCATTTCAGGCTCGAGCCGCCCTGCGACTGCAAATCAATGATATTGAGGGTGCGATCACCGACTTGGAGAAGGTGCTCCTAAAAGACCCTACCAATCAGGCAGTGGCAGGCGCTGCAGTTCAAAAACTGGTCGACCTGAACCGCGTGGATGATGCGATGGCCTTGATCACCAAGATGCTCTCTGCGAAACCCAGTGAAGGTATGTATCGAATGCGAGCCATCCTCTATCGCTCGGAGCAAAAATTCGAGGAAGCGCTGTCAGATCTGAACAAAGCGATTGCGATCCAACCGAAAGATCCGATGACGTTACTTCAGCGGGCGGAACTCGCGTTAGACCGGGACGATGTCAAAGCAGCGAAGGCTGACTTTCGCGCCGCACTGCAGGCGGCGCCTCAAATCATCAACGCAGAGGCAACCATTTCATTGCGATCGCGAATCGCCATGCAAGAGAACCGCTTCGCCGACGCAATCAACGATGCACAGTTGCTGCTCGATGCGAGGCCGAGCGATCTGTTCAGGCGTTTGCGGCTTGCCACACTTTATTCGCTCGATAACCGACCTCGAAAAGCGATTGACCTGTACACCACAGCATTGCAGGCAGATCCCAAGAACGCTGCTGTCTTACGGTCACGTGGCGATGCCCTACTGAGCGTCGGCGATCACTCTGCGGCCGTCGATGACTACGAGAAGGCAATCGAATCACTCGGTGTTACAAAAGACGATGCTGATGCACGTGTCAAAGCGGAAGCTGCGGGGATCAACAACAACTTGGCGTGGGTCCTGGCGACATCGCCGACCAAATCGGTGCGCGATGGCAAGAAAGCTCAGAAATATGCCGAACAGGCCGCAGAACTAACCGATTACACCGAGGCCCATATTCTCAGTACATTAGCCGCTGCCTATGCGGAAAACGGCAACTTCAAGGCGGCCGTCAAATGGAGCAAAAAGGCAGTAGAACTAGGCGAAAAAGCTGATCATGAACAACTCGAGCAACTCGAAGCAGAACTGAAAAGCTACCAGGACGGAAAGCCATGGCGCGAGAAGCAGGAAACGGAGGAAAACGACGTGCCCATTCTTTCAGCCGAAGACTTGATTGATACTTGAGCCGCTCATTACGCGGCCATCTCAACCACAGTCGATTCGCCGAGGCGTCTCAAAACGTCTATTTTGCAAAGGCAGCTTGTGGCAAACCCATTGGAGATCTTCCGGCGAAACCGGTCGCCCGAAGAGGTTCACTCAGAAAGCTCACTCCGCTAGTAAATCCCAAGGGAGACGGCGCGGAAGCAGGACGCAGGGAAACAGGATGCAGCAGTGCTGATTGGACTGCGAACGGGACGATTTCGCTGATCCGTCCAGAATCGATCGATGAGGGCCTCGCGAAATTTTTAAACTCTGCTATCCTCCCTGCAGTTGTGCTTGAATTCTGTTTCCTCCAGCCTCTTGAATTCTGAATCGACATGCGTCCCGCGAAGCTTGCCCTTGAAGATGGTTCAATCTTTCCCGGTCACTCATTTGGTGCTGACGGAGAAGTGACTGGAGAGGTCGTTTTCAACACTGCCATGACGGGTTATCAGGAAATCCTGACCGATCCTAGCTATCGTGGTCAGATCGTGACCATGACCTACCCCGAAATCGGTAATTACGGGGTCAATTCGGTTGACGTTGAGAATGCGAAGCCTTCGCTATCGGGTTTCATCGTCCGAGAAGAAAGTCGGATTTTCAGTAACTATCGTGCTGAAGGTGACTTGGGTGCCTACCTCAAGCGACACAACCTGCCGGGGCTCGCAGGAATTGACACCCGAGCACTCGTTCGAAGAATCCGTACGGCCGGGTCCATGCGGGGAATCATTTCCACCATCGAGCTTGATGATGCCAGCCTCATCGCTAAAGCCAAAGCTGCCCCGGGACTTGTTGGACGGGACCTCGTTCAGGAAGTGATGTCCAAAAAGATCGTGTCGTGGGAAGAAAAGCTCGACGAATGGACAGAAGCGGAAATTGGGGTTGGTTCTGATGGCGAGCAAGCCGGGAAGCACGTCGTTTGCATCGACTTTGGAATGAAATGGAACATCCCACGACACTTTGCTTCGCGGGGTAATCGCGTAACCATCGTCCCGGGAACCAGCTCGGCTGATGAGATATTGTCATTGGAACCCGACGGCATATTTCTTTCTAACGGCCCGGGCGACCCCGAACCACTGACCTATGCTCATGAGACCATCGCTGCTCTTCTTGGCCGAGCCCCAATCTTTGGTATCTGCCTCGGACATCAACTGCTGTCACTTGCCTGCGGGGCAAAGACGTTCAAGCTGAAATTTGGCCACCGGGGAGTCAACCAACCAGTGCTCGATCTAGAGACCGGCAGAGTCGAAATCACGACGCAGAATCATGGCTTCGCTGTGGACGATGACTCACTACCGGATTGCCTCGAAGTCACACATCGCAATCTGAATGACGACACGATCGCTGGCATCCGCCATCGTGACCAGCAAGCATTCGGAGTTCAGTATCACCCCGAGGCAGCGTCCGGCCCACACGACAGCCACTATCTGTTTGAACGGTTTCAAGAGCAATTTTCGACCGTCGCCAGTTAGTTGGCGCGGTGTAATCACTCCGCGGCCTTGCATCAACGCAACAGTCATTTTGACGGGATCAAGCCACTTGCGAAGAACCCCGGCAGCGACTGCACACGCTACCAGATGGGAAAAACGGGTGGTTGATGCAACTTGAGCCACTCTGAAATCAGCACCCTGCGTTAGCAAGCGGTGCTGCCTGAACACACCGCCATGCCTTACGGTTCGCTGACACTATTGCCTGCTAACCCAGGGATTCCGCGTGTCGCTCGTTTTGACCTCGGTCTCAATGAACTTAGTGATCGCAGGTATCACAGCGGGAATATCTTTCACCAGCGAAGCATTCATCAGAGCAGTGTTATAACGCTTGTATTCAAATCCTTGGACGTCTCCTCCCCGCTGCAATTTTTTCTTGGAAGCTTCGATCCGATTGGCAATTCGTTCAGCATCTTCAGCGTTCGGGCTGTCAGCCCCCGAGACGACCATAATGGGCAATTGCAACAACACAGAGCGTCCTGAAAAGATCGGGTCAATGGGAACGCCCTTGGCTTGCTTTGTTGGCGAAATGAAGACCAAACCCTTAACGTCTCGCCCCTGCTTGATCCGACCGACGGTTGGCCATTTCCAATCACGAGCGGCCCAATGGGCGGCCATCACACAACCTTCACCCACTCCGATGACAACCATCGCATTGAGATTGAGACTTTCTTCATCGTTTTCCTCTTTGAGAAAGTTCTTTGCCTTCTCAAGGTCATACTTGATGATATTTTCGATGTCACGCCTTGACATTTTTGACGTGTCCATCTCGGCTTTGATGCCCTTGCTATTGACCTGTTCGCGACTGCCGCCATGACCCCGATAGTCAGGAACCAGGACAGCGCACCCCGCGTCACGTAGAGCCACCACCAATTTGGCATACGGGCTTGCCTGCCCCTTCCACTCGTGTACAAGCATCACGGTCTTCGCAGCCTTTCCCTTCTCAGATGGGAAATAGAACGCCCGTAGTCGCTTTCCATCCTTCGTCACCAACTCAATGGTACGTGGCTTGGGCTTCTCGTCTTTGTCCTGAGCACAAGCCATTGGCGCAAAGGCACTAGGCGACAAAACCAGCACCGAAACGAATAAAACAACTGCCCAACAACGACGACCTACTTGAGAACACGCGTTGCCATTCGTGGCTGCAAAGACTCGCATCCAACTTCCCTTCCCACAGAGTACAAACACCGGGCGAACACTGATCACGCCGCCTATATGTAAGAGTAAACACGAGGCATGTTCAGGTCAAATTGGCTTCGCCACACGCTGCGTTTCTCTTGCATATTCAGTATACTACACGTGTCCCCTTCCCCCTCTTCATACTTCCCGAAGGTGCCTCGTGTCGGTACGCCAGCCCTCTATCCTCGTCACATTCCTAACGATCCTCGCAACCGCAATCCCTTGCGACTCGCAGGCACAGCGAAACCTGACAGATATCCCCGAGCCTGACACAACTGCCGAACTGCAGGCAATGCAGGTCGACGACGCGGCAGCACTGAATCTTTTTGCATCTGACCCGGACATCAGCAAGCCGATCCAGATGAACTTCGATTCCACTGGCGGTCTCTGGGTCGCGAGTAGCGAGGTTTATCCGCAAATCAAACCGGGTGAAATTGCGAATGACAAGATCATTGTACTCCGGGACACTGATGGTGATGGCGTCGCTGACAAACGCACTGTCTTTGCCGATGGTCTACTGATTCCTACCGGCGTTGCCCCTGACAGCCCCCACTCGGCCTATGTGGTGGACAGCACGCGTCTTCTTTACCTGAAAGATACTGACGGCGATGGTCGAGCCGACAAGAAACGCGTTGTCCTGAGTGGTTTTGGAACGGAAGACACACACCATCTCGTTCATACACTGCGAATCGGCCCTGACGGATGCCTCTACTTCAATCAGTCCATCTACATCCACAGTCATGTGATTACCCCCTATGGCACACGGCATCTTGATGGAGGAGGAATTTGGCGTTACCGACCGTCAACAGGACAGTTGGAAGTAGTGAGCAAAGGACTCGTCAATTCATGGGGCCACGTGTTTGATGCCAGCGGTGAATCATTCGCAACCGATGGTGCTGGCTCGATGGGGCTTAATTATATCTTTCCTGATTCCGTTTTCGTAACCTCGCCTGGTGCAAAACGATGGCTCAATGGACTCAACCCCGGAAGCCCCAAGCACTGCGGACTCGAAATCCTTTCGGGGACTCACGTTCCATCTGCTTGGGTTGGCGACTTTGTAACCAACGACTTCCGCAGCCATCGCGTTTGCCGATTCACCACCCAACCCAATGGAAGCAGCTATATCAGTCGCCAGCAACCGGAAATCATTACAACACAACGTGTCGCGTTTCGGCCCATCGATGCAGCGATGGGCCCCGACGGCGCTCTCTATATTGCCGACTGGTACAACCCCATTATCCAACATGGTGAGGTTGACTTCCGTGACGAAAGACGCGACAGAACCCATGGACGAGTTTGGCGAGTTTCGTTTCCGGAACGTGCCTTGGACCCATGGCCGAACTTCACAGCCCAAAACGTCAAAGGTTTGCTGAAACTGCTACGTGACCCAGCCCTGCCAGTTCGCCAGTTCGCCCGAGAATAACTGTGGAAACGGGCAGATAAAGATCAAAGCAAGGTGCTGGCAGCTTACCAAGCGTGGACTGCGGAGGATCCCGGCGACCGGGCATTGGAACTGTTCTGGTTCTACGAAGTCCTGAGCATGCCCATCACTGATGAAATGCTGGACATGTTCAATTTAGCTGATCCCTCCGTATGGAGAACCATGCTGCGAAGCGTTTGGCGAAGCCGCCTGAACGAAGCGCCTGAAAAACCAATTTCTGCTTTATCGCAGTCGCTGACAGCATTGCTAAACCGAATCCTTTTGAAGCGTGATGACCCACGCCTGCTACTGGAAGCCGTCGTGTGCGCCGGACAACTTGACGCAAGCGTCAGCCCCGAGGCGTTGAATACAGTACTCAAGGCCTCACAGCAAACCGGCGATCCCAACCTCAACTTTGCAATCTGGCAATCGCTCCGAAGCCTGGACGCAACCTTTCCCGACAAGTCGATCCTTGCTTCGCGAGAGGACTGGACAGACAGCTTGAAAGAACTTGCTTCTGCGATCACAGCAATTGCGACCCCACAAGCTGCCGAGATTGGAGTACGACTCATTGAGTCCCCCGAACTCTCACAGCAATCAATGGACCAACTGATTGCCGCGGTGGCGGTAGCTGGAGACGCGAATCAACTTGGGAGAGTCTTCCGTGCCATGGTGAAACGGAACCCGGCCACCGTAACACTGGCACGTGTCAAACCACTTCTTGATCGAACTCAGCGAGACCGGACCGCACCGAAAAATGTTGGCCCAGCATTGATCAATTTTTTTAACCAGAAAGCACCCGACCCCCAAGGGACTCGACTGCAAGTGGTTGCCAAGATCGCCAATCTCTGGAAGGTCAATGAACTGGAGTCTGCTCTACTCAAAGCTTTGACGACGACCACGGGCCCTGCACAACAGAAGATCATCGACACCCTCGCAGCATACGACTCACCTGAGGTACGAAAAACGCTCACGACCCTGTCAAAATCAACGGAACCTGAAAAAAGGATCGCAGCAACACGAGCTATCGCTGCAAGCCGTCCCCGAGCGGCCATTCCGCTGATCATGAAACTGCTGCAAGATAAGGAAACTGGCAAGGCAGCTTCAGCGATCGTGGTCAGCATGTTGAACCGAAAAGACCTTCCACCAGTATTAGCGGCAGCGATTGATGACGCGGAACTCCCGACAGACATCGCCCGCAGCCTGCTGCGGGATGTCAGAGTTTCTGGCGGGCAGGCAAGACTCGAAAAAGCGATACGCAAAGCGGGACAACTTGAGCAGGCAAAGTGGAAATTGACGCCTGAACTGCAAACCGCACTGATTGCCGAGATGAAAAACCGAGGTTCGGCAACTCGCGGCGAGGACATCTACCGGCGAAAATCTCTTCAATGCATCAATTGCCATGCAATTGGTAATGCTGGCGGACTAGTCGGGCCGAACCTCATTAGCCTCGGAGGCAGCTCCCAACCTGATTACATCGTCGAAGCCTTACTCGCCCCCAGTGCAAAACTAAAAGAGGGATTCACAACCCTGACCGTACTGACCGATGAAGGCGAAATCATCAACGGCATCTCACTCGGTAAAAACGGGGACGGACTTCGCTTGCGTTTAGCTGATGGCAAAGAGACTCAAATTGCCCTCGATGCTATTGAACAGACCAAGCCAGGAAAATCACTGATGCCCGAGGGCCTACTTGATTCCCTACCGCAACAAGAACTTGTCGACCTACTGACATTCATGTCGGCCCTCGGCCGAGAACCTGCATACACGATTTCGACAGAACCCATTGTTCGGTCATTGGAAACCCTTAATTACACCAATGCCGCCAGCTCAAGATTAAATCGCACCAGCATGGATACAGCTGCCAGCGATGACGCCAGCATGACCTGGCGACCGCAAACAGCGAGAGTTGATGGCACGCTGCCGCTTGCCGAACTGGACCAGTTCAAGCAGCACCGCACCCTGCCACACACCTCGTTCATTCGCTTTGGAATTACGATGCCACGAGAAGGCGTAGCAAAAATCGACATCCCTTCCGATGGCCTCAGCGCGTGGGTCGACGGTAAACCAACACCCACTACCAAACTTGATACCTTACCTCTGGCTGGTGGCGACCATGTCGTTGTCCTGTCGATTAATCGACAACTGTTGACCCAGCCATTTCCGATCAAAGTCGGTGGTGATGCGGTCATCAAGGAATAACCGCACAAATAACTGAATCGGGTGAGCGAATACCAACGTACGTTTCCATCACCTTGGGGTTCCGGTGAATTCTAAACCAGGTACATGTACCTGGTAATAGTTACCAACTTCCCACAGGCTGGCGTTTTGATGTCACGAACAAAACGTCACCGGCCCGCACTGTTGTTGTAACGCGGCGTCCTGGCAAGGTACGTAAAAGCCCCCAACCACCAATTTCTGACGACTGCAAAATTCAACGGTCGCGTGATACGCTTAAAGTCAAGCTGCGGCTTGCTGATAAGCTTTCTGAACCTCATCTGCGATGATCCGAAATCCGTCGCGCACAATTTCATCAGCCATCGTAAAACTGACGCGCAGACACTCATGACGGTGACGCCACTGCGGGTCATCAACGCCAAAGAAGAAATAGCTTCCGGGAACGACAAGCACCCCCCGCGACTTCAATCGCTCGTAGAGTTCACGAGATGTGATGGGCAGATCCTCAAACCATAACCACAGAAAAAATGCGCCTTCACTTCGGTGCACTCGATAGGGAAGGCCCTGATCAAAAAACTCATCCACCCACCCAAGCGCCTTTTTCGACTGCCCTTTATAAAACGGCTGCACGACATCGTTGCTGAGACTCAGAATCTCACCACTCTCAATCAACGGCTTCACGATCGCCTGACCCACATTTGCGTTTGCCAGCCCAACAATGGAAGTCATCGAACCCAATGCATTGATGATCTCTTCGCGTGCGACAACGATCCCTGTTCGCGTTCCTGGCAACCCTATCTTAGAAAGACTCAGAGTGAGGATGATCCCATCATTCCACACGGGTTTTGCATCTGTGAAAATAGCATTTGGAAAAGGAGCACCGTAAGCGTTATCAATCATCAACGGAACGGACAGATCATGCGCCAACGCATTCAATCGTGATATTTCATCATCCGTCAAAACATTTCCTGTAGGATTCGTCGGACGGGAAACACAAATCGCCGCGATATCTTCATCGACGCGCATCGCATCAAAATCGACGTGGTACTTGAATTCATGGTCATCAATCAACTCAATGCTTGGCTTGACGCCTGCAAAGATTTCAGTGCCGAGCGACTGATTGGCATAGCCGATGTACTCAGGCACCAGCGGCAACAAGATCTTTTTCTGACGATCAGCATGAAAACGCCCAGCAAGCGCATTGAACAGAAAAAAGAAAGCGGTCTGCCCCCCCATGGTGACGCCAATGTTTTCTACACCCACCTGCCAGCCGAACTTCTCGCGAAACAGCCCCGCAACCGCAGCACGAAACGACAAATTACCTGCCGGTGGCTCGTAATTCCCGAGCATGTGCTCAAGCTCACCCTCGTTCGCCACAATTTCACTTAACCGCTGCCGCCATCGTGCATCCATCACTGGGATATGCGCTGGCTGACCTCCACCAAGCATGCGAACCTCATCCCCTCCGGAGGCCAGCGCATGCCCCAAATCATCCATCAACTCTCCGATGCCGCTACCGCCACACAAGTGCTTTCCAAATTCCGACAATTCCCAAGCCATTAATTGACTCCCGACACAACAGACTCACTCCGAACCATTGGGAACTAGCGTAGGCACTTCTGCAGGCGTTGTAACCCCACGCACCGCTCACAAACCAAGTACAGCATCACCCCCCACCGTGGAACAAACACAAGTCCCAAGGACAAAGCAGGATATCACAAGATGCGGGCAGCAGGCCTAAAACCACCCCAGCACACAGGGCGCACTGTTCTCTCACGCGCGAACCGCCTTCGCCCCCTTGGCGGCACGCTTCCTGACCCAGCAAATGCACCAAAATGTAAACCACAAACCCAAGACAATCGCACACCCGACCACGGCATTCTGCGTTGCTTGAAGAGCAAATGCCCGGTATGGAAAACTGCCCACGCCGGGTGGAACTCGCTGGTGCTTCCAATACAGCCACCAGGCCGAGCAGGCCAGCAACACCAACGGCACGCAAATCAAGAAACTCAATACAACGCAAATCCTTACAACCAATGAACCGCCACCTTGCTCAACGGTACCGCCACTTTGCGATGTCACTGATTCATAAGGATTGATTTGCAAAAGAAAGGCCCCCGAGCGACGCCCCTATCAGGGCTTCTTGTAAACGCGAACGAAACCAGATGTCGCCGAACTTCGATTTCCGTTGCTACATGCCACGCCAGACTGGCTGTCATCACTGACCCAGCAGGGCAACACGCATTGGCAACCAAAGCTTTAAAACGCAATAAAAAAAGGCCGGACGCGCTTCGACTCGTCGCGCGTCCGGCCTCAAAGTCAATCCTGACTTTTCGCCTATCCGATTCGACTTGTGGACCTATTGCATCCTGCATCAGGTCACGATCTTCCGTGATCACGGGCTTCGGTGGTGTGTTCGGTCACTACTGCCTTGGCATCCTGCCTGCGGCAAACGCGCTAATCCGTGCGCGGGGCTGTGACTGGACTACCGAAACACTCACAAACGATTCGGTTAGTGTCACATCCTTGTGATCCGACTCTCCTCAGTGGGATGGTCTATCAATTGAGCAGCTCGCAAAGTTGGCTTGCTGGAAAGGTTTGATTGAAAACGCAACCACTTGGTTAACGTCATTGCTACGATAACATATTTGGCTATGCGACCAAACGCAGATCTTGGTCAATCCGTTGACTTACTCCTTCAACAAACTCCTCAAAGATACGAATATCTAAAGCGGATGCTGCGCCGCACTCCGGGTGAAACTGGGTTCCGACTGCAAACCAATCCATCATTTCACTTTCGATCGCTTCGATCACTCCATCAGGACACTTTGCAGTGACACGAAATCCAGGAGCAACTTCGTCGATTGCCATGTGATGCCTGCTGCTAACACGAATCTCGCCATCACCATAGACTCGGCCAATCAAGGAATCACTGACAACCTCGAGTGTATGCCGGTGACTTGCATCTTGAGGATCATGATGCGGAACAGCGTTGGGAAGGTCTTCTTTAATATGCAGGAACAGGTTTCCTCCTTGCTGCACGTTGATAAGCTGCATTCCGGTGCCAATCCCCAGAACTGGCATCCTTCGTTCTGCGATATCGGCCATGAGCAACCGATCACAGGCTTCCCTAACAGGATCGAGAGGTCGCACGCTTGGATGTAGCATGAAGCCATCATTTCGTGGATCAAGATCAGCACCGCCGATCATGACAAAACCATTGAGCTGATCCAGCACCTGCGAAATCGCAGCAGAATCATCCATGGGTGGTAAGACTACCGGAATTCCTCCAGCCGAGATGATCGACTGAAAATAGCCTGCCGCAACATAGCTGTACGCAGGCATGCTTCGGGCGGCAGCCCGATAATCGGCGTTCATTCCGATCAGTGGTTTATTCGACATCCGAAAGGTCCTCTTCGAATTCGCGAATGAAATTTTGATGCAGACTCGTCCCGCATCGCCAAACTTAACCCCAGCTTGCTCGAAGTTCCGCTCCCCGATCAAAGGGCACAGACTCCATTCTTGTCACGCCGAAGATAAATCTGACAGTTGTTGCAAGCGTGATCAACAAGGAAACACACCCACCCATCATCCAACTTCTTCAGCTCAACCCGCCTCTTGCAGTCACCGTGGAAACGTCTGGTCGGGTAAAGCAACGTCACCTGACCCTTGAGTTTGCGAAAATTTAGCGTCCCATCTTCTCTTATCCAAACCTTTTCTACATATTCACATGTGAACTGGCGCTAGCACTACAGGCAGTGATAGCATTGGCTTTTTTTGATAGCATCCAGCGGGTTTGTGCCGATTAGGGTACGATACGCACGCTGAAATCAGACAGTTTCAAGGCGGCTGACTTGAAACGGACCCAACAACACCCTAGGCGATCAGTGCGATTCGAAAATGTTTATCTGGAGTCGATTGGTGCAGAGATTCCGACAGAGGTCTGGACCAGTCAGGGCATCGAAGATCGCCTGGAGCCTCTTTACTCGCGTCTGAAGCTGCCTCAAGGTCGGCTCGAGTTGATGAGTGGGATCGCAGAACGACGGGTTTGGCCCGCCGGTACGGTGCCCAGCGGGCCTAGCATTCGCAGCGGGAATCACGCGATCCAGGCGGCAGGAATCGATCGCGAACGAATTGGCTGCCTGATCCATGCAAGTGTGTGCCGCGACTTCTTAGAACCGGCCACCGCTTCGCGCGTGCACCATGGGCTTGGGCTACCTCAACAGTGCTGGGTGTACGATGTTTCCAATGCGTGCTTGGGCTTAATCAATGGTGCGGTTCAAATCGCGACGTTGATTGAATCAGGAGTGATTGAAGCGGGAATTGTCGTCGGCACCGAGAATAGCCGACCTCTGCTGACCCAAACCATCGACAGCCTGAACCAAGACCTGTCACTAACGCGTAAGACAGTCAAACCCGCATTTGCATCGCTAACCATTGGATCGGGCAGTTGCGCCTGGTTGCTGACTCATCGCAAGCATTCCCGAAGTGGAAGTCCCATCCAGGCTGCGATTGCGGAAGCGAGGACCGAATTCCACGACCTCTGTAAGAGCGACGATGATGCGGCAGGAGCAGGGATGCAGCCGTTGATGGATACAGATTCCGAACGCCTGATGGCCGAGGGTATCCGGACCGGGATCGCTGCTTTCGAACGTCTACTGGAGACGACGGGGTGGAGCCGAGAGCAAATTGACCGCTCGATCTGCCATCAGGTGGGTTCTCGACATCGTGCTGGCATGCTGGAGGCTATGGGACTGGACCCGCAACGCGACAGCATCACATTTCCCAAGCTTGGCAATACGGGTTCAGTAGCCCTGCCCCTGTCTTTGGCATGGGCTGCCCAATCGGGCGAGATTACCACGAATGATCGCACCGCATTGCTGGGCATTGGCTCGGGAATCAACAGTGTGATGCTCGCTGCAAATTGGCAGGGCGTTGCCGTGGGTGGAAATATTCAACTGCTGCATGCAGACGCTGCTGCTGACTGAGCGCGGCTTGGCTGGACGGAAGGCAGCCTCAAGTGCCGCCAGGCCCCAGAGGACCTCTCCAATTACCCTCACACTTTGAGAAGCCGAAGTTGCTGAGGAGACTGAATCAGGAGATTCAATTCCAAGGAACACCCCCGCAGACAGCAATGCTACGAACGAAAACATTCGAGGTTCTACAGTCAGCTTACCGCCCCCACCCAAGCAACGACCTCAACCAATCGCCGCTGATTCCTCAGCTCGATTCAATGCCTGCTGGACACGATTCATCAAAAGCTCCGACTCGTAGTCATCAGCGGTTTGTGAGAGAACAGCATCTTGGGAGGCTTTCTCTGGATGAGCGTTATCGTGCTGGGCAACAAAAACAGCATCGCAATGCTGGCAACGAACATCGCATCCCATGAGGGAAGCGCGAAACTGAATTCGCCGGCCACAAGTCGGACAAGATTGCGTGAAACGTACTGACATGAAAAGAACTCCGTTGGTCATGCGATAAGCGACTGACTTCCGAGAAGGGCAAATAATAACCCTTATCAAACCACAAAGCAAGATGCAGTCCCCGTAAGAAACTGTTCGCAACTAGCCTTCCCAAGCTATCCCAAGTCGTATTCGGGCTAATTACGAGGTTAAAATGGCCTCCAAAACCACCACTGCCTTCCGCCAGAAGCTGTGGGAACGCTCGAAAAAACCGAACAAATCCGCAAAATCACTCTGCATGGTTCAAACCAGAACAACGGAAACGACAGCGAAATCGCTATGCCTCCACATGCTTGGAACCTTTTCTTAGCGGGCAGGTTCACGTTGAGGGCTGACTTCGCGACAACCCGCAAGCCATCTTCCAGGCAGTCCAACGGCCACGACGGGCCCCAAAATGTTCTTTTTCGCGGCGTTAAAAAAAGCACCCCACGCTACCACAACACTACGCGGCAGGATTGAAACCCACGATCATGAACCGCAGACTTGGACTCGGAAACCGCCTGATAGACTCTAAGTCGACTGTCGGCGTCAACCAAGACGCCACCCCACCCATGACGACTCGGCATCACAGCAAAACGCCAACCGTGGATCCATCATGACTGCGAACCGATGACGATAAGAACTGTCTGCTTCCAAGCTTCATGATTACCGAATGAACTTCATACCGACTCTCGCCAACACTCACCATTGTGGCTTTACCATCGAGAAACTTAACGTCGATTTTGCAGGTTCTTTAAAACCGAATGAAGAGCGTCACGATTTGCAAAAAATTGTGCTTAGTCTGCACCAACGACGGAGTCCGCGGTGACGAATGGCCTACAATCGCTTAACCTTAAGACATGAGGTAGCCGGGTAGACATTTTCGGCCCGTGACGACCGCGAAACATGGTTACGCAAGATAGAGCGCACCTTGTTTGGAAAAGCACCTGCTAGGACCTATTTTGTTCAATGCCTACCAGCCACAACTGAAAGTGCTGGAGCGAAAGTGAAGGAATGCACGATGACCAAGAAAATCCTATTCGTATGCATGGGCAACATTTGCCGCTCACCGGCCGGTGAAGCTGTCATGCAAAGGTTCGCAGAAGAATTCCGTGTCGACGCTGAAGTCGACTCAGCTGGCACTCATGGCTATCACGTTGGCGAAGGGGCAGATGCTCGAATGACGGCCGCTGCTGAAGCGCGCGGCTATGAATTGACAAGCCGGGCACGCAAGGTCACACCGGAAGACCTCAAACCTGAAAAATTTGATCTAGTTCTCGCAATGGATGCAGAGAACCATTCAATCCTCCTGGAAATTGCGGGCGGCTTGATGCCTCACATTCGCATGTTCAGTGATTACCTGGATGACAACTGGCCAAGCGATGTGCCAGACCCGTATTACGGAGAGGAAGACGGATTTGACCAGGTCTTGGACATGCTCGAAGAGGGCTGCCCGGTGATCCTGCAGACGCTTATGGGTGAAGGTATCTTCGATGGCATGTTCGAAGAAGAACAGTGATGGGACAGATGACTAACGAGGCAGAGCAGTGATGCAATGCGTCCGCACCACTCGGGCACTCTGCCTATGGCGAAAACGCGGCATTGGCGACTTACTGCATCAACGATCCTCGCTGCGATCGGTCCCAGCGTGAATCTTGGTGACGACCATGTACCTACTTTTTGCGTACTCGTTTGGTTCGTCGAGTGCGTTCAAACCGGACCGCACAGCCAACCGGAACAGTTTCGGCGATTTCGACTTTTTCGCCAGCAAGCGTCAGATCGACAGCAGCTTCCATATACCGCTGGGTTACTTTTTTTCCCTCGGGGCTATCGTCCAACGCGCCCATGTAAACAACCTTGCGATCTGGGTCGAGCACAAAGAATTCTGGGGTACGTTTCGCGCCGTAATCTTTTGCAATCTTTTGCGTTTCATCAAAGAGATACGGAAACTGAAACGATTTTTCTTTGGCCTTGTCCTTCATTGCAGGCATCAGATCGGCCTCTACCTTATTGACATTGATGGCGACCAAGGCCACGCCTTGTTTGCCATACTTTTGATGGAAGGCGAGCAGCCGATCCTCAATATCAACAGCGTAAGGGCAACTGTTGCAAGTAAAGACAACGACAATGACCTTGGACGACTCGAAGTCCGACAGGGAATATTTTTTTCCATCGACTGCGGGCAAACCTTTCCAAGCAGGAGCAGCATCACCGAGGCTCAGGGTTGAATTGTATTTCCCCGCGTGCAGGCTACTCACCTGCGTAACAAGCATCATTAACATCACGAGCAAAAACAATCTGATAGTAGCCATGGTCGACTCTGGTGACGGTATCAAGTGGTGTTGAAAAAAACGATGTCTCAAAGTTTATCGCGTCAGGGCTCCAAACTCGACACCAGCTAAAGCTTGCCAACTGATGAGGACAGATAATTGGAGCAGCAAAACTACCAAAAACACGTCAGGACGGGCCTGAACCAACTTTTCATGCCGGTCTTGCAACAGCCTTGGCGGTACTGATGATCTCATGGTGTGCTGGTGATCACAGCCAGCACTGCCTTGCCGGTTACTTTTTGGCTAATTCCCGAAGCAGTTCGATGCCACGGTGCAAGGTTTCGTCGGGTGCAGCAAAACTGATTCGAAAGTGTGAATCGCGATGGCTGAAGATGTTGCCGGGAATGATCAGCAAGCCGCGGGAGATAGCCTCCTCAACAAAGGCTGCGCCACTTGCCACGGGAGCTTTGGGAAAGACATAGAACGCGCCACCTGGTTTTACGATTTCGTAACAATCACTGAGCCCCTCAACCACCAAGTCACGTTTGCGTCGATAATCTTCCAGATAGCCATCAAGATTGACTTCCATGGCCCTGATGGCGCCCCACTGCGCCGGCTGTGGTGCACAAACGAACGAATACTGCTGCAACTTGAGCATGGCAGCCATGAC
>DOPG01000099.1:1984-20408 GCA_003513555.1 Rhodopirellula sp. | reverse complement strand
CAGCCACTTGCCGCCACCCGATACCATGCTCAAGCGTTCTTGCGAATGTATTGCGATCAAGACAGTCAAACTTGTCTCACTGGTAAACTGCAAAAAAAAACAGCGGCTCATGAGAACCGCTGATCTCTGCAATCTTAGTCGAAAAATCAAAACTCGTGTCACCTCGGATTGGGAACGAGTTCGATGGGTCAGCTGTTGGGCACTTCTTCTCCTTGGGTAGCCTCAGCATCTTCAGCAGCCTGCATTTCGTCCGCAGGAGCCGCAAAACCCCCTGCCTGCATCACGAGTTCTTTGATCTCTGCCGCCACATCAGGATTTTCGATCAGGAAGTTGCGGGCTTTCTCCTTTCCTTGCCCCAAGTAAGTTTCACCATACTTGAACCACGACCCGCTACGGTTGACCACCTTGTGGGTAGTTCCTAGATCCAACAAGTCACCTTCATAACTGATGCCGTTGCTATGCATCATGTCAAATTCAGCAATGCGAAAGGGAGGTGCAACCTTATTCTTAACGATTTTCGCTTTCACTCGCTGACCAACCTGCTCCTCACCATCTTTCAATGCACCGATGCGGCGAACGTCGATTCGACAGGAACAGTAAAACTTCAGAGCACGTCCACCGGGAGTCGTCTCAGGGCTTCCGAACATAACCCCGACTTTCTCTCGGATCTGGTTGATAAAGACCACCGCACACTTACTTTTCGCGATCGCTCCCGTCAGTTTTCTCATGGACTGACTCATCAGCCTTGCCTGTAGGCCGACGTGGCTATCACCGATCTCACCCTCAAGTTCCTTCTTTGGAACCAGAGCAGCAACGGAGTCAACAATAATGACATCGACTGCGTTACTCTTGACCAACATCTCACAGATCTGCATGGCCTCTTCTCCACTGCTGGGTTGGCTCACCAGCAGGGTGTCAAGCTCTACCCCGAGCTTCTTTGCCCAGCTCGGGTCAAACGCATGCTCAGCATCGATAATCGCTGCGATGCCACCTTTTTTCTGCGCCTCGGCACCAATGTGCAATGCCAGCGTTGTCTTTCCGCTGGACTCTGGGCCAAAGACTTCAATCATTCTTCCCCGAGGAATTCCTTGCCCACCCAACGCCATATCGAGACTGAGACTACCCGTCTGGATACCGTCAATCTGCAGATGCTGGGATGCTCCCAAGGGCATAATCGCCCCGTCACCGAAAGTTTTGTCGATCTGCTCCAACGTGGTCTTCAAACCCGGTTCACGCTCCAGAACAGCCTTCAAACCCGGATCAATCTTGCTCTTTGACGATGCCTTTGCTTTCTTTGCCATTCTTTCATCCCTTCCGTATGCCAATGTGTGAAGACCACTACTTTGTGGGCCGACGCCCCACTTTCTTGGAGGAACCCAAAGTAGTGAACATTTCTATAGTACCCTGTGTTTCAAACGGCCACAAGAGAAGTAATCCAGAGCGATCCGCTTGACCTATGTAGTATTCGCGTTGGCCAAGACAAGTCTGGTCAAACCAACACCATTTTTATTTTTCCTCGTAAAAGGCGGCAAAATTCAGGAAGCTGCCCCCTCTTTGATTAGCTGAATCAAATCATCCGTGTTCATTTTCGCTGCCCGATCGGTACCATCGAGTACACCCGCAACAAGCTCACGTTTATCAGCGTGCAAAGCAAGAATCTGCTCTTCGATCGTTCCTTCGGCAACGAGCCGATAAACGGTAACCGGCCTTTCCTGACCGATTCGATGAGCGCGGTCCGTCGCTTGATCTTCCACGGCAGGATTCCACCACGGATCCAGATGGATCACATAATCAGCTCCGGTCAGATTCAGACCTGTTCCTCCTGCCTTGAGTGAAATCAGGAACAACTCTCCCTCTCCCGCCTGAAATGCATCAACTCGTCGCTGCCGCTCCTTCGCCGGAGTTGATCCATCGAGGTACTGATAGGTGACTCCCATCTCGTCAAGCTTTTCGCGAATCACTGCGAGATGCTTAACGAATTGACTGAAGACAAGAGCTCGATGGTCGCCATCACGAAGTTCCTCAACCAAAGACATGAGCAAATCCAATTTGGCTGAACTCTTTTCCCAGCCGGCGTCGACCAAGCGTGGATGGCAGGCAAGTTGCCTCAAACGTGTTAGCCAAGCCAAGGTTCGTATACGCTTCTGCCCTGCCTGCTGCGCATCCTCTCCAGCACCACTCAACTCAGCCAGTGCTGCCAAACGCGTATCCTCATACCGCTTGCGTTCGGCAGGACTCAACTCGGCTTGCAACGTAATTTCTGTTCGAGGTGGCAGTTCTTTGAGAACAGTATTCTTGGTTCTGCGCAAAATGAATGGACGCACCAATCGAGCGAGTGACTGTCGTCGCTCATCATCCTTATGCCGTTCGATTGGGTCAGCAAATCGAGTTCGAAATCTTTCCCAAGATCCAAGCAACCCGGGGCTGATGGTGCGGAACAAACTCCAAAGTTCTCCCAGATGATTTTCAAGAGGTGTTCCGGAAAGTCCAATTCTCCAATCAGCATCAAGCTGCCTTACTGCCTGTGATGTCTTGGTCTGCGAATTCTTAATGAATTGGGCTTCATCGAGAACCAGTGTGTTCCAGGTTCGTGAAGCAAAGCGTTTGGCATCACGTTGCAACAATTGGTAACTAACGATCACAAGGTCATTTTCGCCCGCAGCCTCGATCAAAGCAGCGCGATCTGAGTCGCGGTACAGCAACGCCCTCAAGCCGGGAGTAAATTTCTCAGTTTCTCTCACCCAATTGTCGCCCACACTTGTTGGCGCAACGACCAAGGCAGGACCACCGCTGCCCCGTTCAAGCAGGACACCAAGGGTCTGCACTGTTTTACCAAGGCCCATATCGTCGGCGAGCACCCCACCAACCCCCCAGACACTGAGTCGTGCGAGCCATTGAAAACCATCCAACTGGTAGTCTCTTAGCGTTGCATCCAGATCCTCTGGCTTTTCTGGGTTCCAATCGGCAAGCGACTCCAATCGTTGCAAGGAGTCATGCCACCGCGCTGTAGCTTCCAGCGGCACATCGGTTCCAATCAATTCCTGCACTGCAGGCACCGCAGCATCAGCGACTTTCAAGTTGCCGCGTTCAGCAATGACCGTATCTCCCAATTGTTGCAATCGTCGCCGAAACGCTTCACTGATCCGGGCAAATTCACGATCGCCCACTTGGACCAGTGATCGATTGTCCCTGACTGCCTGCAACAATTGCTCCAACGGCACCTCTCGCCCATCAAGCGAAATGGATCCAGTGAGACCAAACCAATCACGTCCATCATCAATTTGCACTTTGAGTGCCGAGGGCGTGATTTCGCCTCGAACTCGTAACGATTCACCTTCAGGCCAGATGATTCGAGGCGTTGCATCGCCTCCACCGTAGAGTCTGGCTAACAGGTCCAGTGCCATGTCGTCTGTTTCCGCTACCCAGTGATAAAGGCCATCACTGGAAAGATCCTGCAAACCAAATTTATCGACAACTTCCTGAACTATCCGCCTTTCATGATCCAAGGTTCGCTGCAGACGCACAGGTCCTGACTCGAGCAAACAGGAAACGACATCCGGCTTTTGCCCAGGGACAAGCAACTCCCTGAAGCGATCTTCATGCATCATCAGGGCAACATGCAAGCCTGCGCCAAGCCTTGGCCGCAATTCGAAAACCAGTTCGGGTTCGATGGGAACAACCGGGCCGGCTAACTCATCAGGCAAATCCACGCGGATCATGGAATCGACAGTGCTGCTCCCTACCGAAAATTGTGCAGCCGTATCGTTGTCCAGTAACACTTCCCTGAAGTCACTGCGTAGAAGGTGCTGTATCAGCTTGACAGCACGAGGGTCGCGCAGCGTGCAGGCAATTAACCGATGGTGTTTCTGATCAGCGATGACCACCATCGGCTCCACGGGACTTGCATGCCCCAAGACCGTTTTACATTCCGCCAAATTGACAGTGATTCCATTGACCTGAAGCTTGGGGCGAAAAAGTGTCTTTCGTTCAATGTCTTCCTGTTGCTCGGTCTGTTTCGTCTGTTTGACGGCTTCTTCAAACTCGACAGGCTCCAGTGTGAGCACAAGTTCAGCAGAGTGAACTTGCAGTGAAGTGGCTTTGGCATCGTCCCAAGCAACAACCGCGTGCCCTGCCAGTGCATTGATCGCTTGAAATTCGCCGAAATGTTCGTCATCAAACGAGTAGCTGGGGTTAGCTACAAGGGCCGCAATTTTCCCATCCAATGGATTGGCTGAGAAATCCCGTCGCAGCAAATCAAAACTTCGAACTTCTTTGCCCTTCGTCCAACCCTTTCCATTCTTACGAGGTCGTTGTTCGTAAGGTGTAATCGAAATCGGGCAATAGTATCGCGAACTGGAAAGACCAATGCGCCACTGCAACCTTGTTTCTTCGGTTTCTCGTGGCTGGTTAGCGTCTCCTGCTAACCCCAAAACTTCATTGACCAACTGGCGACCAGCGGCCACCGCGTCTACTTCGAGTTCGCCGAGGAACTCGAATACCTCGTTGATTGATCGTCGCCCCAACTGCTCTTGCAACCACCACGAGATCGCAAGTGTATGTGGACATCGCTGATCCTTTTTAAATTGCGCACAGACACACTTAGGCGTTGCAGTAAGAGCAACGCTCAGGGGCGAGTAGTCGAAATCTTCGTCTTCCCCCTGCGGCTCCGGCATCACCTCAATTGAAACAGGGACCGGCTGCTGACGATTGCCTTTGACTTTGAAAGCGAACTGCATCCGCCCATCGTCGTTATTAAACGTCGGGGAATCAACAATCATCATCGCCGCCCTTTTATCAAGCGACTCATCGTGAGAATCGACCAGCTTCTCCGCGGCTTCTGCAACCAGAAGACCCAGGGCACCAATCGCGTCATCGGACATCAAATCCATACTGTGCTATCCACTGCCTATAAGAATCCCAGAGAGCTCATCGAGTCTCCCAATCACCCTCAACACCCGATCTTTGAACTCGGGCCCCAGGGCAAAACCGCAAGGGCGTTGCATCAAGGGGTAATCCCGGAGTTTACCACGAGTCTGTTTTTTCGCGAAGATGTGGGGAAGTCTCTACACCGCGAAAAGGTGCTCCCCCATGGCCACCGCAGCCGTGCGTTAACCGAGGATTCAGGACAGTTCTTCACGGAGGCGGCATCTTAAAAAACAATGGTTTCACTGGAATTTCGACAGCGGATGGTCCCTTTGCACCAGTGGAAACTTGACCGTTCGTCCCAGACGATGAGATTCGAAAACCCCACAGATCATTTCGACGGTCATTCCAGCGTCCTTAAGCCCGCAAATTGGCTCGCGGTCGCCCCGAATGGAATCCAGCAAATCCTTAACGGGAACGAGATGTCGGTAGATCTGTTTGTGTAGGCCGTCCACCGGCTCAATCTGCCCCACACCAGCGGTGGAAATCGGCAGGGCTTCCTCGCTGGAGTTAAAAGCATGGAATGGATTGCCGGGAATAAATCTCGCGAGCGGCGAATCGTCGCACCAAATCTGGATCCGACCCTGACTTCCAATCAGACTCAGCCCAAATCCTTGATTCTCAGTTCCGTCGTTTGCGATGGAATCAAAATATCCGGTAATCCCTTTCGCGAATCGGTAGGTGGCGTGCAACTCATCTCCCGCCAACCAGCCAAGCCCCTCACCGCCAACCACTCGATCTTCTTTTACAACCCGACGTCCTCCACGGTACAAAGTTGCCGAACAGGTTTTTGGAGCTCCACCAAAGTAGGCCATCAAATTCACTACGTGCGAACCGAGAACCCAAAGGTCTTCGGCTCCCCCACGACCGTCACCCTTACCACGTCCGCGAATTTCTAATAGACGCCCGATTTTTCCATCACGAACCAATCCGTCGATCGTCTGCAAAACAGGGTGATATCGGTTTCGATGAGCAACCGCCAATTTCGCTCCACTCCTGTGACATGCTTTAACAACTTCATCCAATTGTTTGGGGGTTTGAACAAACGGCTTCTCGACGTAAATCCCCTTGGCACCAGCATTCACTGCAGCAAGAATCATGTCGCAATGTTGATCAACATGGCGGGGACAAATTGCAACGATGTCGGGCTGCACTTCCCGCAGCATGAGCCGATAATCTGAATACCCTTGGTCCGCATCCAAACCGAGTTTAGTTAATTCCCTAGCGAGCCCCGTCGCATCTGCGTCAGCGACACATTTGACTGTTGCATTTGGAACATGTTGCCAAACTGTATCAAGGCCATGCCCGTAATCACCGCGTCCTGTATGTCCAATTACAGCGACAGACCATGAACGAGCCTCGTTGCTAAATGTCTCCGCCGAACAGTGAACAGCACCGCCAAGAAGAGACAACGTTGTAGCGGAGAATTGTCGCCGATCCATGAATCACACCGATTTTCATACAAGCAGAAAAAAGTCTAAGCCAAAGGTCTATCGTAGCTGATCCGCGTCTTCCCCGTTTTATGAAAACGTAGCTGAATATGTGAATCGGAATGCAATTCATCGACTTTGGAAAAATATGCTCCAATGGTCGTCGATTTAGCCCATTCTTTCCGGCGACACTTTCAGGAACTGATACCAACATGCAACTCAAACTCATGATGTCCCACGAACCTGCGTTATGCCGTGGAATTGCAGCATTCGTGTTTTTTGTAATCCAAGGTAGCGTTTGCTTCGGGCAAACACAGATAGAATCAGAGAACTCGCAACAAAATCAAATCAGAATTGAAAACAAAATTCTGGGCGAAACTGCTCAACGCAGATCAGATATGCTCAGCGTGTCAACTATCACCTACAATCTTGACACACGGATGTCACGAGTTGAAAGGATCCTGCTATCCACCAATCCATACACTGGCATCAGCACCAAGGAAGCGAAAGCGGCCTTCAAGCTGGCTACGGCAAAACGCGATGAATTCCTAAAACAACCATCTGAACCAAGCAAAGTTGAACTCGCGGCGGCAGAGTTGTCGGTAGCTCGCGCGGAAAGCCAGCTCATAATCACGCTTGCAACCCAAAGGGAAAAGCTCCTTTTGTGCCAACTCGATATCATTGAAGCAGAACTGGCATTTTTACAAATAAGGAAAAAACTGGAACTGCAAGAACGCCTGGTTGCCCGGGGACTCAGCACGTCAGAGACTCTTGCACAACAGAAACTCGCGATGACTGCGGCAGAAAAAAAACTTGAACTCATGCGTATACGTCACGAAACCCAGCGGATTCTGCAAGGAATCCCCAACACTGAACCTGAAAGCAATCCCCAAGAACCTTAACACCCCGTCACGCCCCCCTGAATCCGACAAGAAACCAAAAACCTGAGAAGTTTCAAAGCCATCCTGCTGCAGAACAGATCGCTTGCACAACCGTCGTCAAGGACACTATCCTTCCGAATACCACGTTGTATTCGACGAGTCAAAACGTCCGCTCAGAAAATCCATCGCGATAGCTCAATGCAGAGCAACGGCTCTGTATCATTCAAACTCACTATCATTCAAATCACTTCGAAGCGCCCCTGGAGACTGCACCTATGCCAAAGTTAACCGTTCAAGGAGTGGGTGAATTTGAAATCGCCCCTGGAAAACGCCTTGTCAAAGCACTCGTAGACGATGCCGGCACAGATCAGCTTCATGCGTGTGGTGGCCAGTCAAAGTGCACCAGCTGTCGAATCAAATTCATTGACGGGGAACCAGAAAAGATCACGCAGGCTGAGAAAGATACCTTGAGTGTTCGTGAGATCACAGATCCCGGCGTAAGACTTAGTTGTCAAATCACGTGTGATAGCGACATGACCGTTGAAGTCATCAGCGGTATGGCCAGTAGCGGGCGTGCCGACCAGGGTTCCGCCGTTGCTGACGAAATGGTTCCCGATCCGATCTGGACAACGAAATAAAGATCGATGGTGTTTCTTGGTGAGGGCTGCGACGCTATCAAGCTGCAAACCACGCGAGGACGGCTTCGTCAATCCAGCACTTGCGACGACGATCCAAAAAGCCCATGTGTCCGCCTGTGTCGGTGATGAACAAACGCGTGGATTTTGGCCACAGGCTCGGATCGTCTGCAAAACAACCGACGGGAACGATGGGGTCATCAGCTGCTGTCAGGACAAGAGTGGGCACGGGATTGTACCTTACGACATGGCAGGCAGAGGCCTGATCATAGTAATCTGCCGCCCCATCAAAGCCACTCAGCGGTGCAGTGATACGGTCATCCAGTTCCCACAAAGTCCTCGGCCGTCTCTCCAAAACCGCTTTTTGATATTCCGGGCGTTCATGAACCCCAGGCGGAACACTTCCCAGAAGTGCTCGGATGAAATAGTAGTTATAGGGTCGCATGAACCAACGTTGCATGTTGACACTACACCGCCTCAAGTCCAAAGGCGGCGCCACCACAGCAATGCGTTCCAATCGCTCAAACCACGCTGGCCGAATTGAAACACCACACCCTATTTGCCCGACCGCTCGCAGCAATTGACTTGCCCCTAGCGAAACACCGATTGCCAACATCGGCCCCTTACCTGAGTTGGCAGCAATCATGTCAAGTGCCGCAACGACATCATCACTACGACCAGCATGAGCAAGATTGCGTGCCAATGGGCGTGCAGCTCCACATCCACGCATGTCCATCCGAAAAACACGTGCCCCCGATTCCAGAAAACGTTTGGCCAAACGCAACATGTAGGGGGCAGCATGACATCCTGAAAGCCCATGCACCAACAAAACAGACCGGTCACCGGGTCCCCAATCAGCAGGGCAATCCTCGTGCAAAACTATCGAATCCCCCTCTGACACTGACACGACATGCTGAAGTGGGCAGAGCAGATCAGCTGACACTTCACGGGTTGCCGCAAGGGTCTGTAAATGGCCTCCCCTGAAAAAGGGATGAGGATCAAATCGCGGCGGCTCAAACTCAGACATATTTCCGTGTACGATTGGCAGCATGAAAAACATTCGATCATTTATAGCTATACAGCTCGCGGCCGACGTCAATCGTAATTCAACCCGGATGCTGAAGCGGCTGCGTCAATCAAATGACGGCATCAAGTGGGTTCCCGCTGATAATCTGCATTTGACCCTGAAGTTCCTTGGTGATGTGGACAACACCGAAGTCCCCGCTGTCTGCAATGTGATCCACAGGGTCTGCTCCCACCACGAGCCTTTCCATCTCGATTTTGGCGGCACCGGTGGATTTCCAAGTCTTGAGCGTCCCCGTATTCTATACGCGGGGATCAACGATGCATCGGGGGCACTCACCAAAATCGCATCTCAATTAGAAACATCTCTTGCCGAGCTTGGGTTCAAACAGGAACCCAGAGATTACGTTCCTCACCTGACACTTGGACGCACACGCAGCACATCGCGACTGGCCAACAGTGATGTGATGGAGCGTCTGGCGGCTGAAGAGGATACGGAACTGGGTGGCATGCTTGTCAGTTCACTACAGCTGATCGCCAGTTTTCTTGACAACTCGGGGCCAACTTATCAAATCATGGACACGATCCCACTTGATTCCTGAATCGCCTACTTCGCAATTTCGAAGGGGACATCAGAATTACCGTACTTCTTGCCATTACGATCTTCCATCGTCAGTCGCAATTTGTACGTTCCCGCTGGCAACTCCTGAGGGATCAACATCTGGTATGCGATGAAATAATCACGCAAGTAGTTCGTAGAAACCTGCAGGTCTCCCGGCAACAATTGGCTCAAGACCTTACGATTCTCGGAATCGTAAATGTCGTAGCTGCCTTGTAAATGTGTCTCAAAACCACCATCTACACGCTTGGCGGTAAAGTTATCGATCTCACAGTACAAAATGACCTGTTGCCCAGCATCGAAACGATTACCTTCGAAACGTTTAAATTGGCCGTAAGACTGAATGTCAGTGCAGAACGCCAATGCCCTTACTTCAAGTGCATCTGTGGCGGCTGCGGCGAATTTAGCTGCTTCACGAATCTGGGGGACAGCAGAAGTGAAGCGACGACTTGGTGATGTCGGATGTCCCTCGGGATCAATGATTGTCCAAAGTCCTAGGAGTTGATGCCGAAGAAACTCCTGCTCAGCTCCTGATAGACCGCTGATTTTCTCAACTGCTGCATCGGGATTTCCCGAAAGTACAAGCAGGTGTCTCAAACGAATCAAACGAGCTGTCCGCTCTGCTGGCTCTTCGCCGACAGGCGCTTTGCTGAGCTGTTGTGCCAAGGCATCATACAGCACATCTTCCGACAACTCAGATAACAGCTCGGGAGAAAAAGCTTGCACAATTCTACTGTGTGCTACTTGATTTTGAGTGGCGCTGGCTGTTCGCACTGTCGTACGATCTGAATTTACCTCACCGGCTGCGTTAGCAACATTCGCGTAATTCTGCAGTAGTTTTTGTGCGACGGCATCCTTTTCCTGTTCCGTCAGCGCCGTTGGGTTCACATTGTTCAACGAGGCTGAAACGCCTTTGGTTGACTCAGTTGCATCCTGCTCAATCCCAACTCCAATACGCGCGGGCGTGATCTCAGGAACCGAATCTCGTGATGGCGGCAACGTGGGCAATCTATCCATCGTTCCCGATGCCAAATCAATCGGATTAGGCTGCGTGGTTTGATCGGCTTTCAACAATTCACTCTTCAACTGCTGGCGAAGCCGTTCACGTTCCGCTGCGGGTAGGTTGTTGATGTTTGCGATGACTTCTTCAGCATCGGCTGTCTGCCCTTCTTTCGAAGTGGGAAGGGTAAAACTTTCTGTTTCGGTAGATTCTTTATCAGCATCCAGATCAGCAGGTGGCGGAACGGCCCCCGCAACCGTGTTATCTGCATCCTTCGCCACCTTTGCCGAGGCGACAGATGCTTGTAGATCGTTCTCATCATCCTTCATCTTAAGAGAGGCAGATCGAGCCTCTAGACTCCTAGCGCCTCTCAGGCCAGCTACGCCAGACTGATCGCTTTGGCCATCGGCACTCGAGGAAGTCGCTAGCCGCTGCTCCGGAGAGTCAATCTCCGCTACGTCGACATCATTCGTCGTTCGCACCTGAAGATTGCGCCCAAATTTTTGTGCGCCTCGGCACCCAACCGCGATGGTGGTAACGAGGATCATCAGCGAAATCATGATTCGATAAGTTGCGGCGTACATCCCTGCCTCGCTTGCAATTGACATGCATCAGTGTTCTCCGAATTCACGCTATCTCGGAAGAACATCTCTCTTATTCGCGGGACCGTACGAAATCTGTGCTTAATGCCACAACGCCAAACCGGAAAATGCATGACAACAATCGGACCAGTTTCACAGCATGTCGCCAAATCCAATCCCTCACCGAGCAAACCCTGTCGTTCCGCAGCAAAATGACCCTCTATCCTGTGCTGCCAACACCAATTCGCGATTTGCAAGCATGGAATCGCTTATCGCCAAAATCAGATAAAACAGTACCCTGAGCAAATCGGCACCAGATTATGGTCGCTCAAGATTGATGCTGTCACAGCGTGCTGCTGGGATTGTTATGATTACCGCTACGAATCGGGACCGCGGCCCATCAGAACGGGCACGGCACATGACGCCCGCGTTAAAATTTGCAAGCAATGGCTGACAGAGCGTCAGGGACTTTGGCTTGCATGACTGAAAGGTCGCTAGACTTTTTGATACTTGATTTTAAATAGCGTCAGGCTTCCCAACCTGTCTCGAACCCGATCGCGAGCGAACAGCAAAACCATGAGCTATCTTGCTTGGGAAATCCGCATAACACTGATCTCGATCTTTGCTGTACTTGCAGTTTCAAACTGCCTTCTCTTTCTCAAGATGCGGTACTCCTCAGGATCCGACGACACCTTGATCCGCCACCGCCTCCGAACATGGTGGGCATTGGCAGGACTGTTTTCACTTGCTTTGTTCGTATCGCCGAACGGTGGCCTAGTTTTCTTCGGATTCATCAGTTTCTTCGCATTGAAAGAGTTTCTTTCAATGTCACCCACAAGACGCGCTGACCGCCGAGTTCTTTTTTACGCTTACCTGTCAGTGATTCCCCAATATTATTTCGCTGCTACTGACAACTACCAGATGTTCCTCGTGTTCATTCCCGTCATCATGTTTGCATGGTTACCGACGCGAATGTGGATGATAGGTCAGAGTGATGGATTTCAGAAGGCCGCAGCAACATTACTTTGGGCGCTCATGATTACGGTTTACAGCCTGTCACACACTGCCTACCTGCTAACCATTCCGCTGGGAAAATACACACCGGAAGGAACAAGTGATGTATTGAGTCTTGCCGAACAATACCCCGGCCCCGGCTTACTCATTTTCCTGATCATCATGGCTGAAACAAATGACATTTTCCAATACCTGTCGGGTAAACCCTTTGGCAAGAAGCAGGTGTCGCCCAAGATTGCTCCCGGAAAGACCTATGCCGGTTTAATCGGCGGGATCACCTTGACAACCTGTCTTGCGGGTTTCGTTGGTCCTTTGATCTCCCCGATGGACCTTGCTCACTCGGTATTCGCCGGATTAATGATCGCTTGCATGGGTTTTGCAGGAGAACTCTGTATATGCGCACTAAAACGCGACTTGAAAATTACGAACTTCGGTGCCACGCTCCCTGGTCACGGAGGCGTGCTGGACCGCGTCGGTAACTTGATTTTCACAGCACCATTATTTTTCCATTTCATTCATTACTGCTACCACCAATGAATCAAATTCTACGAATAGCATTTTTTGCTTTGATCGTACGTCCATTGATGATGATTGTCTTGGGAACAAACGTACGACGTGATGAACTACTACCTAGCTCCGGGCCAGCAATTATCGTCGCAAACCACAATAGCCATCTCGATGTATTCGCTCTCATGAATGTGCTCGGTCTAAAACGTTTACCCAGCGTCCGCCCCGTTGCAGCGGCTGATTATTTCATGACACGTCGACTGCGACGCTGGTTTGCAACACGTATCGTCGGAATCATCCCCATAGATCGCAGCAAGATCCGTCGCGAAAAGGGAAAACATCCGCTGGATCCTATTTCCGAGGTGCTTCAGAAGGATGGCATCGTTTTGTTGTTTCCTGAGGGCACACGAGGTGAACCAGAGAAAATGGATGAGTTTCAGAGTGGTGTTGCTCATATTGCACGACGACACCCGGAGATACCGATCACACCTGTATTCATGCACGGTCTCGGTAAGGCACTACCTAAGGGTGAAGCATTGCTGGTCCCGTTTTTCTGCGACATGTTTGTGGGCCAACCACTCGACAGCCAACTAAAAAAACGCGAATTAATGAAGCAACTCAGCGTGTCGATGGATGAACTTGCTGCAGAACTGCCAACTGAAGCGTGGGACTGAGAAAATAGCGTCCCGCAATCATGCCCCCGGTGACTTACGCTAGCAGCTGTCTGTGCCAGATGAATCAACATCATCTACAGAGTAAGCCTTTTGTTCAAACGGATTTTCTCGATACGCATCCTTGCCCTGCAGATAAATGACTGCGGAGGCGAGAAGATAAGCCGGAACAGACATGATTCCCCAACGCTCATATTGACGCACCTGGACGCGTTCATGGGTTCTCGTGAATCCCAACATTTCGCGATTCCGCCCCAACACGACATGCCCCATCGTACTTGCACTGGCGGGCACAGGAAATCGCTTCAAAATGCCGGCGATGTCGGACGGTGAATTTCACATACGGCTTCTACCACTTGAAATCGTCCAAGGAGCAGTAACTCTGTGGCAATACCGAAAAGCGTGTAGGGCAAGGTTCAAAGTTAGGCGACCAGCCGAATCCATTCGTGCATACCAACACCCTCTCTCAACCGAGAACAGCCCGGAAGCCGCCACACGTTAATGTGAACGTTGTCCCAGGCTGCTCATGCATTTAACCAGATATCGACCTGAGCCGATATGCATTTCAGTAATTAGGCGTCAACAAAATCGTCCGACTCTTCATCCATTGAATCAGCAGTGTTATCATCCTGAGTCACGCTTTCTTCCTCGATTCCAAGGATATCTGCCTGCTCTTCTGTCAGTTGGTAGTATCCCAGCGACCGAATGACCTCGAGCACTTCACTGCATGTAGGAAACATACGTCCCGCGTCACGTTTGTAGTCATCCATAGCACGCATGAATTCAATTTCTGGATTGCTGTAATCACGTTCGCAGGTTGTTGGATCAATGTGTCGGCGACGTTGTTTCTTGCGTCGTGACTCAGTAACAACACCAGTATCCAAGTTGTCAGCACTTCCCGCATCGCTTGTAGTGTTGTCTGCTCTGCGATCAGCAGCACGACGGTCGAGAGTAAGAACGTTTTCTTCGATGGTTTGATCGATGCTGGAATCAGTCATTTCTATGTCCTTGTATGGTGGGAAAGTACCGGACTTTTCCGTGTCCCCGTGAAAGAAAGCACAGAGTGGAAGTGTGGCAAAAAACACTAGCACACCGATTGGGTAAAACCGGGTGATTAAGGTGGGATTGACGACCAGAAAACCCTTTACAGTCAGGTAAGACCGACGTCTGTACCGACTGTAACGATTGGCAAGTCTTGAGGCCCAAACTCTCCGCATCAAGGCTTCAGCTGCTGCGGTAATTCGCGAAACCGTCAGTGCGATTCGATCTCGGTCGAATCTTCAACTGTCTCTTGCGTTCCCCCAGGCAACCACCGACGGGCAAGTCCAGCCACGACGATTGGGATGGCAACCGAGACTGCCAGTGCCAAGGGCAACCATTGATGGCGTTCGGCGTAGTCTCCAAAGGCTGCATAGGCAATTGCGATCCCAAGGTTGCTCCCAATGATCGCAGGCATGAATCGTCGCCATGCCAATTGATGGATTCCCGCCATCAAAACACTGGCCTCAGCGAAAACTGGCATGGCTCTCGTCAGCATGAGGACCAGCGGCCCATACCGATCACTGACTTTTCGGATCCGCTCAAGATCTCGCCCCCGCGAGAAGTACAGTGCAAAAGCCCGGCCGTACCGCCTTGCCAACGCGAAGCCAATCATCGCTCCCAAGTTCATCCCCAGCCACGTTGCCCATGTCCCCCAAAACCAGCCCAACTGCCAACCGCTGAGAGTGCTGATCACGCTGGATGGAATCGGCAGCAGGATATCCGTTGCCAACAAACCCACGATTAATGCAAATGTGGCGGCGGGTTCAGGTGGATTATCTTGCAAGTCTCTGAGCCAATCACTCAGTTGACCTCCAAAAAACAGGAAGGGAACGATTGGTACAAGCAATACGACGCACATCAATGGCAGAGTTCGAAATAACTCACGCACGATTGGCTCAAACTCCGTCAATGCTCGAATCGAGTGGGCATGTCAAGTCCATGACACGTCATGGTACTCCAACGCCCACTCACGCATGTATCTGACACTCTGAGGATCAACTCGATAAACAATCAGGTTCGGATTATCAATCGACCCGAGATAATTCCGCAGCAAAGTATTTTCATTCCATATCTGCTGCAACAAATTACGATCCTGCTCGACACAGGCTACTCCCGTGATACGTACTTGGTGATGATTTTTATCGAGATAGCACAACTCAACTTTGGGATTAGCCGCGATTTCTTGCGTCTTGTGATATGCACGCAAGTTAGCAATGTAGACAGTAAAGCCCTCCGTCCTAACAGGAGAGACGGGTCGCACCCTTGCTTGGTCACCATCCATCGAAGCCAAATAGGGAAATCTGTCATTCTGCAGCACGGCCAACGCCAAGTCTTTCAACTCAGCAGGATCAGTAGGCACCGGTATTGGTTTCGTCATCTCGGGAGAAAGCAGTTCGTGAGAGGTTCACTGGAGGTCATGCACTTTTGGGTTAAAATGCTACTTGCACGAGTCTATCTGCGGGGAAAGGCTCACAAAGATGTCGAAGAACGCACAATGCTTTCCATTTTGAGAAATTGCTGCGTGATTTCAGCAAGCGACCGATATAGCGGCGAACGAGCTCTCTGCGACGTCGCCAACAACAATGGAGCTGGCCAATTTAAATGTCGTTCAAAAAACGCAGTCGCAACTTCGTCGGCGACATTACCTTGCTGGTCTCGTTTTTTCCGAGGTCGGGCTGCCGACACCAAATGGGACATCAAATCCAATTGAACGCCAAGGTGATCCCACAGAGCCGTTGCTGGTGCCACGTAACCGACAAGCTCTGCGAACTTCGCAACCGAGCTTGCTGACTGACTGTCCAACTGAGTTTTCTGCCAAACTGACTGCATGGGAAGCAGTGCATTCTTGGGCCCAATGAAGAGGGCACAGTATTCCGTCGCCAATTGCTCAACTGATTCACTCGGAAGCGACAAGCCTAACTGCGACAATGCCGAAAGCAGTGGCTCCTCCGCCATTCCTGTCAGTAAAGGAACATCAATCTCCTGCATCCACAACCGCGCAAGCAGCGAATAAACCGTTGCTACCGACTCAACATCCTGAGTTTCTGAATCAATCAATTTTCCTGATCCGAACAACGGTGTCATGAAATGCCTGTTGACCAGTCACTGGGTCTGGGGCAATGGGCATCAACTTATTCTGGTTCCACCCATTTCCCCGATTGCGTTGCCACTTGGTGTGATCCCCGCCAGAATCATCTTGCCACCACATATTCCTCTGCCAATCGGCATCCTGGTAGGTTTCAGAGTCACATCCTGCCAACTGTGAATCATCAGGTGGTTCTTTTCGTGCCTGTGCAACGGAAGTGTACTGAGTGTGGCCACAACTGTTACTCATCGCAATGACGCGAGGATGAATGCCTTCCATGAGCACCACAGGCACACGCATATTCGAAACAACTCTTCGGCCGCTGGACTCGGGCAAGTCAGTGCGGTTGAGATGTGGAGAAACCTTTTCGAGCTCACGTGAGTAGAACGACGTAATCTCAATCCAATCGCCATCTTTCAAATCAAAACGTGCAGCTGTCTGAGGGTTCAGCCAGGCTGGGTTCGAGTGAACGATTTCAGCCAACCACTTCAGGTTCATCGTCCTTCCATGGTTGTGAACATTCCACTTGAAGCTGGTCATAACCAGCTCATCATCGGGAAGATTCTGCAATTCACGAGGCTGGAACCAGATTGGCATGTCCTCGATATTTATATTGTGCGGTAGGTGACTATCGGGGCGATTCTTTGTCTTCACCATACCACTGGCTGCGATCAATTCAGAACAATCTTCATTGCGTCCAATCTTACTTACGAAGGCACTGCGAATTTCAAACTTTCGGCTTGGCGTTTTGAATCCCCTGAGGGGGGAATCATCGACCATGATTCCAATTCCAATACCGTCCTTGCTGATCAGCCCCTGATCATCAATGACGGAATCCTGCATTTCCGAGTCTGACAGGACTTGGTTGTAAGGTTCATAAAAGGGCTCTCGATCTTGTTCCCAAACGCCCTCGTCCATCAAACGCTCAAGACCCTGTTTACCGGTTTCTGGATTTTCGGGGACAGCAGAAGCCCACTTTTCCATGTACTCTTTAACATCTTTCTCAGGATACCATTGCTCCATTCCATCTCCGATTCGCCGAGCCAACTCGGGGAAAAATTCCCGAACATCCCTGGACTCACCCAGTGGTTCAACCATGGGTGTTCTGAGACCAACGTAAGGTCGCAAGTTGTATGACGCGCGGGCATCCAAATCCCAACGCTCCATGAAAGTTGTCCAAGGCAGCACGATATCGGCAAAGTGTGCGGTCTCGTTGTAGAAAGAATTGATGCAGACGTGAAATTGGATCTTCTCCTCATCGGACAAAATCTGCTGCGTCATGCTTTCCTCAGGCCAAGTCATTGGTGAATCGAGGTTGTAAGTCATGTACGCCTGCAACTTTGCCCGATCCTGCAGTAGGTAGAGATAAACGATTTCACCTACACGCATCCGCCTCCACACATTAGCGAGTGGGTACTCAGGAGGATCCTCGAGCACGCTTTGCGTTTTTGCTCCGGGGGGCATCGGTGGTGTCTTGACCACTGGATCCAAACCTCCCCAAGGCGACCAACACCACCCCCCCTTCTTGCCAACGCTTCCTACCAATGCGTTAAGCATTCCAATGGCACGATCATTGTAAAAGCCATTGAGGTGTGCCGAACTACCACGATTGCAAATCGTGGTGGCAGCAGGTGCAGCAGCCGCAAATTCAGTAGCAATTCTCACAATATTATCGGCCGCAACACCACTGACTCGCTCAGCCCAATCCGGGGTATAGGACTTCAAGTGTTCCCGCAATTCGTCAACTGTGACGTTGGTCCAGCGTTTAATGAATTGTTCGTCATGCAGATTCCGGGAAATGATCACGTTACACATTGCCAACGCGATCGCCCCATCGGTACCGGGAAATGGTGAATGCCATTCATCACTACCGCCTGCTGTATTCGACATCCGCACGTCGAACGTTACCAGTTTCGCTCCATTTTCAAAGCGTCCGCGTTGCACGCGACTCGCAAACGGCACATGACCTTGGTGTGCTTCAAAAACATTTGATCCGAAATTGAGAATGTACTT
>DOPG01000099.1:0-1774 GCA_003513555.1 Rhodopirellula sp. | reverse complement strand
TTGAGAATGTACTTTGAATGTTCAACATCATTCAGGTCCCAATCACTTTCCCAAAGCCCCGTCAGATTGGCTGCCCGCCGATTCCCCGAGCAGAGCGATCGGTGCGAAAGTTGAGTTTTGGTTCCAAAGGCATCCAAAAACCGTTTCAAGGCGTCCTTGCTACGCTGTCGCCCTTGATGGAATGCGAACTCTTCTGGATGGCCGGAGTCTCGTACTGCCTTTAGCTTCTCGGCAATTTCGTCAAGTGCTTCATCCCAGCTAATGCGTTTCCACTTACCCTCACCACGTTTCCCCACACGCTTCAATGGATAAAGCAGACGCTCGGGATGATAAAGGTGATTCAGGGAAGCCTGCCCGCGTGCACACAGGTAGCCACGACTGTTGGGATCTTTAGGATTCCCCTCAACCTTCAACAGACGCCCATCCTTGACATAGCCAATTATGCCGCAGACCGTGCTACACAGCTGGCACATTCCGGGGACCTTCACCGCCCCTTCGTACTTTGTTCGATCTGGCCAATTTCGCTTCGCCAACGGTCCAGGCAGATTACAGACGCCGGGCATCTCTCCGAAAGAGCCAATCTCATACGGCTCAGACCTTAGTTTTCGCCACTTTTCGATATCAATTCGTTGACCAGACCGGTCAATGCTTGGACGAGTTCCTGCTACACTTTCATCACTGGGGCCTACCGGTGACTGGACGGCCGCAGCCTTATTGTTGCTGTTGGCTAGCACGCCGCTTGCAATCGTCGCCAATCCAAGATTTAAAAAGCGACGACGCTGACTCAGACGTGATGGAGGGCTCTGTTCCTGGCTCATTGATCCCCCTCCTTCCAGTTGTAGATATCGTATGACTCAGGGCGATAAGACTCGCCTTCTCGCGGTAACTTCTTTTCGATTTCAGCAGCCGCAGGGCCAGCGAACCACATCCGGGGTTTTGTCTCTTTCTCTACTCTGATCTGAACCAATTCAACGTCCTCGTCCTCTGCCCGCTGCATTGCCTGATTCACTCCTGACTGCGGATCATTCAGATCACCAAAATGCAGCGCCTGGGCGGGACAAGTCGGTACACAAGCCGGCTCCATTCCAGATTCCAAACGGTGATAACAGTTATGGCATTTGACCGCCTGACTGGCGACTGGATCCATATAGATTGCTCCGTATGGACAAGCATCGACACAGGAGCCGTGACCGCAGCAGATGTCATAGTCCACTGCCACAGTGCCTCCGGCCTCTTTGTGAAGAGCACCGCAGGGGCAAACTTTGATGCAAGGAGCGTCTTCGCAGTGCTGGCAAGACATGGGCAGAAACAGCCTTGCTACCTCTGGGTACTTACCTTTATCGAGATAGGTGGTTTGACGAATGTAATTCCCAAGGGGCACGTCATTTTCAGATTTACAACTGACTTCACAGGCATGACATCCAAAGCATCGACGGGTATCGACAAACCAACCATAACGCTTGCCGTCATCAGGTGCAGTCATACGGCCCTGCCATGACTGCGCATCTCCCTCGTCCGTCTCAGTTTTTTGGTCTACTGCATCCACCTCATTGGGAGCAGTTGCTGCGACAATCGGCAAAGCTGTGGCAGCTTTTTTGAGAAAGTCTCGTCGAGGATTTTTATTCATGGAACTATAGCGTCCGCTCTTCTGCGTTCTAAGCAATCGGTCAAACAAGGTCGTTGCGTGAGTTGTCGATAGCATCACGCAATGCTTTCACAAAATCGGTGACATGTGTCGCTGCTGAATTAGAATTTCCGGCGTCGTGAACGCGGC
>DOPG01000135.1:10401-10577 GCA_003513555.1 Rhodopirellula sp. | reverse complement strand
CGAAATGGATTCGCCAAGGCAACCGTAACCATTGTTGACGCCAACCTGACAACGCTGATCACAGCCTTTGTTCTCTATGCGATTGGTACTGATCAGATTCGTGGATTCGCTGTCACTTTGATCCTCGGGATTCTGTTCTCGATGTTCACTGCGATTTATGTATCTCGCACGATCTT
>DOPG01000135.1:9248-10191 GCA_003513555.1 Rhodopirellula sp. | reverse complement strand
GATATCGCTGAGAGACACGGGTTCGTTTCACTCAGTATGGCCGACACGGTCAATAAAATACGAGCAAGTTTCTCGGGGGAGAGTGGCTTGGACTTTGTGAGTAAAGGCAAGGTGACACTTGCAATCTCTGGGATTCTGATCGTGATCGGAGTGGCTTCGCTCTACACGCGAGGCAAGGGGATTTTTGATATCGACTTTGCCGGTGGCTCTTCAGTTCAGTTCCGTGTGAGTCAGCCAACGGAAACCGAAGAAATCCGCAAGGTTATCACTGCTTACATGGACCAGGGAGGGCAAAATAAAATGCCGTTCACTGTGAACGGTGTGTCCGTTAACGGTGTGCCTGAGAATACCGTTTACAAGGTTGATACGTCGCAAGAGCAAGTCAACGACCTGAAGCAGTTGGTTGCGGACGCCTTTGCCGGTAGCTCTATTGAGTTAGTCACCTACAGTGTTTCCATCGCCAAACCGAATGGCAGTGACGTCGAACAGCAGTCCTCATGGCGATCCGATGCCGACAAGAGTTTCGGACGCGGATTGACGTTTGTCTCAGCCCCGATTCAAGATGAGGACGCTAAGCCAGCGGCCGATTCCGAAGAGGGTAAGCAGGCCAGTCCTGCTGCTGAGAGCAGCGACGCCGAATCGTCCAAGCCAGATGCCTCCGGTGCTGCACCCGAGGCAAATGCGTCTGCTGATCCGGTGGAGCCTGCGGATGCGTCAGCCGATGCAGCAACTGCACCCATTGCCAGCGGTGATCCGGCTGCCGGTACGGCCACTCCATCTGCTGAGGTAACTCCTCGAGACGATAGCGAAGATGTTGTCGTTGTGGAGACGGCGAGGGTGATTACCTTGGGCATTGGCGGCGGTGAGGGAGCGGGCAGTGCCAAAGCAAACCGCACGACTCTTCAAGAAAAGGTTCTTGCCGCGGCGAAGCAGGCAAAGCCGC
>DOPG01000135.1:8040-9062 GCA_003513555.1 Rhodopirellula sp. | reverse complement strand
GGTTCTTGCCGCGGCGGAGCAGGCAAAGCCGCCCGTTGTGTTGACCGATGCAAGTATCAATCTGGAACCTCTGGGTGACGGAACAGAGGCTTGGGAGGCTGACTCACAATTGCCATTTGAAAAGTGGAGTGTGGTATTGAATCTGCCGGCTGCTGAGGCGGATAAGGTTATGGAAGCCTTGAAAGATGACATGAGTGATGAGCCTGTCTGGATTAGTAGTAGTTCGGTGGGGTCTCGAGTTGCAGAAGACATGATTGGCCGAGCGTTTGGTGCTCTGTTCGCCAGCTTGTTGTGCATCATTGCCTACATTTGGTTCCGATTCCAACGTGTGATTTATGGCTTTGCGGCGGTCGCTGCTTTGCTGCACGATGTGCTGATCACGCTTGGGGCAATTGCGGTAAGTGCTTACCTTGCCAGTGCTCTCGGGTTCCTGCAGATCGATGAGTTCAAAATCAGCCTGACCGTGGTCGCTGCTATTCTGACCATCATTGGTTATTCACTGAACGACACGATTGTCGTGTTTGACCGTATTCGTGAGACCAAGGGTAAGGCGCCTAGGCTGACTGGTGACATGATCAACGTCAGTATCAATCAGACCTTGAGCAGGACCTTACTCACCTCGATAACCACGCTGATTGTGGTGGTGTTGCTTTATTGGTTTGGTGGCGAGGGCATCCATGCGTTCGCGTTCGCACTTGTGGTTGGTGTGATTGCCGGTACCTACAGTTCGATCTTCATCGCGAGCCCGATCCTGCTGTTCTTGATCGAGCGTGGCGAGAGGCAAAAAGTTGCGTGATCTCGTTGGGGCCGCAGTGAGCTTACGGTCCTAGGGGTAACGTAAGGGTCCGCGGGTTTGGCATCAGGTCACGGGTCACGTCACAGTCCGGAGCGGCTAATTCTTAGTAGCCCCGGCTGCATTTGCGTTGCGGCTGGCACCGGTGTCAGTTGGTGTCCTTGGTCACTGTTATCTTGGAGCTTATTCCGTGAGAAACACTTGTTTTGTCGTTGTGGCTTGTCTGTCG
>DOPG01000135.1:0-7739 GCA_003513555.1 Rhodopirellula sp. | reverse complement strand
CTGTGGGTGGTGCTTTTTCCGACACTCAAGTTGCTGATGCAACCGAAACCCAATTGCGGGCAGACATCAAGTTTCTTGCCAGCGAGGAATTGCGTGGCCGAAGTGTCACGGATGAGACTATCGAGGTGGCAGCCAGCTATCTGGTCGATCGCATGAACGGGATCGGGTTGAAAACCGATCTTGTCGACGGGAAGTCACGGCAACCATTTGCCGTGAAGTTGGGCTCGCGCGTTGGCGGCGTGAAGAATAATCGGCTGACGTTATCAAGTGCCGAGCCGGATTTTGGTGAGATTGTCGTCAATCTCAATCAGGGTCTGATGCCCCTGGCGCTGGGCAGTAGTAGAGCTGATATCAAAGGGCCGATTGTGTTCGCGGGCTACGGCGTCACCGCGCCAAGGCTTGATTACGATGACTACGCAGGTGTGGATGTTGGAGGGGCTATTGTGATTATGTTGCGGAAGGAGCCGCAAGCAAGTGACCCCGACAGCAAATTTTCCGGCACCCAAAACACGCGTCATGCTTTCTTTGCGACCAAAATTGAGAATGCCATCAAGCATGGTGCGAAGGCGGTTGTGCTAGTTAACGATCCGGCAAGCGTTGAGGAAGCGGTCAAGAATGTCAAGCAACGGATCGACCAAGAGAAAACTCGCAAGACTAAGCTCGCAGACCAATTGGTAAAATTACCATCTGATGCAACGAATAATCGTAAGTCGATCAAAGAGAAAATCGCCAATGCAAACCAGATGATCAAGTCATTGGACGAAAGTTTGGCGAATGTTCAGCAAGGCGTTCTCGGGCTCACTGACGCAGGGATTCGCCAAGAGAACCAAGACTCGATTCCCATCGTCTCCGTTTCGCGTGAAGTGATTTCAAGTGCCTTGTCCAAGACTACCGGCAACACACTCGCAGAACTGGAAGCAGCGATTGATGAGACAGGAAGTCCACGAAGTACCAAGCTCGCCGGCGTTACCGCTGCACTTAAAACAGAGCTCAAGCCCTCGGTAGCAAACACGAGCAATGTGTTAGGGTTACTGCCCGGTAAAGGGGACTTGGCTGGCCAAACTGTCGTGGTGGGTGCTCACTACGATCATGTTGGCATGGGTGGCTATGGTTCGTTAGCTCCAGGGACCGTCGCTATTCATAACGGCGCGGATGATAATGCCAGCGGAACCTCTGCCATGCTAGCAATAGCAGCAAGGATGGTGGGGCGGTTGGCTGGTGAGAAATCGCATCGTCAGGTGCTCTTTATGGGCTTTAGTGCAGAGGAGCGTGGTTTACTGGGTAGTCAGCATTACGTCAGGAATCCGGTGATTCCACTTGAGTCGACGGTTGCCATGGTGAACCTCGATATGGTGGGGCGTTTGCGAGATAACGAGCTCACAATTTACGGGACGGGATCTGCGCCGACGTTTGACGCTCTCGTTGAGACGGCAAATGAGGATTACAAGTTTGACTTATTCAAGGTGCCTTCTGGATATGGCCCGAGTGACCACCAGTCGTTTTACACCGCAGGTGTGCCTGTTTTGTTCTTCTTCACTGGCTTGCATGACAATTACCACCGTCCAACTGACGATTTCGACAAAATCGAGTTTGGTGGACTAACCCGCATAACCGATATAGTTTCTGACGTCACTTACGAATTGGCGACTTTGGAGCAGCGTCCAGAATACGCTGAGACAGAGAATCGTGTGCGTGTTCGCCGGCAAATTACCGCTTATATGGGGGTATCGCTAGCGAATCGCGAGAATGCAGTGGTGATTTCAGGGTTGGTTCAAGGAGCACCAGCGGAGCGTGCCGGATTGAAGACGGGTGATTGGTTAGAAAAACTCGGTGACAAGTCGGTCAAGAACTCGCAGCAAGTGTTGGAATTCATGCGGTCACGTTCACCTGGGCAGAAAATGCCCGTCACGGTGAAGCGGGACGGTGAATCCATTTCGGTAACCATCGATCTGGTAGCACGGCCTGAAGGCTGAGTTTGCTGCCAATTCAATCAGATTTTTTTTGGGCTGAGCGTGGTGTTCAGCGATTTCAACCTTTACGTCTACAAGAATTGGTGACAGAATCCGACTCGAATCGAATCGCCAGCCCCTCGGGCCAGCGGATCGGTAAGAGTTTCCCACCGTGGCGATGGACGCCGGAATTGGTTGGGAGAATGCGAAAGCATTCGGAGAACAACGCACCCACAACGCAAGGAGAGCGGACGTGCGATCTTTCGGCAAATCGGCCATCATGTTGGCCATCATTACAGTTACAACCTTACTGCCAATTTCGGTGTCGGCACAGAATGCTCAGCCGGCTACGGCAAGTGCCGGTCATCGTGTTGCGGTGGTCGATGTTGCTTACATCTTCAAGACTCACCCCGGTATTCGTTCAGAAGTATCGAAGGTGGAGAATGATCTGAAAGCATTCGACGCGCAGATGAAGGCCAAGCAGGGCGAACTCAAAAAGCTGGCTGAGCAGTTGCCGCAGTACAAAATTGGTACTCCTGAGTACAGCAGTTTGGAGAAGCAAATCGCTGAGGGTGATTCGCAGCTTCGCCTGCAGATGGCAAGCAAACGCCGCGAATTGGCTGATGCAGAGGCCCGCATCTACTACCAGAATTACGAGCGTATTACCGCTGGTGTGAAGGTAATGGCAGATTTCTACAAAATCAATCTTGTGCTTCGCTATAACAGTGACGCAATGGACCTTGAAAAGCCAGACACTGTAATCCGCGGCGTTATGAAAAACATCGTTTATCATGACGAGGACCTCGACATGACCAAAGCGATCATGCAGTACCTGACCAAGCAGATGGAACAGCAGGCAACTGCTCCCACGCCTGGTGTTCAGCGAAACTAGGCTTTCGGACTTGGATTGGCTTGGCCCAATCCGGTGAGGCGAAAATTTTGGAGTCGTCACGCACTTGTGTGGCGATTCTTAAACTGAGCGTGAGTAGCTCGCTATCACGCATTTTATTTGATCATGGTTCCGGCAAGGATGTTGGAACTCTTTGTGCAGGGAGGCCGAAGCGTGAATCCTTCACGCAACGAACATACGATCGCTGTCTCGTGTGAAGTCAGTGGCAGGGGTTATTGGAGCGGTAAGGAAGTGCGGGTGGTTTTGCATCCCGCTGCCCTTGGTACGGGTATACGCCTGATCCGTTCTGATTTGCGAGCGATTCCTATTTGCGAAGCCCTCGTCAGCCGTCGGTATGATGCCAGTCTGAGGACGAATCTCGCAAATGGCGAGGCGAAGTTTCAGATGGTTGAGCATCTGATGGCTGCCTTGTACGCGCTCGAGATTGACAATTGTATCTGTGAAATCAACGCTGAAGAGCTGCCCTCGCTTGATGGCAGCAGTTTGGAGTTTGTGGAGCAGTTGGGCAGTGCCGGCTTGATCGTGCAGGCTGCCCCTCGTAAGCGATTGGTGATTCGTGATCGATATCGCATTGGTACGATGGATGGTTGGGTTGAAGCCGTTCCTTCGTATGCTGGTGAGTCGTATTTCGAGTACCAGTTGAGCTTTGATGATCAGACGCCGATCGCTCCTCAAGCCTTTGGTGTGGAGTTGTCACCGGACCGATTTATTCGAGAGGTGGCATCAGCTAGGACGTTTGTGACGAAGGCTCAAGCTGAAGAAATCAGAGGGGCGGGCTTGGCTGGGCACGTGACCAATCAGGATTTGCTGGTCATTGGGTCCGAGGGGCCAGTTGAGAACCAGTACCGATTCCGCAACGAATGTGCTCGTCACAAGACACTTGACTTGATTGGTGATTTATCACTGGCAGGCGTGGATTTGATTGGACGATTCACTTCCTTTCGCGGCGGACACCATTTAAACGGGCAAATGGCAAGCCAGTTGGCTGAACTGGCTGCACAGGAAGAGCATGAGACAGGGTCAGCATTTCTACAACACAGAAAAGCGGCCTAGCATCAAAAGTGGATTCCTGAAATGAATGCGTTATACGCAAAGCACATGACCACGGAGCAAAAATGAGCACTTCTATCGCTCAAACCGCTGTTGTTGACCCTCGGGCCAAGATCGGTACCAACGTCCGAATCGGCCACTTTTGTGTGATTGGTCCAGACGTGTCGATCGGCGACAACACCAGGGTTGAGGATCACGTTGTGATGGCAGGGGTTTGTAGCCTCGGTGAAGATAATCATGTGTTTCAAGGCTGTGTCATTGGAGGTTATCCGCAGGACACCAGCTATCAGAATACACCAACTCGTGTTGAGATCGGCCACGGCAACACGATCCGTGAGAACTGCACGGTTAATCGGGGTACCGAAAAGGATCAGGGCGTTACTCGGATTGGCGATAACAATTTTCTGATGACCGGGACTCATGTGGCTCACGATTGCACGCTTGGCGACCGAATCGTGATCGCAAATAACGGGATGCTTGGTGGCCATGTGCATATCGCTAATGATGTAACACTCGCTGGTGGCGTGGGCGTTCATCACTTTGCTTCCATCGGCCAGCTTAGCTTCGTCAGCAGCATGAGTCGGGTACTGCATGATGTTCCCCCCTACCTGATCGTGGATGGCCAGCCTTCCAAACCGCGGGCGGTGAATGCGATTGGACTGAAGCGGCATGATTATCCGGAAGAAGACATCAAGGTGTTAAATAAGGCGTATCGCATGCTGTATCGATCCCGAGTGGGAGTTGAGGTAGCACGTGAGGAATTGATGAATCGTGGCCCCATTCGCCCAGTACTGAAACACTTGTTTGATTCTATTGACCAATCCAGCGACGGACGGCACGGCCGTGGTCGTGACCAAAGAAGGAAAGCAGCGTGAGTGAATTACGGATCGCAGTCATTGGTGCCGGGCATCTTGGACGCATACATGCGAAGTTGCTGGGGCAGGTTGACGGGGGAAAACTCGTTGCGGTGAGTGACCCCTTTGAAGCTGCGAGAAAGAATGCGGAAGAGTTATTCGGCGTCCCCGTTTACGCTGATTATCGCGACTGTTTGCCCGATATCGACGCGGCGGTAATTGCTGCTCCCACTGATATGCATGCGGATATCGCTAAAACGTTGTTAAACGCTGGAAAGCATGTTTTCGTCGAAAAGCCGCTGACCATTGAGCGTGATGATGCGAATCGTCTCTCCTCGCTGGCGAATGCGAAGAAGTTGACGCTGCAGGTGGGCCATGTCGAGCGGTTCAATCCAGCGTTCACCGCTTTGGAAAAACTGGCGGTCGACGTGAAGTATGTTGAGGCCGTGAGGGCATCCAGCTTCCCGGGAAGATGCCTCGATGTGGGCGTTGTGATGGACTTGATGATTCATGATCTTGATTTGATCCTATCGATGACAGACGCGGATGTAAAATCCGTCTCAGCCAGCGGGCTGGCAGTGATCAGTGATCACGAGGATTTGGCAGAAACTCGAATTGAATTTGAGTGTGGTCTGGTAGCTAATGTCAAAGCATCGCGGGTCAGCCCCGAGCCTGCCAGGCAGATGCAGGTTTTTGGCAGTCATGGTTTTGCAGAGATCGACTTTGGTGCACCGGCACTTTCGGTGGTCAGGCCCTGTGATTCTGTCGTGCGTCGCGACTTTGATCTTGCAGCCGAAACGGACAATCCGCTCGGTTATTCTGGTCAACTGTTCAGTGAACGACTGCGTTGCGAAAAGCTCGAGCTGGAACCAAGGAACGCGATTCTTGACGAGTTGCATGACTTTGTGATCAGTATCCAGACTGGAATTTCACCGACGGTTGATGGTGTCGCCGGAGCTCGTGCTGTCGATTTGGCGCAACAAGTCTTGGAGTCCGTGTCGCAGCGGGCGTGGTATCCCAATGCAACGACTTTGGAAATGGGATCTCATGCAGCGGTTCGCGAAAGAATCGAAGCGAGCAGTCGGCGGATTCATCAAGGTCGCCGAGCTGCCTGAACGCTGTTCGGATCGTTACTAAATTGTCAAGGCAAACGTGGGTTTCCTCTGTTTGAGTTTGAAGCCTTCGGAGTTTGTGGCTGTTTTGATGCAGGCTTGTGTTGCTCTGTTACGCGGTTCTCAAGGGCTGGCTAAGCCAAGCGATTGGCTACGGATGGGTGGCAGCTGCACGCTAGGTTTGTTCGGGTGATCTTCCGTTTGGCGAGGCGGATTGGATCGACGCCCGCTCGATGGACGTGGTAATTGCAAGCGCAGGCCGATTTTTGCAGTGCCAATATCGGTTGAGGTTGGCCACGTCGTCTTGTGGAGGCTCGGAATTGGCGTTTGGCTTTCGTTAGCCGGTGCAATCGTACGTGGCGGCGTGCAAGGTAGGCAGTGGGAGTTTTGGGGCGACAGGTCGCATGGGTGCCATATCACGGCATTTAGGGCCGTGTTGGTGACTTGCGGGCGAAGCCGTTTTGAGTTGCTTCGGGCCAACGGCGGAAGGAAAATCCACTAGACTACGCATTGCAGGGAGCTCCATGCAGCTTGTATGTGACTGCCTGCCGAACTGACTTATTCCTCGCGAGATTGGATTCGCAAATATGACTGACGTCTCCGGTCAGATTGACCACGTCCTTAACGAAGATCGTTCGTTTCCTCCGCCAGCCGAGTTCACGGAAAAAGCCGTTTTCTCATCCACCGATCAATACCAGCAGATGTATGACCGAGCGGTTCAGGACCGCGATGGTTTCTGGAAAGAGCAGGCGGAAGAGCATTTGCACTGGTTTGAGCCATTTCAGGAGGTGTGCAGGTGGGATGCTCCCAATGTGGAGTGGTTTGCTGGTGGAAAAACCAATGCAAGTTACAACTGCCTTGATCGCCATGTCGAGGCGGGCCGTGGTGATAAGACGGCTATCATCTGGGAGGGGGAACCAGGCGACACCCGGACGTTGACCTACTCAGAATTGCGAACCGAAGTTGCCAAGTGTGCAGCAGGGTTACGCGAACAGGGGATCAATCAGGGAGACGTGGTCAGTATCTATATGCCGATGACGCCTGAGTTAGCGATTGCGATGTTGGCTTGCGCACGAATCGGTGCAGTTCATTCGGTGATCTTTGCAGGCTTCAGCGCGGAGTCAATTGCCGATCGAAACAATGACGCGGGCGCGAAGATGGTCATCACCTCTGATGGTTTGCATCGGCGTGGCAAGGTCTTGCCACTCAAGCAGACAGTTGACGAGGCGCTGTTGAAGTCCCCGACCGTCGAAAAGTGCCTGGTTCTAAAGCGGATCGGGCAAGATGATGTGCCGATGACCGAAGGCCGGGATGTATGGTGGCATGATGCCATTGATGGGCAAAGCGGCGATCTGCCGGCTGAGCCACTCGACAGTGAAACCACTCTCTTCATTCTCTACACGTCCGGAAGCACCGGAAAGCCCAAAGGAATTCGCCATACGACCGCGGGGTATAACCTCTGGGCCAAACGGACATTCGAATGGGTGTTTGATCACCGTGAAGATGACATCTTCTGGTGCACTGCCGATTGTGGCTGGATCACCGGGCACAGTTACATTGTCTACGGTCCGCTCTCAGCTGGAGCGACTTGTGTGATGTATGAAGGTGCTCCCAATCATCCTGCAGAGGATCGGTTTTGGGAGTTGGTTGAAAAGTACAAAGTTACGATCTTGTACACTGCCCCGACCGCCATTCGTGCGTTCATTAAGTGGGGTGATGAGCATGTCGACAAGCATGACCTTTCGAGCTTGCGTCTGCTGGGCAGTGTCGGTGAAGGAATCAATCCGGAAGCATGGATGTGGTACCACGAGAAAATTGGGAACCAAAAGTGCCCCATTGTTGATACCTGGTGGCAGACCGAAAC
>DOPG01000078.1:1833-4365 GCA_003513555.1 Rhodopirellula sp. | reverse complement strand
TGTTCACGCGTTGATCTATCCAGACCGAAGAGGCGAGGGGTATGGCCTAACGACTTACGAAGATTGTCCTCGGTTGAATTTCTCATTGATCGAATCCGAGAACGACGTACGCTTTGCACACAAACGTGGCTTTGTGGCCAAAGTCGAGGCGACTGACCCGGCACGGTTGAAAGAATTGACCGCGCTAGCGGTAGTGAACTGACTGAAAAACTCCCGTGCAGCAACTCACTAAGGGCCAAAACTGTACCAGCTGTCGTGTAAACTGCATCACGCGGCAGACAGAACCCATCGAATGGACCTCTTGGGACATGTTCTTTTAGTCGTACTACCGAAGATTGCAAAGAACCTCCTCAGTGGTTGCCGTGGACACCGAAAACAACCCTTACTCGGCACCTTGCAGCGTTTCAGCTAGCAGTCCCGAGCAGAAAACAGGTGTCAAACCTGAGCCAACCAACGGTAACCCGGCGTTCTTACGCCTTGGCCACATCTTTGCGTATAGTTACATCCCTAGTTTCGTGGTGTCACTCGCAGTCGTGCCGGCCTGGATATGGCTACTCATCAGCGCGACTCCGCCTCAGTTCAGACGAACTAGGGGACCAGAAATCGTAGAGCTGATCTTCATTCTTGCCACCACTCTGCCAAACGTTCTGACCTGCCTGGCATTCCAATGGTGCTATTGTGTCCTCCGTCGCACCAAGAAAAGACCAAATGCTTGGCCAGCCGTTGTTTTTGGCATTCTGTCAGGTCTGGTTTTCAATGGAATCACATCCATTACAGTCCTCGAGTATTTTTTCAAATGGTGAACCTCACGTCACGCTAAGGTTCGCCTCGTGACTAGAGATAAGCACGCACTCCACATACCTAGCTCTCTAAGCAGTCTACCCAACAGTCGATAATGCATGAACTGATACCTTTCTAAGCTACCTAGCCGACTCCGACTTGTGACCACACTTTCCTGAAGCTCTTTGCCACGAAACACCAAATTCGGAAGCAATCAAATCTACTCAATTACCGTAGTTTTGGCAGCCTGACAGACACTCGGCGACGCCGCGATAATCAACCTCAAGACATAAATTGAAAACCAGGCAGGGCAAACAACCGAAGCACCTTTTACTTTTACAAGTGAAACTGTTGGGAAGAGTGCCCGAATCAACGCTGACAAACCGAATACACCGGCAGGCAACCATATCTTGTTGACTTCATTCTGGCGTTGCGCAGTAAAGCCGCCGCCAGACAAAATGATCAAAGCAAGACCAATCCATAATCCTGTGTTTTCCTAAACCTTTTTTGCACGTGCATTTTTTGCAAGGACCAAATAAATAAGGTTCCTGACCGTTTACACATAAAAACACTCGAGATCCGCGTACCGCATGTGAGCCCATTGTGATGCCACACTACCTCCTCAAACTGACTCTACTACTGATGCTATGCGCGGCCGCGGCCGGTTGCGAACCATCAGCCAGCAAGAAGCGTTCGGACGCTGCAAATAACAACACAAATCCATCATGGCCGCGACCAAGCATCCGCACTCAATTGCTGAAAAGACTGCAGGATCAGTCGCAAGAACAACAACAGGAAACCCTGTTAGCGATCGTTCTGGAAGACGAACCGAATAAACTCCGGCACGAAGCCCTTGAGTACCTGAGCATCATGGGAAACGAAGCAAGTTCCCTTGGGCTACCACTGGCAGAACAATTGTTGGTGGAAACTAACCCATCGCTGGTCATAAAACTTCAAAGCACGCTCTTGGAGATCCAAGCAGACATCGAGGATTTCTTACTCGCAGCTACCGAAACGGCCAATGAGCAACAGACATGTCGGATTGTTCAAACTCTGGGGCATCTTTCTGCAAGCAAACCAGGGTCGCTCGAATTTCTTACAAAACGCCTCTCAGTTGCCCAACAGTCCGACCAGCAGGCAGCGTGTGAATCGCTCGAAAAAATCGGGCAGGTTGCGCACTCAGCTCTCCCAGGACTGATTGACATTGCTGCACAACCCAGAGTTCCTCTGCAGGGAAGCCAGGATGGTGGTCAGGCGTATCGAGCAAGTCGTGACTTACATCGAGCAGCCATTCGCGCAATCGCGGCGATTGGAGCCAACGAGGACGCAATTCCCGTACTCACTTCAGCTCTGTCAGGCGATCCGCACTCGGCCCAGATCGCGGCCAACGCACTAGCAAGCCTTGGCCCACGCGCTGCCTCTGCCCTGCCCGAACTCGAAAAACTAGAAGCAAGAAATGATTACCAAGGAAAGGCGATAGCGATAGCAATGGCCGTCAAAGCGGCCAAGCAGGCGATCGCTGCAATCAAACCCGCTGCGAACTGAGCTCCGGATTAACACGATCACAAAACAGAAGACGGGCCTGTTGCGTCCTTTCCAACATCACTTCCTTGCGGTTCGAACTCGCCCAAAACAAATCCTCTCTTCTGTTCGTTGCCGATCCCTTTCTGGAGCATTTTTTTGTGGTGCCACACGGCCCCCCCGACGCTTGCTTTTGGACGTTGGGTTCTGGACGCTGCGGTCTGGACGCTG
>DOPG01000078.1:0-1626 GCA_003513555.1 Rhodopirellula sp. | reverse complement strand
GCTGCGGTCTGGACGCTGCGGTCTGCGATAGCCTGCCCCGCACCACGTAGACGAAGTCGCCTTCGCAATGCAACATCAAGAACTCAATTGAAAAGCGGCTTTCAGGCACGTTGCTTAGCATCGTCCGAGAATCATTACCCGAAGTCAATCATCGGTTGACAGTGAGTTCCGCCAGGTGATGAGTGGAACACGCGAGCCCAATCTCCATCAATGCAGGGCATAGCGTAATGTATTCGAGTAAGATGACCAAAGCAGCTAATTTGTCGCAAACATATGCTTTTTGCTATCGCCAACCTTATCTGCCGATGCGAGCGAAGCTTTGACGCATGGTATTCTGCCACTCGTAGCTCGTTTGACTCAAATCACTCGTTACTTCCTGCAACACTTGATCCATGACCATGCGTTTCAATCTCTTCTTTATCCAGTTGTGTTTCATCGCTTTCACTGCTGCGCACGCAGAAGACCCACAGCAGAACTTCCCTACGGTTGACGAACTGCCAGAGATCAAAGAATTGCCTAACCCGTTTGTATTCCTCGATGGAACATCAGTGGAAACTCGCAGGGACTGGGAACGACGGCGGAAAGAGATGATAGCAATGGTGTTGCACTATCAGTTCGGACACGCTCCCCCTGAACCTGCGGCCGACAAGCTCAAGGTGGAGACTGTTTCCGAGACCCCAGCCTTAAACGAGCAGGCAGTGAAGCGTGTTGTGCGGCTCCGTTTTGGCCCTGACAACACCGTGGCACTCCTACTTGGAATACACACGCCGAAAAACCGCCGTGGCCCGTTTCCCGTGATTGTTCATAACAGCCATGGAATTTTCGAGGTCGAAGATCAGGTGGTGGCGGATCTTGTGGCTCGTGGCTATATGCTCGTGAGCTATCAACGCACCGACTTGCATCCGGATTGGGGGAAGGATCAGTTGGCCAAAAAACGCCAAGATCGTGGCGACGCGCGGCGCGCCTATCCCGATCACGACTGGGGTTGCCTTCGCGTCTGGGCGTGGGGCGGTAGTGTGACAATCAACTGGCTTTCAACGCTGCCAGAGGTCGACATGAACAAAATAGTTTGCACGGGGCATTCAAGGGGCGGCCAAACGGCAGCATTGATGGGCATGCTGGACAAACGTGTCGCCGTCGTTGCACCGAACGCAGGCGGCTCCATTACAACTGGCTGCCACCGGTTTGGAAATAAAAGCCGCCGTATAAAGGACAAGATGAACAGCACCAACGCGTACTGGTTTCATCCCAACCTGATTCCATTTGGCGATCAGGAGACGCGTCTTCCATTCGATTTACACTTCATCAAGGCGTCCGTCGCACCACGGGCCTGGTTCAATGCGAACGGGCTTACCGACAAACTGAACGTCGAGGGTAGCATGGTTTCCTGGCGTGCCGCCCGCGAGGTCTACGATTGGCTCGGAGTGAAGGAACGCTGCGCCCAGTGGTACCGCGACGGCGGTCACGACCAAGGCTCGCAGGACTGGACCGCACTTGCCGACTTTGCAGACTTTATCTTCTTCGAGAAGGCACTACCAAACGCAAAGACGTTCTATCAGGAACCATGGCCCGACATTCCACTTCACTACTCTTGGAAACAGCCACGCTAGCCGCTCTTCGAAGAAA
>DOPG01000239.1 GCA_003513555.1 Rhodopirellula sp. | reverse complement strand
CGGCCGATATATCGATGTGTTTGTGTCCCGTGGCCCGATGGCCGGTTTTCTTTTCTTTTAATTTTCGAAGTTGTTGTTCAATCTTTGGAATCGCGGTGTCAAGTGCCGCAATCACGGTGCTCGCTTCAGCTGTTGCGACACAGTCATCGGCGTGCTCGGCCGACACCTGAATCTCAACTGATGGCTTATCCAATTGTTTCAGATCGACAGTCACTTCGATTGCGTTAATGCGATCGAACAGCCTGCGGAGCTTTTCTGCTTTTTCAACAAGCAACTCCTGATCTCCTGGCTGCAAACTACCGTGCCTAGCTGAAACATTGACCTGCATCGTTCGATTCTCCTCCATTGATATGGACGTCGTCACCGGGGACGACCCCTGAATAGCAACGTTCCACGCGTCGAGTGATTTCCTGACGCTTCTGACGGAACACTCTGTGCAGAACAGCATACGCAACTTCGCCCGCGAGGAATAGCGATCCTTTTTTAGTTCTGACCGAAGAATGCGGCCCTGACTCCCCCTGACAGACCACCTGCCGGCATGTTAGGCTCTAGGTCGCGATTTTGAACGTTTTTTCCACCCCTCTAAACCCCCGCTTGCTCCATGGCCCGAAAGGTCGTCAATCGGAAGGCGAAAGCTGCCGAAGCTGAAGCCGCAGAAAAACAGGCTACCGCAAAGAAGAAAAAAGCCGCAAAAAAGGCTACGAAGCGGAAAAAGAAGGTTGCTGCCGAAGTTCGGCTGCGACTCTACTGGGGCGTCTTTAGTCAGAATCTGAAGCGGGTTGCCGTGTTCGAATTCGACCAGAAAAAAGAAGCCGAGAAAAGAGCCACCGAGCTCAGCAAAGGCGGGAAATCCCCACACTTTGTGCAAAAGGTTAAGGAAGAAATTAAACCCGAATAAGATATCCCAATGTACCAGGTTTCACTGACGCCAAAATCAATCCTTCCGGTTCTGGCGCTACTGGGGATGCTAGGGATTGGGAAGGGGCCAGTTCTGATGGCCCAGGGAAATGCCGCGGTGCTATCGAAATACTCGGCGGAATTGTTTTCCGGACCGTCTGGCAGCGTGATTCCCTACCGACTCTTGTCACCTGACGGAGTCGAGCAGGGTAAACGCTACCCGCTAGTGCTTTTTTTGCATGGCGCAGGCGAGCGAGGCAGCGATAATGGGAAACAGTTAGTACACGCAGCGGTGGATTTTGCTAGCCCCGAAAGGATGCGGCAGTTCCCCGCGTTCGTTGCGTTTCCGCAGTGCCCGGAGGAACAGCGTTGGGTTGAATCACCCTGGGATCTGCCATCGGGAAGGGGTGAGTTTGACAAGAATCCGTCGAAACCAATGAAGGCTGCACTGGAACTGGTGGATTCACTGATCAAGAATCATCCCGTTGATCCTGCCAGGGTCTACGTGACGGGGTTGTCGATGGGCGGTCAAGGTGCGTGGTACGCTGCAGCAGCAAAGCCGCGGCGTTTTGCTGCGATGCTGGAAGTTTGCGGTGGTGGTGACCCCACTTGGGCAGCTGACTATCAGGGAATGCCAATTTGGGCACTCCATGGTCAAAACGATAGCGTTGTTCCGATTTCACGAGCACGGGAAATGGTGGTAGCGCTCACCAAAGGCGGCCACGCGCCCGAGCTGCGATACACCGAGTATCCGGGCGTAGGCCACAACAGTTGGGCACAGACATTCAAGCGGGCTGATGTTTTTGAATGGCTATTCGCTCAGCGGAAGCCCTGATGACTTCGCTGCTCAAAACGGTGGCTAACGAAGTAAGATTCGCCAAACATCCAAGGGTCCCCGCTGAATGGGAGCCGCAGGAGTGCGTGTGGATTGCTTGGCCGCACAACAAAGAAACGTGGCCAGAACGTTTTGAGCCGATTCCAACTTTCTTTGCCATGTGGGTAAAGTTGATAGCTGAATCATCGCCAGTGCGAGTGCTTGCAAACGCAGAGCTAGCCCGTGAGTGCGGAAAGTTACTTGGACCACAACGTCAAATCGAATTGATTGATGTTCCAACCAACGATTGCTGGGTAAGAGATTACGGTCCAACATTCGTTCTTGGCGACTCAGGTACTCATCTCAGCCTCGTTGACTGGCAATACAACGCGTGGGGTGGAAAGTATCCGCCTTGGGACTCAGATGCCGCTGTTTGCAAAAGGCTTGGTAGTGAATTTCGGTTACCCGTTGCTGTTAGTGAATTGGTCGTTGAGGGGGGGGCCTTGGAATTTGATGGCGGTGGGCGTTTGTTAACGACCCCAAGCTGTTTGCTCGGGAAAAATCGAAATCCTGGGGTCAGCAAAGAACTTGTGGCACAAGAACTTCACCGGCTCACCGGGATGACAGAAGTTGCTTGGCTTGACGGGGGTGGTCTCGAAGGAGATGACACCGATGGACACATTGATCAACTTGCACGCTTCATCGATCGGGAAAATGTCGTCGTCTGCGTGTCGAATTATCCACACGATAAGCAAGCATCCGGGTTGCATCAAAATTGGTTGCAACTTAAAGCGTGGGCCGAGACAACTTCACCTCGGCCAGAAGTTCATCAGTTGCCTGCACCAGCGACTCGTCGCGTCAATGGCCAAGCCGTCCCGCAGAGCTACTGCAACTTTCTTCGTTTAGGGTCTGAACGTTTGCTTGTGCCACAGTTTCATGCGCCTGAAGACGACTACGCGGCGGGGCTTCTCCGTGAACTTAGCGGAGCAGATGTCACGCAAGTCGACTGTAGCGATCTTGTTTGGGGCCTCGGCGCATTGCACTGCGCAAGCAGGGATCAACCAAAGCTGAATACAAGTGAGGCGACCGCGTAGGGCTCAACGACCGCGCGGTTGGCTGTTGTCAGTAAAGCGGGCGCCATCAGGTGGACATGACGTTTTTGTTGATCACCTCAGCACGAGACGCATCCACCAGCTGAAGTTAAGCCACGCGGTATTCTCCGCCATACAAGGCCACGAAAAGCAAAACTTGGATTGCATCTGTTTAAACCCAGTGCTCGCGGCGCAGAGGTATTTGCCTGTCGGACAGGTCCAGTCTTTTTGGTGGGCATGTGCCTGAAAAGTTTTCCCTCGCTGGCACTGCTTGCCTTGTTTCAGTTTCAGCGCTCGCACGCTCTGCGTAGATAATTAGCGTGGTTTCACGGGAGTAACGGCTCGTAGGTAGCCGTTACAAAGTGAGACCGAATTGAGTACACGAGCTCGCGGGTGATTCAAAACTTGCCGGCCACATAAACTCTAGAGCCACCAATTTTTTTCCAACTTTGTTCCGATGGTTTGGCTTCACACCAAGAACAGCAAAGGAATGTCGTGGGTTTTATCGGAACCTCGTCGACGGCAGGCGGTTGAACAGAATAGGACATGCAGGGCAAGTGTTGCTCGGCAGCGCTAGGCAGCGTAACACGAACAGTGGAAATGCGGCACAGTAAGTAACGGAGAAACAAATGTTACAGCCAACAAATCAGAAGGTCACCGCCGTGTGTCCTTCTGGGCACAAAGTACGAGGCAGTGCGAATCTGGTGGGCAAGACCGTGAAATGTCCACGATGCAGCACTCAGTTCGTATTTGCATTGACATTCAAGCCGTCAGCTTCTGCGGCAAACGAGGTAACAGACACGGGGGTGATGCGCATTCTCGGTTCGATGGATGCCGTTCCACCACCGCCAAAACGGATCCCAAAGACGGAAAGGCCTTGTCCTAAGTGTGGCACATCCGTAGCTGAAAACGCATCAGTGTGCAAACAGTGCAATTGTTATCTCGGGGTATTGCCGACATTCCTTCATCAAATGTCATCATCTAACGAGAACAGTGCGGATTCACCGAGTGCGTAAGCAAGCTTCCGTCTCCATACGCCAGTCCGGTCATGAGAGCGGACGTTCCTAACCAAGGTTGTGACCATCTACGGAAAGATTTGTGATCGTGGTTGTGATGAAAAACAAGGAAAGGGCATCTTCCATTCATGGGTGTCTGAGGAAGACTTGTTGGTAAATGGAAGTTGGGGCACGGACTGAGGTGGCTATTTGCCCTGTGGCGCATGTGTGTGTCCGTCATGGCTGTGGTGCCGTTGGACGTGCTGTCGAAGCAGGTCCTTGCCGTAATCGTTTCCATTGGGTGTTCGTATCACTGCGTGTATGTGATCGCGGGTTGGTGTTGCGGATCGGAACGGGGCCACGCGTCGTTCATGGTCAAATTCGATCAAGATGACCGGACTGTGGATTCGGTAATAGAAAACACTGTTAGTGCCAATGCCGCCTACCCAAGCAAAGTAAGTTTGATCGAGATTCTGTTCCACTTCTTTCATCTTGATCTGTGCATGGCCTTCCGCCATGGTGCCGACAAAAGTATGAACTAGCGTTAGCAAAGCTTGCTGCTGTGCATCTGATAGCTCGCTGGCACGTATCCCGGCATAATCAAGGTTGATATTGTCTTTGTACGCCTGTGCAACGGCATTATTCTGGTCCTTGATTCTAGTGAGCGTTGCTTTGGCTTGTTGTTCCTGGCTCAGCGATCGCATGAACGCCTCGCCCGTGTCCTGCTGTTCCTGCATGACAATGGTTCCTTTGAACCGACCTGAAGTTGCGTGAACTGGCTCACTGCCGATAAAGACTGGTGACATCACGACTTGATCCCCCAGGACAAAGTAATTGATGATCAGGTGGTGACCGTCAATCTGCCATCCCCAAGGCTCGGTGGTCGATGGTTCACCCATCACGGTGATCCAGTACAACCATTCTCCGTACTCATCGAAATTGTTCGCAAGCTCGGCAAGAGTCCCATTTAATTTCATGATGTCCTTCGACAACTTAAGGCCTTTTGCGCTCAAGCTCGCCTGTAGCATGCCAAAGGCGAGGCTTCTCTGCTTCGCATCCATTTCATCAAAGCCAACCCCTTTACGTTTATAAAAATGGCGGTTGTCCCAGCTTCTCCATTCAATGTCATCAACATTGAAGGTAGTACGTTCGCGCTGCTCGGCCGAAATTCCTGCCAAGAATGCCTTCGCGGCATCCACCACAGGTTTGGTTGTCACGCCGGTTGATTCAATCTTGAACAGCCCGTCCTGAATCTTGTTATTTGCAGCTACACCGCGAAACGGTTCGCTCAAAGACTGTTGCCCGCTGTTGCGACCACCTCTTCGTGCACCCCGCCGTTGGGCTTCGACAACAAGGGATCCGGCGACAGCGAGTGCAAGGGTTGCGAGTGACGCGACAACGTAACGGGTTTGGTTCATGTGATTTCAGGATGTTGGGTATGACGGAACACGCAAAAAGGCCGGCTTAAATACTATTCGGAGATGCAGAAGAGGTGATTTTGCCCGCGGATGAAAAGTTCGCGACCGTCGAGAGCAGGGGTCGCATCGACAGGTTCGCCAACTGAGTTAGTTGAGACGATTCTAAACTGATCTGCATCTTTCAGTAACACCGTCGTACCACTGCGACCTGTGACATA
>DOPG01000033.1 GCA_003513555.1 Rhodopirellula sp. | reverse complement strand
GACCCTGCGAGAATCGCGGCTTGATACTCCCCGCTCAGGCCCATTGATAGTTCGGGCAAAGGGCACCCACTAGCCAATTCCAGCCGATCCCGCAGTTCTCTCGTCTTCTCGAACTGTCTGCGGGCAGCTGTCAGGTCTGTGCCCCAACCGGCCATCGCCATCAACCCCTGAATTTCGATACCTGATTTGATATTTGAATCAAGCATGGCCTCAATCACGGCCTCAAGTTCATCAGGCAAGAACCCGGTTTTGGCCTGGTCACCACTTATATTCACTTCGAGCAGAACGGCGATGCAAACCTCCTGCAGCACAGCTTCTTCGTTAATCGCGGCCAGCACTCGCTTGCTGTCTACCGAGTGAATCATTGGTTTGCAACGCAGCGAACGTCGCACCTTATTGCGTTGCAGATGCCCAATCATATGCCATGACAAAGGGATCACATCCTGCATTGCCTGCGACTTCTGCCACATCAACTGCGGACGACTTTCACCCAAGTCACGGCAACCAGCTATGGTTAACGCCCGCGTGAGTGTTTCGTCCACGTACTTTGACACGCCGATGATGCGAACGGAATCTGGATCACGCCCAGACGCACGCGCAGTCTCACAAACCTGCTGCTTCACAAACTGCCAATTCTCATCGATTCTTTGCTGCGTCTGCTGTTCAGTCATCATCCGTGGAACACTTATCGTCTACCGTTACCAATTCTTCGTGTGAGCCGTCACTGGCGTAAAAGCGTGAACCGTAAAAGTCAGCCACCAAATGCTTTCCCAACGCCGTCCGACAGCGTCGCTCACCCAAAGAGCGATACACCATCCATTGTTCAGATCCAGCCTGAAAGCGATAGGCCGTGGCCTCATGGCGAGGCACCAAGTCCAGTTGATCTCCCACGGTTAACTGCCGCCAAGTCCTCGGCCGCGTGAACCGACGTTTTTGCAAATCGCACCAGAGCGGTGCATAGAGTGATTTGCGTCCGCTGACAAAAAGCTGCAGGTGCCGGTCACTGGTTTCACCGAGCGTTGAATCAGTGGGCCCCGTTAACCATTCTCCAGCAGCCAAATCCACCACTAACGCCCGGCGTTTTCCGTCGATTAGAAAGCCCTCACGAGTCTCTGCTTCGGGCGACCAGTTGATGCACGGACCTAATGGCAAGTTGCACCAATAATCAACTTTCGATTTTGAGACAGCACTTGTTTCATTTGGAATCACACTATCAGCAAACAGGACACATCGGTCGTCCCGCACAAGCATGATCTGCCTTTGTAAAACAATTCCTCCACTCCACGACTGCTCAATTTCCAGATAGTGCACATCGTCGTCACTGTGTTCACAGACTTCGGACCACTCTCCGCAAGGTTGCCGTTCCACGCCGTCCAACTCCAGACGCACCTGGACCCTTCCCGAAAACAATCGTCTGCGACCAGCAAAGAGCTCCAGCTCTGGAAACTCCCCCGAGTAGTCAAGATGGAATCTTCCCTGTCTCACATCCCAATCTGCAAACCCGACAGCCAATTTCGCATTCTGGTCATGGTGCCATGTTTCGGGCAGCCCCACCTCCCATTCAAGTCGTCCCCCCACGGGTGTTTCCCCGCGGGCAGCTGAGAAAGCGGCATTCAGCATTTCGGGGTATTCGTTCTGCAGCGTAGCGATCAACCCAAAGTCTGCGTGGTCGGCCCACATGTCTTCTTCTGAAGCTGTACTCAATGCGGTCCCCAACGGGTGGGTTAACGCCGCTGACCACTCGGCCAAGACCGCCTGAAGGCTTCGATCAGATTTTCGGAACTTGCGTTTCGCTACTTTTTCAAGCAACTTCCGACAGCGCAATAACGACGCCAAGATCAGGCGAACATTTGCCGCATTCCCCAAAACCCCTGAAACGGCCTCTTCTTCCCGATCACACCACATCCTGACCGATTCACCCGCACGTCCTGCCAAGCTTTTACATTTCGACAGGCAAGGAACGCGCCACGCAAGTGTCAGCCCCAGTTCGCCGGCAAGCATCAAATGATCCACGCTGTAAGCCATGCTGCGTTGTACCACAGACTCATGCAGCTGCTGCAGTGTCGATGTCAAACGCCACCAACGGTGAGCTTCCATGCGGCTCGCGAGTGCGGGCAACGCTGCTGCCCAAATAACCGCAAAGTGACAGTCCAAAGCAGAGAACACCTGCCGACTGTCAATGGAATCTAAAAAAGCTGCAGCCTCACGATCAAAATCGACTTGGTCGGCTCGCACACTTTCCCCGACACCAGAATTCTCCCGTGCACGTGTCAAATCAGATAAAGCAACGATCACACGATCGCACTCACTGCCCTGGGCTGCTGCCACACCCCACAGATAAATCGCGGCCTGGCCATCCTCTTTACCAAACATCTTTTCTAAATGCCTGGGGTGTGCCAGCCGTGACAAACGCTTCGTTAATCCGCTCCAACTTTCATTGCACCAGGCATCCGTACGCTGCCTGTCACCTACATCCGCAGGCTCAACAGCATCTGACTTAGTAAGAAAAGACTCTCTCGACATCAAAATCAACCAATTTTGCCCATGGCGATGCTTTCATCAGCACCGCCGGTAATTTACGCATTAGAAAAAGTTGGAATGCCCAACAGCTGCAAGACGAAAGTTACGACCGCATACCGAGTGAATTTTGCATTGCATTTTCCTATCGCCATGTGCTATCGCCACTGTTTGAGTTCATTGGGTACCGATCTGCCACCCAGACTGTGTTGAAATGCGAGCAGTCGATAACTGTTGGCACGATACGTGCAAGGATAGTCACTCCCGAGCCGGACGATACCTTACTGGGTAAAAGTTGCTACGCTAGCCTGTAAACCATGAGATCCGAGCGAGTCGTATCGTGCTCGAGAGCCCAACATTGCAGAAAAACCATCCCCAACGGGCTGAATACTGGCCCGAACCGCCCCCCCTGAGTTCATCCGCCTCGCGTATCCAGTTGCCAAATGGGTCCACGAGACGGCAAGTGCCGCAACCGTGAGAGACAAGATGAATAAGTGCATGCCGTTCGTCGCTGCCTTTTTAATAATCCAAGGTTTCCATTCTCTGCGATCCATCCCGCAGGTCTCCGCACAGGAACAGAAAAACGGTACCCAAAACGCGGAAGAGCCCAGTTCATCAGGTGCCAAGCAGGAAACGACGTCCCAACCCCAGCTTCCCAGCCCGGGGCCCCCACAAAGCCGCCTCGATTCCGAGCCAAAAGAGTCCGAGTTGCCAGACACTCCAACTCAGGCCGAAATTGATGAAGTCCAAAACGCGTACGTGTCCCCCGCAACAATCACCCGCCGCGTCCTCAGTCCACCGCCTGGAGGCGTTGCAATTAGCAAGGACCATTTATGGATCGACGCCAAAAACAAACGCGTCATTTTAGATGGCTATGTAGCCATGACCGATGGTCCCCTTGAGATGTTCGCTTGCCCCGAAGGTACCAAGGAGCACGAATCCATTATCGGTACGCTGGCCAGATCCAAAGAGGTTCACGCCGCCTTACTTGCCGTGGGTGCGATGCGAGGAACTCCAGTTGAGTTTTTACCCAAATTTGTACCCGCGACAGGTCAGCGAATACGAATTTGGGTCTGCTACCGAAATAAAGATGACAAATTCAAGGCTGTCGACGGTCGACGGTGGGTAAAAAAGGCGAGTACCGGCAAACAGATGGAACCCGACTGGGTTTTCTCGGGAAGTGGATTTTGGAAGGATCCCGAGAGTGGCAAGGAATATTATCGCGCCGATTCGGGAGACATGATCTGTGTCTCCAACTTCAACTCAGCCATGATGGATATCCCCGTTGCAAGCAGTGCCGAAGCCGGTGACTTACTTTACCTACCATTCACGGAGCGGATTCCTGCTCAGGGCACACCGCTTCGCCTTGTGTTGATTCCGATTCCCCTTCCCACCGACAAACCTACCAAACCTGGCAGTCAACCTGACACCAAAACGCCACCGACGAAATCAATCATGCCACTCAAAAAAGCAGCGACCAAGCCGCTGCCAAACAACAACACACAGCCAGACACCATCGAAAAAGCTGACGAATGAAACGTTCGCATTTCAGAAACGCGAACGATGTGCATTAGCTAAGCCCATCCGTTTTTGAGCACTCTGGTCAACCAACGCCGACTCAGGGCGGACTTCTTATGAAAATCTCGTGCGATCCCAGAGCGCCGCAGTATACAAAAATCCTCGAAACAGCATTGGCAATGTCCTTGGCTGGAACCTTCCTCGGTTACTGCCTCAACCTAGCGCAACATTGTCAAGCCAACACATCGCCTCAGCTCAGATCAAGCCAACGGCTTTTCGCCAGACCCAGAAGATCCCCAGCAAAACCACGATCCCAAGAAACGTCAGCGGATGGCTCCACAATTGCAGTCGCCTCACAGAAGGTTCGGGCTGCGGGAGTGCCGCGAGCAACTCGATAATATCAGCGACGCTATTCTGTTCCACCGCCTTCCCTTTGGACACCAATGCGAGTTCCTCCAGCACATCAGGCCGAGCAGGCTTTCCAATCTGTTCAATCGCTTGCCCTCGCACGTAGAGCGTCGTATCCAACTTGACGCCTGTTTGTTGACAGATCACAGCAACCGAGTGTTTCCCCGGCTCTTGCGGCGTGAACCGACCTTGGAACACGCCCCACTGATCGTCCTCTGCCGTCAGTCTCACGCTGTCGACTGCTCCACTGGGCGAAGTGACTGTCACCAGAACATCGCCCTGTTGCAGTGGCTCACCTCCCTTGTCCATCACGTGCGCACTGAATGTGAGTGTCTTGCGAACCTGAGGCTGATCTGGTTTGTAGAAAAGCCGCATGCCTTTGCCTTTGACCATATTTCGTTGGTAAGCCATCCAACGCACCACTTGGCCCCAGAACCGATAGTGATATTTATCCTCAACACCTTTTCGCCATCGCCAGGCACCGTCGGTACCCATGAATAGCACTTTCCCTTCGCCAAACGTCCTTGTCACAAGCAGCGGCAGACGCCCGTACTGATTACTCATCTCATTGTGCACAGCCAACACCTCGGCCCCCGCCTTGGCCCTCACGACTGGCGCATACCATTGAAACCCCGGTAGGTCCTCCCACACCTGCACGTTTTCGTCACCGCTATCAGCCAATTTTGTTAAAAGGCTGCCACGGCCTCTTTCGGTCAATTCAAAATTCCCAGCAGTACGTGAGCCCCATCCACCCGGCTGCGAACCGTCCATGACGACCGGATTTAATTCATCCAGGGCGGTACCCTGCAGACTGAATTGCCTACCTTGCAACCCGGGCATGAACACCAACCCACTGGCTTGTTGCTCAATTAGTCCCTTTAACAACTCGCACTGTTCTTCGGTCAACTGATCATCATCCAACCCCACGTCACCAAGAAAAACAACATCGTAGGTAGCCAAGTCTTCGATCGCTTCGGGGAACAACTGTATGTAATCCTGAGACCCTCCCCCAACCTTTTCCAACCCGGGATGAAACAGCAAGCACGAAACCTCAACTCCAGGATCCCTCGACAGAGCATTGCGCAGATACCGATACTCCCATCTTGGATAGGATTCGACAACAAGCACTTTTAGCTGTTCCTCACGAATAACAATGGGAGCTGCTTGTTCATTGTTATCAGCAATTGTTTCTTCTGGCTGTTTTGGAAGCGACACAGAAATCGTGAAGTCCCCCGTGTCCGTTGTCCTCCAATTGAAGGCGTCATAAGTACGTCCCATCGCCGTGACACGAACATCCTTGGTCAAGGTATCTCCATTGGAAACTTCCATCTTCACTGTCGCGACAAAATCCCTAGGCAAAGAACTGTCGATTGTGAATGGTATACGGACAGGTTTCCCAGCGGCTCCAAACGTTGGTATATCAACACTAAGCAGCTCCACATCAGGTAAACGATTGGGGCTACCTGCAGCTACGGTGAAGATCGGCACCTGCTTTGTTCTCAAACGTGACGCGGCTTCAACAGGGGGCCCTCCTTCATTCCAGTCACCGTCCGAAACCAGCACAATCCCCATCAACTGACCAACTTTTTCGGCAGTTTCCATCAGTGGGCTCTTCAAGTTGGTAACGGTCGGCTTTGTATCACCCCGCTCACCATCTTTGTCCACAGCCGGCTTCTCCACCTCATCTGCTGGCATCCCTGCGCTACTGATCGGTTGCAATACTACATTCAAGCGATCATCCAACGCCGACCAGGCGGCGGCATCCAACAAAGGTCTGACCGCTTCAGCACGCGTGATCGCTTCTTTTCCAGCAGCTCCGTTTACCAAGACGTCGCGGGTCTCCATACTACGAGAATCGTCCCAAAGAATCGCAATCGTCGGTTTGGTATCAGGCTGGTATTCTTCGATCCATTCTGGCTGATTTAACAACACAGCAATCATTGCGACAATGAAGATTCGCAACACTTCCAATTTCGCAACGGATGCAAGCCGCCCGCTGCGTAGCCATGCGTAGTAACTGACCGCACACGTTCCAAGAATCGCCAAAATCGCTAGAGTGAGCGAGAACGGAGTCGCGAGGAAGGTCAGGTGTTGAAGACCACTCAAACCACACCTCCCACCGAGACATCGTCGGCCTGATGGCCTGCGTCTGAGTCACTAAAACCAGCGAGGTGATTGACCGGTGATTTTCCTGTCCCGGCAAATGATGCACCGGCATCATTCGCGGTGATTCGTTTCGGAATGCACAGAAAGGCTTCGCCAATGAGTGCGGTCAACACAAGGATCAAAAACAGCCGCCAGATTTCCTGAATCAGACTGCCATTATTATCGGCGGTCTGATTGACGCGGTCAAAATCAAGATTTGCAAACAGCATTTCAACGCGTTCCGCCGGCACAATCGTCGCGGCATCTTCCCCACCACTCCGGTTGATGGCAATCAGTCCCCCGTCACCCTGATAGACACCTGCCGTGGACGCATAAGTACTTGATAGGCCGTCGGTATTTCCAGTCAACTGCTCCCAACCTTGCATGTCGCCAACTTCGGGATCACCAGCAACCGCTTGCCTGGTACTCGATAAGGTTTTGGCACCGGCCTCACCAGCCCGCTGGATCATGGCATACAGCACGACCCCCGCGGTCGCCAAGGACGAATCGCCGGCGGAGGTTGTGGTGGTACAAAAGAAGACACTCCCACGATCTGTCGTTGCTCTGGCTAG
>DOPG01000102.1 GCA_003513555.1 Rhodopirellula sp. | reverse complement strand
GAACATCTTAGGTTCAGGTGAACTGCGTACGCATGTCGAACCTGGCACGGGGCCTTCAGTTTAAGTTGCCAGACAGTTCAGCGGGCTGCCAAAGCGAGGAGGTGTGCATCAATTTGCTCGATGATGCCTCGGGTTCGTAGCGATTCAATTTGCCTTTTGCACTGCTTGCTTTGTAGGACCCGCGCGGCTGTTGATGTGTAGTGTGCCACCATACTGACTGCGTCATCGAGCGTTTGGTATCGACAACTCCCGGGAATGTGTTCCCTGTAGCTAAGTCTGTCAGGCACGATTGGGATCGCACCTGCCCAAATTGCTTCGCAAATGGCGATGCCAAAAAACTCGTGGTTGGCGGTTGATACCACAACATCCATTTGCTTCAGTAAACTCCAGTAGTCTTCGAGATTCTTGGCGAAGCCGTCATGAATGATTTGGCTCTTGTAAGTTTCGTTGATTTCGTTCAGTTGGGGAACGGGATGGCGTGGTCTTCCTCCGAGTAAAATGAGTTTGAAATTCAGCTTCGTGTCCGTAAGCATACGCAAAAATGTCACGAAATCTTCGGGGCATTTGTCGTATTCCCAGCGCGAAACCCAGCCCACTGTGATGCAAGGGTCGACTTTGGCGTGGGCAGAATCCTCGATGACCCTCTCGGCCTGGCGTAGTTCAGTTTCCGACAAACCATCGGTCGGATCTGTCGCGATAGCCAATGGCGTGGCTGGCACGGGTGAAATTTCACGTGGAGGCGAAAAGCCGGGTGGGATGATTCGTGCTTTCGCCTCCAGGACGTCCAGAGAATGAAGGTCTCGCGTGTCAGGCATTTGTTTCAGGAAATTGCTACTGCCCTTGATGAAGTCATCGAGGTGGAACTGTGAGTTAAACCAAACTTCGTCAGCTGTCATGGCGGATAACAAGTTCGTGTAACCGAAATGGTTGTCGACTTTTCTGTTGGGAGAGACCGGATAGTTCCACTGGTTCTCATGGAAATACAAGACTTTGGGCACCTGCTGGATTCGGCTATCTCCTAATAATCCGAGGTAGACGGGCAAGTCCAGCATATCAGTGCCGAACAGGACATCAGGGTAGCCAACCGTTGCGACTAATTCACGAGTTCGGTGAACAAAGTCAATGGGGGCTGAACGCATTCGCCACTTCCAGTGAACGGGTTTACCGCTAATGACATGCCAGTGATGTTGGCTTGTGTTTGCCAAGCATTCAGTAAATTGGCGATGGCTGCCCCCATGAAACGGGTCCAAAGCAAGGACCGAAAGGGAGTCGTTTTCAACGGATAGTGGCATGGCGACGCTGAAGAGTTCTGCGATATTACCAACAAGTGCGGAGGAAGATACGCATGAAACCTGTTGTAATCAGGTCTTGCGAATGTGTTCGTGGGTGCCGACGACGCCGCTGGTTGCATTTCGTGTGTCAATCACCAAGGGTGCGTGTTTGACGATGGCATCGTAATCAAAATCGGTATGGTCTGTGGCAATCAGCACTGCATCGAGGGATTGAAGATACTCGGGAGTCAGATTCTGGCTTTCCATTGGTGGCAGATCAAAATGCCGCATGGATGGTAGCGTGGGTACGTGTGGGTCGCTGTAGCTCATGTCTGCACCACGTTCCAGCAGCAGTTCCAGCAATTCAAACGAGGGCGATTCTCTGGGATCGTCAACGTCTTTTTTGTAGGCAACCCCGGCGAGGCAAATCTTGCTTCCTCGGATGGGCTTTGAAAATTCATTGAGAAATTCAGACGTGCGCGTGACAACATATTCTGGCATTGCCCGATTCACCTCACCAGCCAGTTCAATGAATCTGGCACTGAGTCCCTGCTTGCGGGCGAGCCATGAGAGATAAAACGGGTCAATCGGGATGCAATGTCCACCAAGACCTGGGCCGGGATAAAACGCTTGGAAACCGAATGGTTTTGTCTTTGCGGCATTGATCACTTCCCAAACATCGATATCCATTGAGTCGAAAAGCACTTTCAACTCATTGACCAACGCAATGTTCACAGCACGGTAAATGTTCTCGAGCACTTTGGACGCTTCTGCGACTTCGCAAGTGCTGACGGGAACAACTCCTGCGACAGCAGTCTCGTAAAGTCGGCTTGCACACTGAAGGCTGGTGTCGTTAATGGCTCCGACGACTTTCGGTATTCCTGCCGCTGAAAAATCTGGATTTCCTGGGTCTTCTCTTTCAGGGCTGTAGGCGACGAAAAAGTCCGTGCCAGCCTTCAGGTGACTTTGTTCCAGAATGGGAACGACGACATCGCGGGTGGTGGTTGGATAGGTGGTGCTTTCGAGAACAACAAGCTGACCTTTCCTAAGTGCGGGGGCGATGTGCTCACAGGTCCCTATCACGTATTTCAGGTCAGGATCCCGAGCTTCATCCAGTGGAGTTGGGACGCAAATCAACAAAGCATCCGGTTCGCTCAGTCGTTGCATGTCGGTCGTGGCTTCGAAAAGGTCCCTGGCAAGCCAATCAGAGATCTTATTGCTGTTGATATGCTTGATGTAGCTCTGGCCGTGGGTCAATGAGTCGACCTTGTCCGGATCGACATCGAATCCCAGGCAGCGATATCCCGCGTTTGTAAATGCATCAATAAGAGGTAGGCCCACTTAGCCTAGGCCGAGGACACCTATGGTGCAGGTTTTGTTGTTGACCCGGGAGAGGAATTCGCTTGGGAGGCTGAACGACACTTGGAATATCTCGGCGTGTGGTGGTGGATGAATATCCTCGCCGGACAGCCGTTGATGGTTATCAAGCGTTTATGTTTTCTATTTAGTTCTCGTCATCGGATGACGAAACACTGCGACGCCGATACCGATCGATGTCAACGGTGCGGTGGGATTATACGTCACCGTCACGTACGGCTGTTCACCAGGACTCTGGTATCTTTTCCAAGCTGCTAGTATCTGCGTACGCGGGTAATCAGGATGGTTCCAATCATCACCATCACTGCATTGCCCATCCAGACTCCGTAAGGAGGCAGATTGCCATCCTTGGCCTGCTCGAGACCGAAAATGAACAAAGGATAATATGCCAGCAGAGTTGGAAGGAAACACAGTCCAAAGGTTGACCAGTAGTCACTGGTTTTGGCGATCATTGCCAGTGGCGCTCCGACGAAGACGAAAAACAGGCAGCTGAAGCCCCATGCCCAACGTCGCCACGGCTCGGTTTGGAGGCGAATCAGGCGTTTTCGCTTGCTACGCAGTTGCTCTTCCAGTTGTTTGCCCTTACCGTCAGCAATTTGATCCAGTCGGCAGGTCATGAGACTGAAACCGGTGTGGGCAGCGACCTCACCCACCGCGATGTGGTTCCGGTTGTCCTGCGCAACGCTCTCCCTGCCAAGCAGATTCAAAGGGACTGCACTAGGGCTTTGTTCACTCAGCTTTTTGGCTTTGAGAGCATCACCGATTGGAATCGGGAATTCACCTTCGTCGGGAATGATTCCCCGAAAATTACTTCCAGCTTCAATTTGAGTGTCGACAACGTAAAGGACAAGTTGTTCTGTTTCCCCGTCCCATCTTAGTTCTCCTTCACGGGCGGAAAGTTTGATTGGATCACTGCCACCGCCTTGAATACTGACAGTCGGCCGAATCATTTTTCGGCCGACAACGTTCTCAACGTGAATCGAGAATCCGCGACTTGGGTCACGGCCTGATTTGTAATAACGCTGGTTCTTCAAATAACGGTAGGTAACGTCTTCAATTGACATGAGTACCACACGCTGAATGCCGGGGCGGCCCCACGAGACGGCAAGATCTGACACGTAGACAGCAATGGGACTTAATAGAGCCGCAAAGATAAAGGCGGGTTGCAGAATCTTCAGAGGTGAAATCCCCGAGGCTTTCACGGTCGCCACCTCACCGTCCGCCGCCATCCGCCCGTAAACACAACAAACCGAGAATAAGGCGGTGGCTGGGAACGAGAATTGAAGAGCGATTGGTAGCACGAATGGCAGCAGCTGCAGGATTGCCAACGGGCCAAGGCCCTGTCGAAGAAGTTCGCGACCCACACCAATCAGAAGAATCAGTAGTGTCAGCGCAATCAAAGAGACCGTGAATATTTTCAGAATCTCGATCAGCACATAACGCGTTAGGCGGGTCGGCATCAAGCTTGCGGGAGTCGGGGAACCAAAAGGTCTGCAAATTCCAGTGGCAGTTCTCGAAGACCCCGATGTACCAAAGCTGACCGCCTGTTGGGAGATGAATAGAGCGAGGTTTCTCGTGCTTGAGGTTAAATCAGACAAACTTCAAAGCGTTTGCTTGCGAGATTTTTCAGTGTGGTAAGATGCGCAAAACAGGGGGTTCGCGTGACGGAGTTCTTTTCTGGTCCTTTTGAATGCTGGCAATGCTTGCTAAACTCGCCCTCGAACATCCACAACCCCACCGAGAACTGATATGTCCGAGAGAAAGGGATCCGATTTCGCAGGATTGTCGGTCGCCATCATCACACCTTTTGCCGATGGCGAGGTTGACTGCAAGAGGCTCCGCGATCAGGTAGAGTTTCAATTGGCTGCCGGTACCACGTGCATCGTACCTGTTGGAACAACCGGTGAGTCGCCTACCCTGACGCATGATGAGCATGATCGGGTGATCACCGAAGTCATTCAATGTGTCGCTGGTCGAGCGAAGGTCATGGCTGGTACTGGCAGCAATAGTACGGCAGAAGCATTGCGTTTAACTCGGCGGGCGGCTTCTGAAGGCGCCGACGCAACGCTGCAAGTCGCTCCCTACTACAACAAGCCCACCCAAGAAGGGTTTTATCAGCATTTCAAGGCGGTGGCCGAACAAGTAGATATTCCGGTCTGCGTCTACAACATCCCCGGTCGTACCGGAAAAGAGATCGAGGTAGAGACGATTCAGCGTTTGAGCGACGTGGCTGGAATCACCATGGTGAAAGAAGCCACTGGCAAACTCGATCAGTGCTCCGCCATCGTCGGCACGACCGATTTAACAGTCCTCAGCGGAGATGATTCGCTGACGCTGCCGATGATGAGCGTCGGTGCGGAGGGCGTGGTGTCTGTGGTAGGTAATGTTGTGCCAGCACCCATGATCGAGCTGGTGAATGCAGCATCCGCGGGAGATTTCGCCAAGGCGAGGGAACTGCATCATCGGTTATTTGCACTTTGCAGCAAAATGCTTGGACTTGCTACTAATCCAATTCCAGTCAAGACAGCCATGCAATTGGTTGGGCGTGATTCCGGCGACCTGAGATTACCCATGACGCCGCTGGAACCTGCAGAGCTGGATCAGTTGCGGCAAACACTCTTCGCATTTGGCATCCAAGAAGCTGCTGCTGTTTCCTGAAGGCGGATTTCATACCATCGGGTAAACTGGAATACGAGATGGAGTGACCAAGTCGGAAGACTTTTGTCCATGATGTGTTGCATGTAGTTCTGAGTAACTTCTTGTTCAACCCTCGCTTGTAGATGCTCGCACGCCTGCCCGGCCACCGATGGAGACTGTCTGGAGCGAGCATGGTGGAGCACCGGACTTGATGTTGGGTTCTCAACGGTGCACTGGGTTCTCAACGGTGCACTGGGTTCTCAACGGTGCACTGGGTTCTCAACGGTGGGGTATTGGCATTCCCAGCCATTCAATTGTAGCTCGGCACTTTCTGTGTCGTTGATGAACAACTCGCTTGTTATTTGGCCATGGATGTGGAGCATCAGACGGCATGGCTTTGTTTAAGCCTACCGACAGGGGAACGCCTGGAGTCAGAGTCATGGCCAAGCATGAGGTCCCAAATAAAACCGAGTGGGAGCTTTCGTTGTCCCCTCGGCAGTGACTTGAATCGTTATATTATCAGCGAACGAAGCCGCTGCGCGCTTGGCGTGTTTTGGAAACGCATTGAAGATGGATTTCCTCCGCATTCGCTTGTGGCCTCCGCCTCTACTTGTAGTTGCCCAATTCGTGGAACCCCTGTCTACCAAAGAGCCCGCGTCGACCAAGCAGGGATTTGGAATACAAAACCAATTGGATTTGAGTTATGCCTTCATTACGTTTCGTACTCGCAATCCTATTTCTACACGTCTCAGATGTGACAGGCTTCGCAGATTGGTCGACTTATTTGAACGGTAATGACCGGGCGGGTTATGCACCAACGGAACTGGAGTTCCCGTTGAAGTTGGTTTGGCAGCACAAAACCCCTGTGAAGCCTCGGTTGGCATGGGAGGGGCCTCGGAACGCGCCGATCGAAGGTCATGAGATGCGGCACCGTGTTGATTTCGATGATGCGATGCAAACTGTGATCTCAGACGGTCGTGTTTATTTTGGTAGCACCGTGGACCATCGTCTGTACTGTGTAAAGAGTACAACAGGTGAGGTTTTGTGGACGCATTACACCGAGGGAGCGATTCGGCTCGCGCCAACCCTGGCACATGGAAATATTTACTTTGGATCTGATGATGGAAAAGTTTATTGTCTGAACGCGGTTACCGGGCAGACTGCTTGGGTCATGCGTGTTGGTCCCAAAGATGATCGCCTGTTGTCACGGGGGGAGATGATATCACGCTGGCCGGTCAGGACAGGTGTTTTGATCGACGGGGAAACGGCTTATTTTGGTGCTGGTGTATTCCCACATGAAATGATTTATCTGTGTGCGGTCAACGCGCTATCAGGTGACGTCATCTGGCGGAATGACACGATCAGCGAGCAGAATGCAGGCCGTAATGATTTAACACCGCAGGGTTATCTTCTCTGCAATCAAGAGAATCTGTTTGTTCCTTCAGGGCGATCTCTACCTGTTGCGATTTCCAAGAACGATGGCAGCATTGTCTTCCAAGAGAAGTATTCATGGCGAACTGACGCCGGCGGTGTGGTGGGGGGAACGAAAGCACTACTGGGTGATGGGCAGGTTTATGCCGGTGGACCTCATCATTTTCTTGCCATGGATCAACGAAATGGCGATGTGGGCGAGGCTTACATCAATGGGCGGCAGATGGCATTGGCGGATGATCAGGCTTTTATCCTGACTGGCGAAAAGTTGATTTGTGTGGATCACGCCAAACACTCCAAAGCCAGTCAGGAAAAACAGAAATGGTTTTTGAAAGCCCGCTCCGCTCGCAGTGAACCTGCCAAACTAGCAGAAGCAAAGCAGAAAATGCTCGAATTTGCGCAGATCGGCGTTCTGTGGGAGTTTCCCACGACCTTTGATGACGTATTGATTGCGACGCAAAACGTCGTTGTTGCGGGAGGGCTCAACGAGTTGATTGCTTTGGATCGAAAGTCCGGCAAGCTTTTGTGGACGCAAAAGGTTGTTGGAAATGTACGTGGTCTGGCAGTCGATGGCGGGGTCCTTGCGGTCAGCACTGACCAAGGACATGTTTACGCGTTTCTGTCCGAAGCCAAACTGACTGCTGAGGTGGCGAACGCACCAACCCGAGAGTGGCCTGCTGCGTATGGCAAGCCTTACGAGAAACTCAAGAATCAAGATCGATTCCGCAAAGCTGCGGCGGAAATCCTTAAACGCAGTGGACAGGCGACAGGGTTTTGTCTGGTGCTTGGGAGTGAAGAAGGGCGTTTAGCTTATGAGTTGGCAGTGCAGAGTAACTTGAATGTCATCGGGGTTGAACCAGACCCGACAAAGGCAGCCAAGTCAAGGACATTGCTCGAGGCAGCGGGCATGCATGGGACAAGTGTCACCATCGTGAACGCGCCGCTTAGTGACATACCGTTTAGTAACTACTTTGCGAATCTGATTGTTTCGGACACCGTATTCCAAAATGGTGTGATGGCTTGTGCCCCGGAGGATGTTTCGAGATTTTTAAAGCCGTGTGGTGGAGTGGCAATCTTGGGTTGCCCCAATTCGCAGTCAGACGGTGAAATCGAAATTGCTGTGTCCCAGTGGTTGACTGATTTGTTTCACCAAGATGAGGGGGAAATGACCAGCGAATCACCTTGGTATATGTTGCGACGAGGCAAGTTGCCGGGAGCCGGATCGTGGTCGCATCAGTATGGCAATGTTGCCAATACTTCTTTTGCGGCAGATCATCGTATTCGTGACGGTTTGGGTGTGCTTTGGTACGGAGACCCAGGGCCAAGTTCCATGCTGAATCGCCACGAGGCAGCTGGGGCACCGTTGTCAACGAACGGACGAATGTTCATTCAGGGAACGGATAAGATCATGGCTTATGATGCCTATAACGGTACGTTCTTGTGGGAATATGAAAATCCTGGAGCGATCCGTACCGGCGTCTTTAATAACCGCGAAACGCACAATCTTGCGGCAAGTGATGATCACCTTTACGCGGCGGCGGGAAAGACGTGTGTTGCGATCGAAGCGACTTCGGGGAAGGTGATTGCCGAGTACACCACGCCGGAATCCAGTGATGGGATCGAGAGGGCGTGGGCGTATCTTGCCTACGATGAGGGACAGTTGTTTGGTACCAGTACCATCCGAGAAGAGTTGGAGGCACGCCTTCGTCGAAGAGGCTTGAAAGTAAAGAGCCAGACTGACGCTGTTTTCGCTGTGGATACTGACACTGGCAAGCGTGCCTGGACTTATCGTGGGGATAATATCCTACACACGACCATTGCCATCGGACCGGAGCATGTGTACTTCATCGATTCTTCAATCAGCCCGGAGGAGCGACAGCAACTTTATTTGCAGGACAAGGATGATTTGAAACAGTTGACGGGTGAAGCTGCACTCAAAGCCGAAGCTGAAATAAAGAAACTTGATCTTCGTCTCGCAGTCGCGATTGATCGCAAGACGGGAGAGAAGGTCTGGTCTAAGGCAGTCGACGTCACAGATACTACGAATGTCAGTGCCGGGGGTGGCAGTCTCACTCTCATGTACGCCAATGGACATATCGTGCTTTGTGGTGCAAACGCAAATGGTCACTATTGGAGGCAGTTTTTGTCAGGTCAGTTTGATCAGCGAAAGATCGTCGTCCTTGATTCTGCTGATGGCAACCAGCTTTGGGCTAAAAATGCCAACTACATGAATCGCCCCGCGGTCATTGGCGATGAAGTCTATGCGGAACCGTGGGCATTTAATCTGCATACAGGGCAGCCGAAGACGAGTTCTCATCCACTCACGGGTGAGGAAACGCAATGGCGGTTCAGTCGGCCAGGACACCATTGTGGTGTGATCACGGCGACACCAAATATGATGTTCTTTCGATCTGGATTCATTGGCTATTACGACCTTTACAACGATAGCGGGACAAGGCACTTTGCGGGCCAGCGACTAGGATGCTGGATTAACGCCATTCCGGGAAATGGGCTGGTGATGATTCCCGAAGCGAGTGCGGGGTGCGTTTGTCAATTTTCCATTGCTTCGACGGTGGTGATGGAGCCAAAGACTGAGAACAAGTCCTGGGGAATCTTTAGCGCTGTTGGTGCTTCGACACCAGTAAAGCGGATGGGGATCAATCTGGGGGCTCCTGGAGACAGGAAAGATGATTCAGGACGTGAGTGGTTCGGTTACCCACGCCCAAGCTCACGTGGTCGACTGGAGTTTGTGTTCAACTTGAAGCACCAGTTGGACTCAGGGGGAAAGTGGTACAGTCGCAATGCCGAAGCCATTGACTTGGGGGTGACTCAGACACCCTGGCTTTACACTTCCGGTACCAGTGGTCTGAACAGTCTGGATATCCCACTTCGTGGCAAAAAAGATGGTGCTGCAAATTACACCGTAAAAATCTATCTGGGATCACTTCAGCAAAAGTCGATTGAGCCTGTCGCTACAGGCCCTTTCGATCTTTCTCTGCAAGGAGAGGTCGTCGCGAAGGCCATCCGATTTGAGCCTTCGCAAGGAACTGGTACCAATCGCGTTTTGGTAAAAGAATTCAATGGTGTGCCAGTGGAGACATCACTCAAAATGGATTTCAGGCACTTGGATTCTGACAATCCAGGATCCGTTGCGGCAATCGAAGTCATCCAGGAGTGACCTGCATGTCAGGTCGGACGCGTTTGGCAGAGGTTGAGCTTTCGAAACCGAAAATTGTCATGCCCAAATGAGACTGTTAGGCTATTGCAGGTGCATCTGGCACATGACGCTTCCGTTTTTCAAGGCGCGGTCGAGGTTATGGACTTGTCAGCCTCTGACAGGGTGTAGTCGCGACGTTGCCATTCATGCCGGTGTGTCGTGTCTGTGTGTCTACCGAGAGGCAGAAGAATTTAGGCTTGTGGCTAAAGCAGTTTTGCACCAGGCACGTAGTTGCGAAGGAAGTCATGGCTTTGAACCAACGCTAATTTGCAGTCTTCGACACTTCCTTCATAGGCACGGTCCTCAACCTCGACACAGACTGGGCCGCGATAACCGGTATCCGTTAAAGTCGAGAAGAATTTTCCCCAATCAACGTCACCCATGCCTGGTAGCTTGGGGGAGTGGAATTGATTGGGGTGTGCGAGGATGCCAAGGTCATCCAATTGGTCCTGGTCAACTCTGACGTCCTTTGCATGAATGTGAAACAGTTTGTCCGAGAACTCTCGCATAGGTTTCAAGTAGTCCATCTGCTGGAATACAAGGTGCGATGGATCGTAGTTGAGGCCAAAGTGGTCACTTGGGATGTCATTGAAAATGCGTCGCCAGATAGCAGGGCTGCCCGCAAGATTTTTTCCACCTGGCCATTCGTCTGCAGTGAATAGCATGGGGCAGTTCTCAATTCCAACTTTGACGCCATGTTCTTCCGCATGCTGGATGATTGGTTTCCAAGTGCTTAAGAATCGGGGCCAATTGTCATCCACGCTCTTTGTCCAGTCACGACCAATGAACGTGTTCATTCGCGTCAGATTTAGCGTTGAAGTCGCTGTGATGACGGCTTTGATGTGTTCAACTGCTTGTTCTGCCTCTGCGGCGTCACATGATAACGCGTTTGGGTAATAACCAAGTCCACTTATGCCTACCCCATATTTCCCCGAGAGATGATGAATGGAGTCAATCACTGCCGGATCATTCAAGTCAGCGACATTGATGTGGGTGATGCCCGCATATCGCCGTGTTGCTTTGCCCTGAGGCCAGCACATGACTTCCACACACTCGTAGCCGATTTCTGCGGCTGTGGCAAAAACGTCTTCGAGTGACAGATCAGGTAAGATCGCGCTGACATAGCCTAACTGCATCATCGGTTCGTTGCTCCGTATGAAATGAGAGGGTGTGTTGCTTGGGGATTTAAGCGGTACTCACCGCTGCAGACCTGTCGTCAACGACAAGAATCGCATGTTGCTTTGACACCAGCGGTGTACACGAGCTGATTTTCAAGTGAACGCTACTGGCTCACAAGCTTGGTCGGAGTCAAGGCGATGATTTCTTGCGAAGGCGTTCGATGTCACCTTCAACTGATTCGCTCTGCTTTTCGAGGTCTGCGAGTGTGGCCCGTTCTTTGTCGACCACCTCTGTAGGCGCTCGGGCAACGAAATTCTCGTTTCCGAGTTTTTGCTGTTTGCCTTTGATCTGCTTTTCAAGCTGTGATTTCAGTTTGTCAAGCCGCGCGAGTTCTGCCTCAATGTCGATAAACTTTTCAAGGTCGACATGAACGTCAACATCGATTGACGTTAATGCAAGTGGTGCGTCAGTTTCAAAGGCTGCTGCTGTAGGCCCTATCGCGACCACATCTGCGCCAGCCAAGCCTGCGAAATAACTTGCCATGGGTTCCAATAATGCGAGTGAGGAATCACTGCAGCGTATGGCGACTGGGACCGTTTCACGTGGTGCAATGTTCTGACTGGCGCGTATCTTTCGAATGGCTCCCACGACTTCCTGGAATTCAGCGAATTGACGCTCGATCGATTCGTCGTGATGTTCGGGAACAGCCGTGGGCCATTCAGACTTCATGACAAACGGTGGTGATTGAACCGGATTCGGTACGCCACGCTCGGGGGCTACCTGATTCACGCACTCCCAGATGGACTCCGTTACACACGGCATGACTCGG
>DOPG01000340.1 GCA_003513555.1 Rhodopirellula sp. | reverse complement strand
AAACCGGGATTTTCCGATTTCCCCGGTCACCCAGTTGTATCGATCATGCAATCGAGTTGGCAAGCATCATTGACTTTAACGGTCAATCGCTTCAGTCAAACGTTAATGTCAGCCGATGTCCATCATGCACAAGGGAAGCAAGAGCGTTCAATGTACGCTCGAATCGCTAATGGCAAGGTTGCCGCTAACTGAAAGCTGACATCCGCATTAGGCGAATACGTGACCAAGACCATCCCCAACTATCTGCGAATCCACCATGGCACCGACCGTCAAGAAACGACCGACAGTGCGCAATCGCAAAACCTGATTGCCAGTTTCTGGAACACCTATTCGGAGGCCACTGGCTGGAGAATTGACTCAAGAGCATCTCGCAAAAACCATGTGCTTGAACTGCTACCTGCCGTGACAAGCGGAACGCTTCAGGATCATAGCGACGAATTCGCTCCGGTCATGGGACGCATCGCGGCAACACGGCTTGCCACAGCAGCATCCAAGTTGACCGAGCAAGTCTTACGGACGCGGGAATGTCTCCGCCAACGCGAAGCGGAACTCGCTTCATCTGCTGCAATGATTGGTGTGGAACACGACGGCAAGGTCTCAGCTGACCAGATTGAACAAACACTCGTGGATGCCTTGGACGCTTGCAAATGCGATGCGGCGGCATTGTATATGCTGGACGAAGATACACGTTATCTCAAAGCAAGGTCAGTCGTTGGCCTGCCAATGGAACGCCTGGAAAATCCACCACGAGAACTTCGTGGCAGTCGCGGTGACTTGGAAGCGATGGTTCAGGATGTTGTCACGATAGACAACATGGCAGCAGATTCGGTTGATACCTGGAACAGTCCCGAACCGTTTGCGGCAGGAATATGTGTCGCGATCAAGGTGGATGACATTCCCATTGGTACGCTTTGGCTATTCCGCGAAACCACAACTGAATTCGGCAGCACAGAATCAGCAATCGCGCGTCTTGTCGCTACAAATCTGTCACTCTTACTCAGGCAGGCTACGCAGGCAGAGATCTTTGACAACCCCCGACCGCACCAGGCGATTCAGGAAATTGCGCAATGGCAATATGAATCTTTGCCCGTCGGTTCGGCACTTGCCGAAGGTTGGCGAGTCGATGGAATGATTGAATCCTCTGAATCATGGGCGACAGGCTGGCACCACTGGGATGTGCTTCCTGATGGAACATTGATGCTCGCCATCGCCGAGGCAACCGACCAGACTGCGACAGGGGCGATGCACGCCGCCGTCGCCCGCGCTGCTCTGGCTGCACACTCCGGATACCGTCATACGCCGGCTCAACTGATTCAACGAGTTAGTGACACACTTTGGCAAACCAACACTGGCGAGCAACTGGTTTCACTGACTTACGCCCATCTCGATCCTGAAACCGGCGATGGCATCGTCGCCTCCGCTGGATCAATCAGCGCTTTGATCAGCAGTCGCTATGGATACCGACCACTGATCAGCAGTCTCAGTGCCCCGCTCAACACAAGTATGGACAGCAATGCGGTAAACCATGAATTCCACATGCTACAGGGAGAAACCCTACTGGCTTATTCCAAGGGTTTTGCCGCTGCGGGAGCAGACCAGATGACACTCGGTGGGCACATACGCTCAGCCATGCAACTCGGAGATAGCAGCCCGTTGGCGATGCTTCGAAGACAACTGATCGACCTCCCGCTCACCGAAGAACGCGGAGCACTGACGCTACTTCGCACCTAGTGCGACTGCTAGCCGAGTAACCTTGGTCGCAAGCAATACTACGGTGGGTATCAATCCTGCTCTGCCAACAATTTCTCAATCGTGGCACGCATCTGCTGTTCTCCATTGCCTCCATTCCAGTTCAGTTCGCCCTGCCACCAGCGTCGAAGAAAACCTTTCCGGTCAACCAGATAGATGGTTGGCCACATGGTATTGCTCCAGTTTTTCCAATTGGATGACTTGAGATCCAACAACAAGGGATACTCGATTCCCTCGCGTTTGGCGGCAGCTGCCACCTTCTCGGCATCGCGTTCCGCTGCTGTCTCTGGAGTCTGTATTCCAATGACGACCAACCCTCGATCCGAGTAGTCCTTGTTCCAGGCTGTGTAAAAGGGGAGGTTTCTTTGGCAATTGATGCACTGGTAAGCATAAAAGTGGATTGCGACCACCTTTCCCCGCAAGCCGGCCAACTCCGTCGCCTCACCCTGAATCCATTGAGCACCGTCGAGAGACAATTCGGGAGCAAGTGGATAGGTCCGCCGCACTAAGGAAAAATCAAAAGCTGTTCCAGTCAACAAACCTAACCGGCGTTCCTGAACATCTGTAAGCTCCTGATCGACAACGGCAAGTTCTTGCCGTTTCAACTGTTCTCGTTGTTCAGCGTTAACATTCTGTTCGGATAATTCAATGATTTCTTTGTCAGTTGCTTGAAAAGCTGAAACCAGGTTCTCACGCTGTTGCTTCGAAAGTTCGAGACTTGTCGCAACATCTTCACGCAGTAACATGCGTGTTCCCAAAGCCTGGTACTGCAACTGAAGCAACCGCTTCTGCTGGGACGCATTGAGAATGTACTGCAATTTCATCTCTAACTGCTCGTCCAGCTTTCTGATTTCCGATTCTCGCATTCGACCCTTCAGGTTACGACTACGAAACCAAGGGCCATCGACGGCTCGAAGCGCCGACAGAATCCCAGTTTTCTGCTGATCGCTGAGCTTCAACTCTTGATGCACAGCATCATCACGAATCATCTGCAGAAGAACTGGCCGACTTCCGGGTTCCTGAGCCTCAACAACACAACGAAGTCCAGCACCGATCGTCGACCAGGCAAAGAATACAGCAGCACCTACAGAAAGTGACCTTGCTCTCATCAATGTTTCCCAAAGTGCCCGCACACAAGCACACAAGCAGCCGATACATGGAACTCATGCGTGATGACGCACGTTCCGTCCCGACGCAATGTCGTAACACACACCGCTATGCTCACGCAAAAATGTCCGTCATGACTTCTCCATGCACATCCGTGAGTCGAAACTCACGGCCGCTGTATCTGAAGGTCAGTTTCTCGTGATCGAGTCCTAACAAATGGAGCAAAGTAGCATGCCAATCATGCATATGAATTTTATCTTGAACTGCGTGATGACCGAACTCATCAGTTTCCCCATAGGAGAAACCAGCTTTTACACCGCCACCGGCGACAAAGGACGTAAACCCGTACGGGTTGTGATCACGCCCCGTCCCATTCGCCTGAGCATAGGGCGTTCTTCCAAACTCACCTCCCCACCAAACCAACGTATCCTCCAAGAGTCCTCGCTGCTTCAAATCAGCCAACAAACCAGCGATTGGTTTATCAACTTTCATCGCATGATCGGCATGCTTCTCGAGATTTGAATGTTGGTCCCATCGAGGATTGTTGGTGTTGTCGCCATAATTGACCTGAATGTACCTCACCCCAGCTTCAGATAATCGCCGCGCCATCAGGCACTGCCGACCAAAATCATCGGTCTCCTTTTCCCCGATTCCATACATCTTCTGCACATGCTCAGACTCCGAGGACAAATCCAGAATATCGGGCACCGACCGCTGCATCCGCCAAGCCAACTCATACGAGTTGATCATGGCATCCATTTCGGTATCACCTAAATGCAAATTCTTTTGTATCGCATTGATTTTACGCAAAGCCTCAAACTGCCTCACTTGCTCATCTGTATCCAACTTCGGGTTGCTCAAATTTCGTATTTGTGCGTCGGATGCCGATATTCCCGCGCGCCCAACGGGCGTGCCCTGATATACAGCGGGCAGAAAAGCATTTCCGAAATTGCGTGGTCCACCGTTTCCCATCGACGGTTGCAAAGTCACAAAACCGGGCAGATTTTCACTCTCACTGCCGAGCCCGTACTGCACCCACGAACCGACGGATGGCCTGACAAAGTTGATTGATCCAGTGTGCAAGAACAGCGTGGCCGGCCCATGAGCAACACCATCGGTGTGCATGCCCTTAAGGAAGCAGAGATCATCAACGTGCTGCGCTATGTTCGGAAAAAGCTCAGATACATGCTGACCACATTCACCGTACTGCTTGAACTTCCACGGAGACTTGAACACACGATGTTTTGTAATCGTCTTAGTCTTGGCGAGAACACGCGCATCATCGAACGTTCGCTCCTCACCGTCATGTTTTTCCAGCAGCGGCTTATAGTCAAAGGTATCAACATGGCTAGGACCACCTTGCATGAACACGAAGATCACACGCTTCGCGCGTGCGGGAAAATGCCCAGGCTTGGCTGCAAGTGGATTATTACTACCCGCACTCACCTCACGTTGGGCCATTGACGCCGCTGCCAAATACCCAAAACCACAGGCAGTTGACTTCAATAGATTTCGTCGATTCGATTTCATCCGCTCTCTCAATTTCATCTGTCAATTCAGATACCGAAAATCAATACACTGAAACAGCAATCGATAAACCATCGCCCACTGAAGCGGCGTTCCAGGCTGATCATTCATTGCCAATAAATCCATCATCACTTCACTCTCCTGGTCAAACGGCTCACGTCCCAACACTTCTCGATACGCTCGCCGCAACATCTCGTGCGGTTCCTCCGAGTATTCTTCGACTAACCGCTTGGCAGCATCCTCGGCCTGTTCCATCACAAACGGTTGATTCATCATCAGAAGCGCCTGCGAGGCCACATTACTGGCTGTACGCGTTCCACCTTGGATATTCGGATCTGCAAAGTCAAAAACCTCAAAGATCTCGGGAAGTCGATTCCGAAAAACCGGCACGTAAACACTGCGACGACGCCCTTCAAATTTGTATCCATACTCACTTGACGTTCCTTTCTTGATCGTCGACCCACCCATCGTCAGATCAAGATTGCCAGACGCCATCAGAATCGAATCACGAATATCTTCAGCACGAAGGCGTTTTACCATCCGCCGACCATAAAACCGATTGCCGGCGTCCAAAGCCAGTTCATGCTCCGTAACGTGAGCACTCAATTGATAAGCTCTTGAACTCACAATCTGCCGCACGAGTTTCTTGATGGACCAGCCATTTTGAACCAACGAAAAAGCAAGGTAGTCGAGTAACTCAGGATGCGTTGGCAAATCTCCTGTACTGCCAAAGTTATCAACACTGGCCACAATTCCCCGCCCCATGGTCCAGTACCAAACTCGGTTAGCGATCACTCGAGCAGTTAAAGGATTCCGTTCATTGGCGACCCACTCAGCCAACTCAGCACGTCCACTTACATCTTTACTGACAGCAGGCAATCCATCCCACGCCGCCACCTGCAACACACCCCGCGGCACAATTTCACCTTTTTGATGCGTCATTCCGCGAATCGCTACATGAATGTCAGCCGGTGACTCACCCTCACGTGGTGCCATCGCGACTTGTCGCTTTGGCATTGAACTTTTCAGTGCCTTCACGTCTTTTTTCAAACGATCGACCTTCAATTTCGCAGCTGCAATTTTTTTTTCACGAGCCTGTACCTCAACGTCGGAAGCGGCGTCAGCTCCCTCCTTGTCTTGCTGCGTGATTGCATCAACTTCTGCATCTGAAATCGGCAACCAAATGATTGCGTCTGCAATCACGACACCATCATCCGTTCCCTCTGTAAAAAGCAGAACACTCGAATCCAACTTGTCATCAAAATCAAAAACCCCCAAGGAGTGCATCAATGCGTCCACTGGCGGCTGTTTTCGTTGATTGATTTCCACAACAGTTTCGCCATCCCGATGCTTGATGCGATACGGGACCTTCGTGGCCCGATTAGCACCCGCAGAGTAGGACGCAAAGACCTCGTAACGCCCTTTGTTCGTAAGCACGGGTCGGTACAGAACTGACTTCGCTCCTTTGTCCTTCTGCTCATCGTGAATGTAATTCTCCCCCACGTAGTGCGCAACGCTTGTAGAGGCTTTCCAGTCACCCACCACTTCGGCATGAACGCTATCCACCACCAAACCGTTCAGCTTACCTGGATCGACTGACTTCGGCTGTTCGGCCTTCTTTCCTGTCAGTGTGTTCAAAATACGCGTAGCTGCGGCAAGTTGTTTTTCAATGGCTTGCAATTTCTCGGTGCTAGCTAGAAGAGCAGCTTCCTCTCCCGCCGAAAGAGGCAGTTCAACAGTGTTCCAAGTGGATACATTCGAATGTTCCATCGAATGAGTACTCTTGAGAATCCCTGCCAGCGCGTAATAGTCTCGTGTAGGAATCGGATCGAACTTATGATCGTGGCATCGTGCGCATCCAATGGTCATACCCAGCATGGCCTTGCCCATCGTATCCAACTGTTCATCAACGACATCCATCTCAAGGATATCCTTGTCCTGCATCTCATAATTGGTGGGTCCCAACATCAGGAATCCCGTTGCGATCAATTTACGCTCGCGATCGAATCGATCTTCCGATGCCAATAAATCTCCTGCGATCTGCTCTTTCAGAAACTGATCAAAAGGCAAGTCCTGATTAAATGCGTTAATCACGTAATCGCGGTACCGCCAAGCATCAGGGAACAACAGGGTGCGTCCACCGCCACTCGACTCCGCGAACCGCACAACATCCAACCAATGCCTGCCCCAACGCTCGCCAAAATGCCCAGACTGCAACAGTCGATCAATGAGCTTGTCTGTCGCCTCATCCGATTCATCCGCGAGAAACCGTTCAATCTGCGCGTATGTCGGGGGCAGTCCTGTAAGATCGTAAGTTAAGCGTCGCAGTAAATTTTCTTTTGTCGCATCACCAGCAGGCTTGATTCCTTTCTCATTCAATTTCGCCAACACGAATCGATCAACATTATTCTTCGGCCATTCAGATGCTGACAATTCCGGTACAACCGGAGCTACCACTGGCTGAAATGCCCAAAAGTTTTTCCCCTGCTCGATCGTTGGAGCATGAGCCTGACTGCTATCACCGACAGTGCCTTTGCTACGAGGATCAAAAGCACCTTCACGAACCCACTTCTGAAAGGCAGCAATGGTCGCTTGCGGCAACTTACCGCGTGGCGGCATCTCGAGACTGACATCCTCGTATCCTATCGCTTGCAAAAGCAAACTCTGTGGGTCGCCAGCAATAATGGCCGGACCAGAGTCGCCCCCTGCCTGCCATCCTTCACGAGTATCAAGACGCAAGCCCCCCTGAACCTTCTCTTCGCCATGACACCTGACGCAGTGCTGAACCAACGCAGGACGAATTTCCTTCTCGAAGAATTCAGCAGCCGTCTCTTCTGCATTCAAATGCCCAAGCACTGTCAGTGACAAACACTGAGCAGTCAGGAGTAAGACAATCGTTTTGAAATTGCTCTGCATGAAATATTACTGCGCTGAATCCTTGGTCACTTCCAGTCACTGCAGGAAGTAAAAAGCTTTCATATTAAGTAAGGCATGTGCCAAATCGGCCCAAGCTCGATTATCTTCCTTCCCATACGCTTTGGTCTGATTTTCCAAAAACTGCAAAAATTGTCGTGTCTGTTTTTCAGTCGGCACGACCCCTTGCACACTTTCCACCATGATTGCGATTTTCTGCTCTTTATCCTGACCGGGTACTGCAAGAATTTTGTCAGCGATCACTTTTGCCTGCCCAACGACGAATGGGTCATTCATCAGTGTGAGCGCTTGCGCCGGTACATTCGAATTGCTGCGACGTCCTTGAGGCCCGAAAGGCGAGGGCATATCAAAAGTCAGCATGAATGGATTCAAAAAATTGCGATAAACCGACAAATAGACGCTACGCCGACCGTTGCCATCCAAAGGCCCGCTGGCTCGGGCTCCACGCCCTGTCATGAACGGTGTTCGGTGCGTTGCAACACTGGGCCCAAATGGCTTAGGGTCAAAACGGCCTGATGCCACAAGCACGGCATCCCGAATTGCTTCACCAGACAACCTACGAACCCGCATGCGATGTAGAAGATCATTAGAAGGATCAACGCTGGCAATAAGTTTTTCACTGATCCCCGTGTTCGCGACGTTACGCTGCCGATAGGTACTCGACAGCACCATTTGCTTCATCAAATGCTTGAGCGACCAACCATGTTCTACTAGATCGGTTGCCAGCCAATCCAGCAATTTGGGATGACTGGGTGGCAAACCTTGCGGACCAAAGTCATCAACGGTAGGCACAATTCCCACACCGAAGAGATGATGCCAGATCCGGTTGGCTATCACTCGCGCTGTCAGGGGATTTTCGAGAGTCGCCACACGATCAGCAAGTTCCAGTCTCGTCGCGGGTTCCCCATCGAGCACTTCAAGAAATCTGGCGGGGACAACTTCGCCGATATTCTGATGACTCCCTCTTATGTAGACATGAGCGTCCTCCGAGGTTCCCTGGGCCATCGCAATGACTCGCCTTACCGGGGGCAACGCCTCCGCCATCTGACGGGCCTGACCCAAGCTCTCAGCGGCTTCCTGACTAATGTCCGCGACACTCAGGATCTGATTTCTAAACAATGCCAACATCAACGGATGGACTGTGCCATTTTTCCAATCAATCGCGGCCTGCTTTTCCATCTGACTCAGGGAACCCGCGTCAAAGACAGTTTCCTTTCCTCCCACCTTCCCCGGCGGCCCGCCATCTGAAAACACGACTTTATCAATTGCAATGAACGCATCACCATTATCAATGAACTCGAGATACGCATTGTGGCCTTTGTACTTTCGCAGGTCACCAGCAAGACTCTTCCACTGCCATTGCCCCTGCGTGTCGGTTCCCTTGTTGTTTAAGAACGTTCCCCGGAACAGCAAAGCGTTGAACTCAGCCATTTGAAAGTTGTCGATAACGACACGAACAGCAGCACCAGCAGAAGCCTTCATCAAAACGTGGATACGATCCGTTGTGATTTCAAAAGTGGGCGAACGTAGAATCCCAACCTGTTTTTTTCCATTAACGGCACTGTCAACGGTGTCTGGAACCAAAACTTCGCCGTCAGACGAGAATTGCAACGCTGACCCGGTCGGTGAAAAAGCCAGCCCGGAGGTCGTCCAACCTTCCGGCAGTTCGTCGCCCTGAAGATCAGCGAACACATTCTGATTTTTTAAGTCATAACCCGGGTCAATCAGTTCATTCTTAATAGACTCGTGTTTATCAACCCACCTTTGAAGCATGGCAGCGTCGAGCTCTTCAGCCTTGGCTAACTCACCCACCAAGACTGTCTTGTCTGTATCCGGTTTGGACTCGGCGATGACCCGCAAAGCAACCCGGTAATAATCCCCGAAATTTTTTCGACTCTCACGGGCCACAATCCAATCACTTGCCTTCAGTGCGTCGACACCGCGTCCACGCAAGCGATTAATCTCGCGATTCGCTGCTGCACGCTTTCCCGAAAGATCCAGGGGATACTCCTGCCGACAGCTACTTTGCAGGTACGCCGTCAGGGCGTAGTAATCAGCGGTTGTGATCGCATCAAATTTGTGATCGTGACACCGCGCACAAGCGATTGTCAGACCCAGAAACGACTTACCAAAGACATCGATCTGGTTATCCATGATATCTGCTTCGTTTCCCAAGACATCGGTGGGAGCGTGCGTCGCCTCATGGAGATACCAAAACCCTGTTCCAATGATCGACTCGTTCCACCCTTCCTCTGGATTCTGCCTAGGCTTATCGAGCAAATCACCTGCAATATGCTCGCGAATGAATTGGTCAAACGGCACATCAGCGTTGAAAGCACGAATCAGATAATCTCGATACTCATGCGCATAACGAAGTGGGTAGTCAAACTCATGCCCGTAAGTCTCGGCATATCGGACAAGGTCCATCCAATGCCTGGCCCATTTCTCTCCGAAATGCGGAGACTTCAACAACTCATCCACAACTTTTTCGTGTGCGTTGTCGCTGTCATCACCTAGAAAAGCAGCGATTTGATCGACTGTTGGTGGCAAACCTATCAAATCAAAATAAACACGTCGTAGCCAAGTCCTGCGATCTGCTTCCGACGCGGGCTTAAGACCTGCCGCCTCAATTTTATGCAGAATAAATCGATCCAAATCAGACCGCGGCCATTCGCCATCTCCAACCCATGGCAATTCTGGCTTGGTAATGGGACGCCAACTCCAATGTTCGTTAAAGCGTTTCTGAAAATCGACTTCCTTCGTTTCAGTGGTAACCGGCTTTTTTGAAGTTCGTGGGTCTGGCGCCCCCATTTGGACCCATTTCTCCAAAATCTCAATCTCCTTGTCCGAGAGTTTTGATCTTGGAGGCATTGCTGTAACCTTATCCTCCTCATAACGGACAGCATCGATCACAAGACTGTCATCTAAATTCCCTGGAATGATCGCCGGCCCAGATTCCCCACCTGTCATCCAACCCCACTTTGAATCCAGCAACAATTCAGCTTCGACTTCATCGCTGGTGGCTGAATGGCATTCGTAACAGTGCTCAACAAAGATAGGCCGCACCTTCGACTCAAAAAACTGAACCTCGTCCGCAGTGGGTGCATCCTCAGCCCATAAAGCTGGCGTTACGACCAAGGCCCCCATACACGCCAGCGTGCCTAACCCCACGGCAGTGATCGCCCGCATGCATGCTTGCTCGACAACATGTCGCAATTGCCTGACCTTACCGCAGACATTCAGATGAGGTGCTTTTTCAAGTGACTCGTATTGTTGGTTCAAATGACTCATGCGATCACCTCCTTGATAAGACTTCCATGCACATCAGTCAGTCGCATGTCACGACCACTAAACCGAAAGGTACTTTTTGTGTGGTCGACACCAAGCAGATGCAGCATGGTTGCGTGTAGATCATGTATTTCGAATCTATCTTCTACCGCACGGTATCCCCATTCATCTGTAGCCCCCACTGATGCCCCACCTTTGACACCACCGCCTGCCATCCAGACCGTGAATCCGAAAGGGTTATGATCGCGTCCATTCGAACCTTGGGCGAAGGGTGTTCTGCCAAATTCACCAGCCCACACCACTAGAGTCGAATCTAAAAGCCCGGTGCGTTTTAGATCTTTGATTAGGCCTGCGATCGGTTGATCAACCGTCTTGCAGTTCTTGTTGTGCCCATCAATTAAACCACCATGCTGATCCCAACGATCACCATTCCCCCCTGGGCAGGTCAATTCAATGAACCGAACTCCTCGTTCCACCAGACGTCTTGCGAGCAAGCACTGCATGCCAAACGTTTTTGTGTTGTTAAACTCGGACTCCAATCCATACAGTTTCTTGGTTTCTTCCGTCTCATCGCTTAAGTCCATCAACTCTGGGACAGCCGTTTGCATTTTAAATGCTGTCTCATAATTTTGGATCGCCGCTTCGACTTCGGGGTCAGCGCCGAGATGCCCACTAATCTGTTGATCAAAATCTCGAATCAGGTCCAGCTTCGATTTCTGAAGCTGGGGATTCGCTTCACTGGGTTTGATGTTTGCCAGCGGTTGTGCTTTGGGCAGGAACACAGAACCCTGATAAGCCGACGGGAGAAAACCAGAACCAAAACAATCCAATCCGCCGGGTGGAATCAGACCTCCATTGAGCACCACAAAGCCGGGCAGTTGTTGGTTTTCACTACCCAAACCGTACCCAAGCCAGGCCCCCATACTCGGCTTACCCTGAAGCCCATTCCCGGTATGCAAAAAATAGTTTGCAGACGTGTGTTCTGAAAACTTGGACGTCATTGACTTGATCATCGCCAAGTCGTCGGATACCTCAGACAAATTCGGAAACAGATCACTAATCCAGTGGCCAGCTTCGCCACGCTGAGAAAATTTCCATTGCCCCTTCAGTACCTTCCCGACGGCATCAAACTGCGTTGGGGCCAACTTACCAATGACCTTTGCTGGATCCTCACCATCGTACTTTTCAAGCTGGGGCTTGTAGTCAAAGGTATCGACATGCGATGGCCCACCATCCATATAGAGAAAAATTACATTCTTGGCGCGCGCCGGAAAATGGGAAGGCTTCGGATCCCACGGGCCAGACGCGATGGCGGACGAAGACTCCGAAAGTGTACTCAATGCCAAAGCGCCAAAACCATTAGCACACCACTGCAGCATTTCACGACGGTTCGTCGGACGAGATACAAAACGACCACAATGATTGTGCAACTTCTTCTTCATAATCTGTTCTCAATGGGCGTTGAATCAGAGGACAAAAGCTATCGAGGCTGGGTAGACCACGAGACACAAATGCACCGCCGTGGCCGCAGATGAATGAACATCTTTGTGTGGATGGCCGGTCGGTAACGGTGAATTCAAAAAACAACTCAAATCGTCGCTTATTGCATTCCTAATAGTTTACCACGAGGCAGCTACTTTTGGCCGCCAGTTGCGATCGAAAACATCTTGATCGGTGCGGCCAGCCGAATCTGGCATGATTGGGCAATGCGATCGGCCTCAGCACCG
>DOPG01000224.1:415-6349 GCA_003513555.1 Rhodopirellula sp. | reverse complement strand
TCTCATTGTGCCCCCCGAACCACTGACATACTACAGCAGCCAGGGAGCCTATATCGATGCAGCCGAGCCTATCCCCGGGCCTTCAACGGATTACTTCGGCAAACTTGCAAAGCAACATGACATTCACATCGTTGCCGGCTTACTCGAACGTGAAGACCACCTTGTCTATAACGTCGCTGCTTTGATTGGTCCCGATGGCAACTTGATTGGAAAATATCGGAAGGTAACTCTGCCTCGTGGCGAAATCGAAGGCGGTATTACTCCGGGACATTCCTACCCTGTTTTCGAGACCCGGATTGGTAAAATAGGAATGATGATCTGTTATGACGGCTTTTTCCCAGAAGTCGCGAGAGAATTAAGCAACCGAGGTGCTGAAATCATTGCTTGGCCCGTCTGGGGATGCAACCCGTTGCTCGCTGCCGCCCGTGCCTGCGAAAACCACACTTACATCGTGAGCAGCACCTACACCGACTACAGTCGGCAATGGATGACCTCTTCGATCTTCGGCCATGATGGCAAGAGTCTCGCCACTGCCAAGGAATGGGGCACGCTGGCAATCGCCGAGGTCGATCTCGCAGCACCAATGTACTGGCACAGCCTCGGTGATTTCAAAGCACAGATCGGACCTCACCGACCGAAACTGCAACCTCAACCCTAATCCAACGTAGGCTGCGGCTTTTTGTTGAATGGAGCAACCGGCCAATTAACGATCCTCCTGTTTCATCCTGACGCATGGCCCTAACGGATTCAACGCAAGCGGCTCGTAAGCTTACTAATTGTGCAGTTAAAAGCATTGAGACACAGATTGAATCAAGAACATTCGGGCACCAGCTTGCATGCCAACGGCTAAGACAATTCACAACCAGCATCGCCGCCCAACAGCGTTAGAGGGGGCATTTCCAACACGCTTCCCCATGCCCGCGGCGGCCTCGTCGCCCCTACTAGCTCAATCATCGCCCCTACTAGCTCAATCAAACGCCACGTCACCTCTGTCCCTTGGCATTGTGTACTTCGTGACGACTCGACAAATCCACGGTACAATTTAACTCCATGACTGCATGCCAGTGAAGATAGCTGAAGTACTGACAAAGCACGCTTCAAAGAAACTTGACTTGCCTTTTCGTTTTGACATCGCGATCTCGGCGTGGCAAGGCAGTCACCCGCCAGCGCTAGCTTGAGCCAGCTTCATTTCGCCCCACACTCCCGTTGCCCCCACCCCCCAGGCATTCATGTTCCGCGTCCCCACCAAGATCTTACCGCCGCCTTCAGGATTCCATGCAAACTGGCTGTTCGCTGTGATGATCACCGCGTTAGGGTCCTTGTCCCTGCCTCACGGAGGCGCGATGTCGGCCGAGCCCACCACGGAGATCACGATTGCAAAATTCGATGTCGATGCGACACCTCCGGTCGGCACCATGATGGCATACGATCGAGTGATTCGCATCGAAGAGCTGGGATTAAGATGCCGCGGGGTTGTAATCATTGGCAGTGATGAACCCATCGTACTTTGTGCAGTGGATTGGATCGGTATTGGCAATGCATCACACGACGCTTTCCGAGACCGCATAGCAAAGGCTGCCGGCACGACACGTCAACGCGTGGCTGTACACACGTTGCACCAACATGATGCCCCACGAAGCGATTTTTCCGCTGAGCGTCTCTTGCATCAAGTGGGCGTCACCGATGTTGGCCTGCATGAGGGCGCCTTCACTCGAGAAGTACTCGACCGCTTAGAGCAGGCAATTACATCGGCTATTCAAAAATCTACCCCTGTCACCCATGTGGGTTACGGTACTGCGAATGTCGAGAAAGTTGCTTCCAACCGACGAATCCTTGGTCCTGATGGAAAAGTTAGTGCAACACGCTACACCACTTGCCGCGATCCTAAATTGCGAGCCGCACCCGAGGGTGTGATTGATCCAGAGCTATCCGCCATTACTTTCTGGAACCAAGAAGAGCTGGTAAGTGTCATGACTTACTATGCGTGCCATCCGCAAAGCTATTATCGCACTGGAATTCCAAGCCCCGACTTTCCTGGAATCGCACGTTTCATGCGTGGGCAGGACGAACCCAACGTGCTTCACCTGCACTTCAATGGCGCCGGAGGAAATATCGGTGCGGGCAAATACAACGATGGCAATAAAGCAAACCGGCTAACGCTGGCGGGACGCGTCGCTGACGGCATGAAGCAGGCAACCAATTCAGCTTACAAGGCAAAAATCACAGCCAGCGACGTCGGTTGGACGGTTGCGCCGGTGGCATTACCACCGGCTAAGCATTTAAGTCGAGCCGAATTGGAAGCCAGCCTCGCCAAATGGAAGCCGAACGACTATTGGGGAAGTGCGGACGAACTTGCATGGCTGAATCGTTGTGAGAGTGGACACAAGATCGACCTCAGCTGCTTACGCCTCGGCGACATTCGGATTGTACACATGCCTGGAGAGTTATTTGTGGAATATCAGCTCGCCGCCAAGCAAATGCGGCCTGACCTGAACGTAGCAATGGCGGCCTACGGTGATTACGGGCCTGGTTACATCGGTACAGAGATTGGCTACAGCCAAGGCGGGTACGAAACCAGCACTCGCGCGTCGAAGGTTGACAAGAGCGTTGAAACAGTACTGATGGATGGCATGCGTAGTTTGCTGCTTACGAAAGGCGAAAAATGATGAAATCTGGACCAATCAACTCACGCGTGCGAGTCCCTCAACATCTATGCTTCGTCCGCTTGGCTATTCTCTGGGGCCTTGTCGCTGGTTCTCTCTTTCTGTGTAACCTTGTCCTCTGCGGGATCACGACCGCAGAGGAGGATTTCTCAGGTGAGCTTCCCAGAATACCCGCCAGCAGTCCGGAATCTGCACTGCGAAGCTTTACTGTTGCCGATGGCTTCGAAATCCAGCCGGTAGCGAGCGAGCCACTCGTCGCCAGCCCCGTTGCCATCGAATGGGATGCTGAGGGACGAATGTATGTATGTGAGATGCGTGGCTACAGCGAGGATCGTGACGCTGGCTTGTCACGGATCCGACGACTCGAAGACACCGATCAAGACGGAGTGTTTGACACCAGCGTGATCTACGCAGACGGCCTGCTTTGGCCCACCGCACTGTTTCCCTATAAAGGCGGACTGTTTGTGGGCGATGCGCCAAACCTCTACTACTTTCGCGATGAAGATCAGGATGGAAAAGCGGAAACGAAGAAGATTGTCCTGACTGGATTCGGAACATCCAACGTACAAGGCCTGATGAATTCGTTTCGCTGGGGACTGGACAATCGAATCCACATCGCTTGCAGCTCAGCAGCCGGCAAGGTCGGCCCACCTGGCAGTGACCAACGAGTCGAGGTGCGTGGACGTGACCTTGCCTTCAACCCAGACACTTTCGAGATCGAGGTCACCAGTGGCGGCGGTCAGCACGGGATGGTTTTCGACGACTGGGGACGAAAATTCGTCTCCTCCAACAGCAACCATATCCAGCAGGTGATGTACGAAGATCACTACCTGAAGCGTAACCCCTACCTGAAGGCTCCCCCTGCGAGAATCTCAATCGCGGCGGATGGACCACAAGCTGAGGTGTATCGAACGAGCCCCGTTGAGCCTTGGCGAATTGTCCGCACGCGATTACGAGTAGGTGGAGTCGTCCCAGGTCCTGTTGAAGGTGGTGGTCGAGCTGCAGGTTATTTTACGGGCGCCACCGGAGTCACGATTTATCGTGGTGACGCATGGCTCCCAGAATGGAAAGGACTAGCGGTCATTGGAGACGTGGGAAGCAATCTGGTGCATCGGAAAAAGATTGATTCGAGCAGCTTACCATTCATCGCTCACCGCATCGATGAACAGTCTGAGTTCGTTAACTCAAGTGATATCTGGTTTCGCCCGGCACAATTTGCCAACGCCCCCGATGGAACCCTCTACATCGTTGACGTGTGCCGCGAGGTGATCGAACACCCGAAAAGCCTGCCACCGATGATCAAAAAGCATTTGGATCTTACGGCGGGCCGTGATCGTGGGCGAATCTACCGAATCGCACCCGACAACTACCAATACCGCCCAACTCCGAATCTTCGCATCGCGGACACAAACCAACTGGTTGATCTATTGGATCACCCTAACGCCTGGCACCGCGAAACCGCAGCACGCCTGTTGTATGAAAAGAAAAGTCCAGAAACGATCGATCAACTCGATGCAAAACGCAAATCAAACCCAGCCCCCTTGGGGCAACTATTGCTGCTTTATGCATTAGCGGGGCAACAAGCACTATCGAAAAACGCGATTAGCGATGGGATGCAACATCATCACCCACAGGTAAGGCGCCACGCACTGAAACTGAGCGAGCAACTTGTCTCAACACCCAAGATGGCACAGCAGTTCTTAGCGCTAGCCAGTGATCCATCACTCGAGGTCCGTATCCAACTGGCATTCTCCGCCGCCACTTTGCCAGCCGCATTGAAGATTCCACTCTTGGAGAAGGTGATCGCCAGTGACCCCGGTGACCAATGGCTCGAGACCGCGGTATTGAGTTCACTCAGCGAAGGTAGCGCTGAACTATTTGCAAGACTTGTCCAAAACCAATCTTTTCGCTCCAAGCCAGCGGGGCGGTTTCTTGCTGTACTGGCGTCGCAAATCGCACAACAGAACCGGCCCTCCGAAATCAATCTCGCCATCAAACAGGCCTCAGCCCTCCCGACGTCAAGTGCATCGTTCACTCTTCCGGTCCTCGGATCGCTCACAGCTTATCGATCCCGCAAGAATCACTATCTGCAATTGCTATCTCAACAGGGAGACTTGTCCAAGCTGGACAATCTCAAAGACGAATTGGTGCATACTGCTGAGGTCACCGCACAAAACACAGATCTGCCTGTAACCGATAGAGTTGCGGCGACTATCTCGATGCGTTTCGGAAGGCTCGAAAGTGTGTCAGCACCGCTGGCATCCCTGATCAGTAATCGGCAACCCCATCTCGTGTCGCAAGCAGCCATTGAAACATTAGGCACCTTCAGCTCCCCGAAGATCGCCGAACCTTTGTTGTTGGCATGGAGCAACCTTAGCCCGAAACTCCGGGCGACTGCAACTGAAGTGCTTTTTGCGCGTAACGATCGCTTGAGCCAACTATTCGATAACGTCGACTCCGACAAAATCTCACTGGCAGATATTGGAACACCCCGACTTCAGATTGCCGCCAAGTCACGGGACGCCAAAATCAAATCCCGAGCAGCTAAGTATCTGGTCAAAATGAGCTCCGGTGATCGCGCAAAAGTCCTCACCGAATACCTAACGGCATTGTCCTTGAATGCTGACGCAGCCAGAGGCCGCAAACTCTTCAATCAACACTGCTCCGGCTGCCACAAGATGAAAGGCGTTGGACATGAAATCGGGCCAAACCTGACAAGTATTAGAACGCGCGGTGCGGAAACAATTCTGGTCAATGTGATCGACCCAAATCGCGAGGTAAATCCACAATACCTAAACTATGTGTTACTAACCCAAAACGGCCGTGCCATGACGGGCATGATCGCAGCTGAAACGGCGAGCAGTGTGACCTTACGCCGAGCGGAATCGGCGTCCGACACGGTGCTTCGAGTGGACATTGAAGAACTGAAAAGCACAGGACTGTCGATCATGCCGGAAGGCATGGAAAAATCCATCAGCGTCCAAGACATGGCTGACATCCTATCCTTCTTAATGAAGCCATAACGCACAAGAATTTTGAACGACGGCAATGCAAAGGTAAGGACGCGGCAACTGTCGTACTACTGTCGGCGACTCCGCACAACCGTGTCAGCTTACGCGTGGGCGAATCCACTTCGCACAATCAAGGAACTAACACATCACTGGCATGGCACACGACAGAGTGTCAAAAAGCACTCCGTTATCGAAGAGCACCCAATGGTCGAATAGCACACCAGCCTCAAAGACCACTCCGGTTTCGCATCGCACTAGCC
>DOPG01000224.1:0-200 GCA_003513555.1 Rhodopirellula sp. | reverse complement strand
CATCGCACTAGCCTTCGAGCAATCGCACAAAGCTTCTCAAGCATCGCCCCTCTTAACGACACCCACTGAAGCGGCAGATAGTCCCTGCCGCTCGGCACACGTTGCTCGTTTACCGTGAATTAACCAAACTGGCTTCCCGGCCTTGGAGCCTAAGGAGCATTCGGCGCTGGATTCTCAGGTGCTGGGTTGCCAGGTGCAGC
>DOPG01000422.1 GCA_003513555.1 Rhodopirellula sp. | reverse complement strand
TTGCAGCTCGTCTTGAACGTCATCGAGATCGATTGAAGTGTGTTTATTTGTGTGATCGCCAGACAGGACAGCAAGAAGATCAGCCCATCGGAACAGGGGATGTCGCCCACGAACGGCTGATGGAGGCACTGACTGCTATCAATTTCGCCGGACCTGCGATCGTTCGAATCGAAGGGCATAGTCACCATGGGTTACGGCTAGCAGAGCAGGGAATGCAACTCTTTCGCTAGCCCCCCGATATCCTTCCATCTTCATCCTTTCCATCCTCCGAGCGAGGCTGTGCTATTTCCCAGAAAGTGCTCCCTTTCTACCAAGCCCCGCTCTCCTGACAGCTGGCCCTCTTGTGACAACCATCACAGGCCACGATGTGAAACACGCAATTTGTGCGTGAAACAGAAAAAACATGACAAGGAACAGCGAAAATGCTGGACCATACCCACTGGACACTCCTATCATTTGGGTGCAGTGAAACTGCGACTTACCGGTGAGTGATCTGGCCGCGGAGCAGTGAGGGCCCTGCAGGGCTCAACCCACCTCGAGTTTCACAGATGATAGGTTTCACAGATAATAAGAGGAGCACTCGAAAGTGACGGGAGACAAGAGAGTCGGGAAGAAGGCATCTGACAAATTCCAATCTCGCACTTGAGATAGCGGGTGTTAAGACGGCTGGGGATGCGACACATCAGGCCGGGGAATTTAGGCCAGGGAATAATGGAACCATTGCCAGACAGCAGCCCCAACGCAGAAACAATCCGTTCCGAGATTAACAAAGCAGGGAATCCTCCCCCACAACACCGAACGAGCAACGAGCGTAAGACACGGACCCGTCACCAGACTTTGACAACTGTAACAATAAGATAGAAAAGAGAAGGGAACCCACGGTATGGCCCAATTGCCCCGTGGATTCGCCCGCTTGAGTTGGGTACGGGAGACGTACCGCACCCCAACGACAATGCTGACTATGTGGGTCACGAAACTGAGGTATTCAAGTGACGGTCGTACCAGATTTTTTGACGACAAGTGTTTATCAGGCTGGGTTTGCCCTACTGATCTTATGCGTCCTGCTTGTGATTGGTGTTTACCTCGTGTCAATCTTTCGGGACTACGCGGCTGAAGACCGGGAAGACCCTCCCAAGGGCATCGCAAACTTGGAAGAAATGCATGCCAAAGGTGACATCAGCGACGAGGAATTCCGAACAATACAATCGAGAAGCCATCAGCTTTCGGCTGAGGCGAGTTCGACAGAGGGGTGCCCAATGGGGAATCACTCAACCAGTACCTAGCGTTTGCCAAATAATTGTACGTAATCCCTTCCCGACGAATCATCGTTACGACCTGTCGCAACTGCATGAACCGTCACCGATCGCGTCCGAGCCGTTTGGCGAATTCGCAACTGTAACTCGTTTCAAGTTGAATGTTAGAAGGACAACCCCTCCGGCTGTCTGCCCTCCCAATTCCATGCTGGGCATACATTCGGAAACTATAAATCGTTTTTGAACCCAAACCACATCAGGCTCGAGCTTTCGAGGATATGGATGATCCATCTCAGCTAGCTGCCCTTATTGGGAGCTGACTGGGAGAGCATTCGAGCTGTGGCCCGAAACCGTTGAAGCGGACATTGTGATTGCAGTTCATGATGAGTGCCGAGCAAGAGCTCAGGAAAAAGGCATTCAACTAAACAGCATCGTGATGAAACCGGTCGCACATTAGGAGTCGTGTATGCCCTCTAAGGATAACCCAACATCTCGCCGCGGAACCTCTTCGACCAAGAAGAACGCCTTCTGTTCTTTTTGCCGGAAGAGCTACCGAGACGTGGGACCGCTCGTCGAAGGTCCCGGCGATGTTTACATTTGCAGTGAGTGTATCGAGCTCTGTCAATCGATTCTCGATCAGGAAGAGCGTCGGCGTGGGCCGAGCAAGTCGTTGTTCAACGAGATCCCTTCTCCAAGGTCAATTGTAGAACATCTGGACGAGTACGTTATCGGACAAACAGCGGCGAAACGTGTACTCGCAGTATCAGTTCACAACCACTACAAGCGTCTTACCAGCGAATGGGAAGGCGATTCTGAGGTTGAGATCGAGAAGAGCAATATTTTGCTTGCGGGACCTACAGGTAGCGGAAAAACGCTCCTTGCGCGATCACTCGCACGAATGCTAAATGTGCCATTCGCGATCGGTGATGCGACCACCCTAACCGAAGCAGGTTATGTCGGTGAAGATGTCGAAAACCTTCTCTTGAAGCTGCTTCACGCTGCAGACTTCGATGTCGATGCGGCTCAGCGAGGCATTCTCTACATCGACGAAGTTGACAAGATTGGCAAAACAAGTGCTAACGTTTCGATCACACGCGACGTTTCTGGTGAAGGGGTGCAACAGAGCCTGCTGAAGATGCTCGAAGGCACCGTAGCAAACGTTCCACCTCAAGGCGGACGCAAGCACCCGGAGCAGCAGTACATCCAACTGGACACGAGTAACATCCTGTTCATCGTTGGCGGAACATTTGTCGGAATCGAAGATATCATCCGCAAACGCCTTGGTCATAAGACACTGGGTTTTGCAGGTGAAAGCGTTCGCAACGAACAGTCCGAAGCTGAACTGCTGACTCAGGTTCAAACCGAAGACATTCTGCAATTCGGATTGATCCCAGAGCTTGTCGGCCGGTTGCCAGTCGTCAGCTACCTGCAGCCTCTGAACGAGGAAGGTTTGGTCAGAGTCATGAAAGAGCCCAAGAACGCTCTGACTCGCCAGTATCAGGCCCTCTTCAAAATGGAAAACTGCGATGTTGAATTCACTGATGGTGCCCTGCACTATGTGGCTCAACAAGCACTTGCCAAAGGCGTGGGCGCACGCGGATTGCGGGGAATTCTGGAAGACGTGATGCTGGACATCATGTATGACCTGCCTGAACAGGAAGACGGAACTGTTTTCACCATCGACGAGAATGTTGTCGCGGGTTCCAGTGATCTGTTCAAAATGCCGACCACGAAGAGTGCCTAAGACACTTAACAGAGTCTCTCATCTTTCCATGCTACCGGGGCGATAGCCTCGGTGGCTTTTTTTTGTTGGCTATACGGCAAGCTCGCAAAAAAACACACGGAAGCAGCACAGCTTTAGCGCGAAAACTTTCCGTGCGCAGTCACTGGACATCGGCCGCCCCCGAGGAATCACTTCCATCCCGTTCAGCATAGAACTTGGTGATATCAATTCCCGCTCGACGCTCCTCTTCCATCAACTTTATGCGCGACTCCAGACGCTCCATTCTTCGCATCAATTGGGGGATGACATCCTTGTTCTCATCAGCGGGCTTCGGACGTGGCACCGTTGGGTAGTCCAAGTGCCGCTGCATCGCGGCAAAGAGGAAAAGTGGTTCTCTTCGACGATTCCCGAGCGCAATACGTCCTTCTTTTCGACCGAAAAGAAACGGTCCCTTGCCATCAGTCGACTGCCCCGCTTCCTCCATTTTCACGCGGTACTCATCACTCGCCAAGAACAACAGATCAGCGATATCAACCAAACCGACTTGAGCCCTCAGCATCAGAATCCACTGCGCCCACTTTCGATCAAATGTAGGATCATTACTGATGGCAGTCAGCCCTCGATCGTAATTGAGACGATTTCGACACAGGACTTCGAAGTGATAGAAGAATAAACCGGCTTCATTGTGAGCCGTCGTACGGTACTTGGCTTCGCCCTCAAGTACCTGCAAAGCAGTTCCCATCGTGAACCGCCCCGATTCTTTTTCCGCCTCCTCGACCAAGTAGGCCTGAAACGGGGTAAAGTAATGAGCCAACTTCTTCATGGCTGGTGCCATCTGTCCAGAATGCTTGAGTTCCGTAAGCAGATAGTCGATCGCGAGAGGAAGATTGGTTGTTGTGAGCAATTCATATCGAATCTGCTCTAATAATTCCTGCATGGGCATTTCAATGTCAACACGCTCGCGCAGAACCTGATAGAGATAAGCCTGCTCGACGTACTCGGAACGATCGAGAAGTGGCTGAGGCATGCTAATACGCCGAGTGTGGAATGAGGACCTGAATCAGTTCAGGTGCGGAATCGCAAAACCAACGAACCGAATCAGGAGTTCGGGCGACAAGTTCACAACCGCCGCGTGCCGTTTTGCGAAACGTCACAAATCAGCAACCCCACGACCAGCCAAGGGTCGCTCAGGATCAATGCTTGTGTCAGGAATACTTGCGAAACACGATGCAGGCGTTATGACCACCAAAGCCAAAACTATTGCTCATGGCAACGTTCACTTCGCACTCAGCAGCCTGATTAGGTGTGTAATCAAGATCGCACTCTGGATCGGGGGTGGAGTAATTGATGGTGGGTGCGATTAGGGATGCCTGAATCGTCTTGCAAGAGATCACCGCTTCGATCCCACCGCTCGCTCCCAGTGAATGCCCTAACGCCCCTTTGGTGCTACTAAGTTTCATTTTGTGGGCATGATCTCCAAAGACAGCTTTGATCGCCTGTGTCTCAGCCTTATCACCCAAGGGAGTACTTGTGCCATGCGCATTGATGTAGTCGACACTCTCTGGCGCCACGCCGGCATCGGAGATCGCCGCCCGCATCGCAGCGGCAGCTCCCTTACCCTCTGGATCAGGTGCAGTGATGTGGCCGGCATCGCTTGTCGTTCCATACCCAAGAACTTCAGCATAGATGCGAGCGCCGCGTGCCTTGGCATGCTCCAACTCTTCAAACACCAATAATCCGGCACCCTCACCGAGCACAAATCCGTCCCGATCAGCATCAAATGGCCGACTCGCCGCCGCAGGATCGTGGTTACGTGTCGACAGCGCCTTCATGTTCTGGAATGCAGCCAAGCCCATGTGGGTGATTGCTGCTTCGGTACCTCCCGTAATAACAACGTCCGTTTCCCCCAACCGGACACTCCTCAGCGCGTCGCCCATAGCGTTGGTCGCACTCGCGCACGCGGTAGCCACGGCGTAGTTAGGTCCTTTCAGACCATACGTGATTGAGAGGTTACCTCCCGCGGCATTAAGCATCATTTTGGGCACAGTGAACGGGCTTACGCGATCCGGCCCCTTGCTCAGCATTTTTTCGATCTGAACTTCAATCTCGCCCAACCCCCCGATGCCAGATCCGAGAATCACGCCACACTTGGACCGATCAACCTTGTCAAAATCCAGACCAGAATCCTGAATCGCTTGCCCACCTGCATGCACAGCGAACTGCGTGAAACGATCGAGGCGTTTTACCTCACGTTTTTCGATCCACTGGGTGGGATCAAAGTCCAGAATATCGCCACCGATATGAACTTTATAAGCACTGGTATCGACTGTTTTGAGGTGATGAACGCCACTCTCGCCCGCCGTCAGACGACTCCAAAACGTGTCGACTTCGACTGCCAACGGAGAGACGACGCCTACGCCCGTGACCACAATGCGGCGCTGCGATTCTTGTTGCATTCGGATGCCTTGGACGAATGTTCCATGCTAGGAATAAGGGGACCTGCCCAAAATTGCACCGGGCAGCAAATAAAACAAATGCCGCCCGCGAAACACAAAGCCGCTGGAGGCACTCGGATTAGGGGCGGCAGATTCAATTAGACCCGTTGTGATTTACCACGCGGCAAACACAATCAGGCGTCTTCATCGCCTTTGGCCTTTTCGATGAAATCGATCGCTTGGCCTACTTTCTGGATATTCTCGGCTTCGTCGTCGGGAATGTTGATATCAAACTCTTCTTCGAGCTCCATTACCAATTCGACAGTATCGAGCGAGTCCGCACCCAAGTCAGTGACAAAGGATGTCTCGCGGGTGATCTTTTCTTTATCAACACCGAGTTGTTCGGACACGATATCGATCACGCGTTCTTCAACGGTAGCCATGAGCAGTCTCTAGGGGATGTCAGCAAGCTGAAAATGTTTGTTTTGTAGAATTCGGGGCAACCGGTGCAAGTGACTCCGCACCTCGTCCTCGAGGAATAGAGCCGGTTACACTCAATCGCATTCGCGGAAAAGGATAGGTGAAACAAGCAAAAGGCGTCAATACACAGTCGGCACTATACTCGATCCGTTTTGACATTTCGTGCCAAGAGTCTACCCGATCATGCCGCCATCGACGACCAGAGTCTGCCCAGATACGTAACCAGCATTCTTGGATGCGAGAAACAGAACCGCAGCCGCCACATCTTCTGGCGCACCCACGCGTTTCGCAGGAATTCGCTTTTTGACCTCTTCAAGCACCACATCGCCCAATTCTGCGGTCATTTCGCTAGCAATGAAGCCTGGCGCGACTGCATTTACGGTCACTCCGCGGCTGATCAGCTCTTTACTAAGCGTTCGGGTCAACCCAATCATTCCCGCCTTACTGGCGGAATAATTGGCTTGGCCAGGATTACCAATCAGCCCCGAGATGCTCGCCATGTTGATAATTCGGCCATATTTGCTCCGCCGCATGATGCCTGCAGCGGCACGACAGCAGACGAAACAACTCGTCAAATTCGTGGCAATCACGTCATCCCACTCCTCGTCAGACATTCCCCGCATCAGTTTGTCACGCGTAATGCCAGCATTGTTAACCAGGATGTCGAGACGACCGTGCTTTTCTTTGGCACCTTCGATAGCAGCTTTGGCAGCAGCTCGATCCGTAACATCGCAGGCAACAGCTTCAGCAACTCCTCCGGCCGATTCAATCTCAGACACAGTAGCAGCAAGTTTTTCGGCATTCCGGGCCAAGCAGACCACGTTAGCCCCATTTATACCCAAGGCGATCGCAACCGCTTTTCCGAGCCCCTGCGAGGCTCCAGTGACGACGGCAACCTGATCTTTCAGATCCGTAGTGAGAGAAAGTTCCATGACTTGTTCCGCGATGTAGAGTAAATTCGATGGCTCGCACTGATGCAAATTGTCGCTGCATCAGGCGAAAAAAAGAGAGTGTTTGAAATGGCAGTTCGGATTCAGCCGGGGTCAACCATCCCCGAAACCATCTGATGGCAACTTTCGGTTAATGCGTTTGAGAGTACCTCGTAGAACGCGACCGGTACCCACCTCTTCGAAACCGTCAATCCCATCCTCGAGCATCTGTCGCACGGAATCTTCCCAACGCACAGACCCGACCACTTGGCGGCTGAGAAGATCACGAATTTCGCTGGCAGATTGGTGAGGTTTGGCATCCACGTTGCTATAAACGGGGATTTGAGTGTTTTGAATCGGAATTTCTTCCAACGCCGCTCGTAGTGCCTCGACCGCAGGCTGCATGAGAGATGTGTGGAAGGCACCGGCAACACTCAAAGGAATCACTTTCATTGCCCCGGCAGCTTCTGCTGCTGGGACAAGACGTTCGATCGCGGTGAGATGTCCAGACACCGCGATGTTGCCCGGACAAAGCAAATTGGCCGGCTGCAACACCTCGCCCTCTTGCCGACTGTCGTCGCAAAGCTGCTTGACGGCGTCCAAATCCAAGCCCAACACGCTGGCCATGCCGCTTTCAACGGCATCTGCAGCAGCCTGCATGGCCTGACCACGTCGCTGAACGAGTCTTAGACCATCCGAAAAATCCAGGCCACCAGCGAAGCAAACGGCTGTGTACTCACCAAGACTCAATCCAGCAGCCGCTTTCACAGCCGCGATTCTCTCGGGGGCCTGCTCTTGCATTACTGTCGCCGCCGCGATGCCGACGACGAACAAGGCTGGCTGGCTGTAGGCCGTTTCGTTGAGCTGAGATTCCGGCCCACTGGCGCACAGCTCACCCAGATCGTAGCCTAAAACTTCGGAGGCTTGATCAAATAAGCTGTTTGCCACCGGATGCGTCTTACGCAGCCATCGGCCCATGCCGATCGCCTGCGCTCCTTGTCCGGGGAAGAGGATGCCGACAGATTTCATTGCTGAACGGCGCCGATTAGCTGTCTTCGTGCTCGACGACAGTACGTCCCATGTAATATCCGCACTTGGGGCAGATCGTATGAGTCGGTACCGCGGCACTGCACTGAGGACAGTAGCTGATCTGGCGCTTTTTGACACGATCGTGCGAGCGTCGCTTACCAGTTCGGCTGTTAGAGTGTTTTCGTTTTGGGACAGCCATCGCTGTTTTCTTCCGGGTCTGGTTCCAAAAGGTTGATTTCGAGCCGCGTATGGTAGGTTGCGCAGGTCGATGCCGTCAACGCGTTCAACCGTGGTTTTTTCGAAACCGAGCAAATTCTCTCGCGAAAATTCGAATCGGCAACGGTCAGGGCTGCTCTGACGGTCGATTTGCCACCGCCATGCCCATATTGACACGACTATCAGGCATGAATGTGACCTGAGCATTCTCCAGCCCGAGCCCTGCTAGCTCTGTCTGAATCGCCTCCAGAGTCATCATACTACCGTGCTGTGTTCCCAATTCCAGCTTCAGCGCCTCGACGCATTCACTCATATCGGGCTTTGCCGGCCCCCGAAAGAGATCAATGACCACCAATTTTCCGCCGAATTTTAGTGCTGCGATTGCTTTGGACAGCAGTTTCTGTCCCTCATTCGGCCCCAAGCATCCCAGACGCTGAGCAATCAAGACGAGGTCAAACTCCGCGTCATCGAGTTGAGCGTCGATTGGATCGGCTTCCATGACTCGAAAGCGATCTCCCAAACCGATCGAATCGGCGGTGCTTTGAGCAGCTTTGAGTGCCGCCGCCTGATCCACCGCCGTCACCTTGGCGTCCTGGTCGCGGTGCGCCATCGCAGCACTCCAGACCGCCGAGCCACAACCAAGATCCAAGATTTTCAGCCCTGAAACCCCGTCCTCACCGCCCAAGTCAAGCATTTCAGCTGCCTGCATCGCTGCCGGCGTGTGCACCCACTGCGTCGCCGCTAGGGAATTCAGATAAGCCTGATCGTCAACAGTCGCCTCATCTTCACCGGACTCCCGTGCCTCGCGCACATGGCCTACCAAGTGATTCCACGTCGCGTCTCCCAGGTCCTGGTCATACTGACACAACAAATGGGCTACCCGAGACAACGCGTAGTCTTCTTCATACTGTTCAATGATGCTGCTTGCGACCAAAGCATCAAGCACCAATTTCGTAGCACCTCGCTTGAGTGAAAGCTTTTCGCATAACTGCGTGAGCGTCCGCTGTCCCTCACGCAACTCAGTCAGCAACCCGAGTTCACGGGCACTGCGAAACAGGTGCGCAGCGGCGTTGATCTTCATAAACTGCTGGTACTGATCCAGAGTTTTATCTTGTGCATTCATGACATTCACTTCCTTCGGTCTCAGGCGTCTGCATCACGCAAAGCATCCACAACAACCTTGCAACGCGACATGGTCTTTTCAAAGTCTTCAAAGGTCAGCGACTGATAGCCATCACTCAAAGCAGTACTGGGATCAGGATGCACTTCGATGATCAATCCATCGGCACCTGCTGCGGCAGCCGCGACAGCCATGTCGGGAACCATGTATGCGTGGCCTGTACCGTGACTGGGATCGATGATCACAGGCAGGTGTGTCTTGCGATGGAGGTACGAAACACTCGCAAGAGGCAAGGTGAAACGGGTGTGACCTTCAAAGGTTCGAATCCCTCGTTCACAGAGCATGACTTGATCATTGCCCTCATTGAGAATGTATTCAGCAGCCAGCAAAAACTCGTCCATCGTTGCTGAGGCACCACGTTTCAGTAACACTGGTTTACCAGCAGCCCCCACTGCCTCAAGCAGTCGATAGTTCTGCATATTTCGTGCTCCCACCTGCAGTACGTCTGCATAGCGAGCGACGAGGTCCACATCGTCCGTGCCCATCACTTCGGTGAAAATAGCGAGGTTTGTTTCGTCTCTGGCCGCTGCCAGCATTTTCAAACCTTCTTCTTTCAGGCCCTGAAAACTATAAGGGCTGGTCCGCGGCTTAAATGCACCACCACGCAATCCGGTCGCTCCTGCCGCCTTAACAGCTCTGGCGGTCGCCAGAATCTGCTCTTCATTCTCGACGCTGCACGGCCCTGCAATCATCCCGACTTCACCTGCACCAGCAACAAAATCCAACACACGAATCTGAGTGGCATGCTGTTTAACTTCGCGGCTCGCCATTTTATAGGGAGCAGCAATCGGCACGACAGCAGAGACACCGGAACTGCTTTCAATCGACTCCTTAAAATGCTCCCGCTTGTCGCCGATGGCAGCCACCACGGTTCGCTCTGTCCCCACAATCACATTCGCCTTTAGCCCCATGCTTTCCACCCGCTGAACGGTCGCCTCGACCTCGGCATCTGTCGCATTGGGCTCCATCACAACAATCATTATCTCACCTGTGTTAGACGTATTTTGGGGAATATGGGCAGAGGAAAAGCGACCCCATTTCCAGAACCTGTTTCCAACAGACTCGACAATTGGACTCACTTGCTGAAGACACCATCAGAACGCGAGCACGATGGCATGTCACTAGGGCGCACCGTCAATTCGTTGCTCAGCGCTGCAGATTTACCTCCTGCATTGCCAACAAAGCAGGGGCACTCGCTCAAGGCGACCGCAACGACTGCCCGGCTCCTGACTGCCCAGCAAAGAAATAAAGCACACGAAAACGGACTCGACAAGAACTATCCCTGAAACTCTGCTGACTTGCGTGCCTGAGCATCAGCATTGCGTGTTTTTCTCTCGCGTAGCACGCCTGTTTCCTGACGAATGCTGGATGCTCTGCTTAACCTTAACCGCCGGTGCGCCAGCGTTTCCAAGCATCAACGAACTGCTGCGGAGTGGCTTCGAACGCCTGAATGAAGGCTTTTTCGAAGGGCAGGCCTCGGCTCATATTTCTCATCAGGCCATCGAAGCCCTTTTTCTGAGCGCGATCCAGCATCGCAGACATCAGATCAGTGGCAATCAGATCAGACTGCTCTGGTGTCAGCTTACCATCCAGAAACTGCTTCGCATTCCCCATCGCTGCCAACGCCTCGACCAGGTCACGATTGACCGTTGTTTTCGGTGCCCGACCGCGTGGTGCCTTTTCGGTGCTTCCATGTCGTTTCGCGATTACTTTGCCTGTTCCCTCTGCAAGCCACCGTGGCACATCTCCCCCACGCGTGGCAACAGCCAAACTTACCAAAGGAGAAGTCAGTCGTGCTTCGATTTCGCCCTCTTCATCACGGTCGGTTGCAACCAAAGATACGTAGCCATCGATGCCGTCATACTTCCAGTGACTGCTCCAGCCGTTCGGGATACCGCGTCCTTCAACCATCTTTGCGAATTCGCTGTAGTCATATCTTTTGGGCATCACAAAAATGGTGGCTCTTCCTTTGAAGAATGCCTGCCCGGCATCCGCCGAAACGACCGATTTCACGGCTTTCATGTCGTCTTCCGCCAGATCGGCAACAAGTTTGACCGTAGCGGGGGCAGCGGAACCGACAACATAAAAGTGGTCCGTTGTTTCAATGGTCAAGTCAGCCCCACTGGGAACCACAAGCTTGATATTCTCGCCAGCTAGCTCCGCGCGTCGATCACTCAACTCTTGAGGTGTCGCAGCTGCCGCCCATGCCAATTGACTCATGACCTGCAATGGCTGGTTGTCCGAGGCACCGTCCAGCGTGGCCCCCTCATCAATCCAAGTAGAAATGAGTTTGATCGACTCATCAGAGAAGGGTGGCCGACCACCAGCGGGCATCTTCAACCCCATGCTTCCACGAAGTTTCTTGACTAACAGACTTTCTTCCCCATTACCGGGAATGACGATATCTCCGCTATCACCACCACGCAGCAACTGGGCGAACGTATCCATGCTTAAACCACCGCTGGCACGCATGGCGTTGATATGACATCCCTTGCAACTCTCAACCAACAGGGGCGCCACATCGGCTGCGAAGCTCACCGTTTCTTTCCCGGTGGCCTTCATGGCTTTGAGTCTCGGCCTTGGTGGCTCATCCGCTGTAGCCCCCGCTGCGATCGGAGCGGCTGGATCAGTTCCATCAAACTTTGCGCCTGCCAAAATCCAATCTTTCAGTATCTTCAATTCCGCGGGTGTCACTTTGCCACCACCTCGCGGCATATCGCCCGTTTCAATGGTCTCAATCAAGCGGCTTCCGACCGTATCTCCTGCGAAGATCACAACGCCTTCAGGAGGGCCTTTCATCAGGGCAGCGTAGGTCGCCAAGTTGAATCCACCCTTACTGTCGGATGCGTGACATCGTCCACAACGTGCCGACAGAATCGGCGCGACCGATTTCGTAAAACTGAGCCCATCAGTGGGCGCAGGTTGGGGGTTGCCCGGAGTCGGCCGCGTTCCCGGCTTGGCCTTCGCGGGGGCATCCTCAGGACGCTTGGGACGCGTGAAGGAGGGTAGTGTGACCCCCTCAAAGTCGAGCAAAGTTCGAGCCTTTTCGATCCGCTGCATTGCGGGCAGCAACTCGTCATACAGCCTCTGAGAACCGTTCTTTGTAGCCTCTTGAATCTGCTTAACAGCGGTCCGGATGTGCTCCGCAGAGGCATCGAAATCCTCAGCGGCGTAGCTTTTTCCAGCCCTTAAGACGCTGGCATTCACATTTTGAACTGTTTTCTTTTCCTCCGCTGTAAGCCCAGCGGCGTCCGCTTGGGAAGTCAAGAAGATCGACGCAGCGGACAAAAACACAACGAATGAACAGAGCTGTGGGATCAATGATCGCATCACATCCAAACCAGATAGAGAGGAAAACTGAGTCTCAGCAACAGGGTGCCAATGGGATAACGCATCATCCCAGTATAAGTACCCACTGGGCTGAACACCGAATCGCTTGCAACGGAATCGACCAGCTACGCCATCTGAAGCCAGAAATACCGTAAAAAGCCTCATTATGAACGCAAAAAGCTGCCAAACAGCTAGCCGCCGGGCCTAGTACTCGTTCCCCACCGCATCAGAGTCCACTGCGGCGGCGGAAAAATCACTTTTGACAACTTGACGCACCTGTCTGCTCGCGATTTCCTGCTTCAGCCGAGCAATCGCCTCCGCTGTCGGCATGGACCCCAAATCGCCATCAATACGATCACGCAAGGCTACCTGCCTGGCTTCTGCCTCTTTCGGACCGACCACCGCCATGTAATTCACCAACTCCAGCTGAGCGTTTCGGATCTTGGCCTGAACTTTGCCACCGCTGTTGTCGACTGTGACCTTCAGCCCCGCCGCCTCGAGCTCTCTGGCGACTTGCACTGCGTAGTCGAGCGACTTGTCGCTCAATGGCAGAACTCGTACCTGCTCGGGAGCCAGCCAAAGTGGAAACGCCCCTGCAAAGTGCTCGATCAGCATCCCAGTGAATCGTTCAAGAGACCCGAACGGGGCGCGGTGAATCATCACAGGACGATGAGCTGCGTTATCGCTGCCGTTGTACTCCAGCTTGAAACGCTCAGGCAAGTTGTAGTCCAACTGCACGGTCCCAAGCTGCCACGATCTGCCAATGCAATCCCGCACCATGAAGTCAGCCTTGGGACCATAAAACGCTGCTTCACCTGGCTCCTCATTGAAAGTCAGACCTGAGCCCTGCAGGACTCCACGCAACGCTCCTTCCGCATGATCCCAATTTTCCTCCGTCCCCACATATTTGTCACTATCAGGATCACGCAAGGAGAGCTGGACACTGTAATCGTCCAAGCCAACTGACTCCAACACAAACTTAGTCAACTCGATGGTCGCTCGAAATTCGTCCTCGACCTGCTGCGCCGTACAAAAAATATGAGCATCATCCTGTGTCAAACCACGCACCCGAAGCATGCCGTTAAGTTCCCCAGTCTGCTCATGCCGATAAACGGTTCCAAATTCGAATAAACGCAAGGGCAGCTGCCGATAAGATCGAGGCTGCGCCTTGAAAATCTGGCAGTGATGGGGACAGTTCATCGGCTTGAGCAAGTAACGCTCATTGTTTACCTGCCAATCATGCAACACCTTTCGTTTCGAATCGGCCGATGCCGATGAACGGTAATCAGGAAGTTTGACACCGAACACTTCCGCCGCCGCCATCAATTTATCTTCACCGTCTGCATCAAGAGTCCCCTCTTGCAGGCGTTCACTCCATGCATCAAGCATGCCCCCCACCTCGCTCCCAAACAAAGGTGCGAATTGGCTATCTCGGTAGTAAGGAAAATGTCCGCTGGTCTCATACATTTCGACGCGGCCAATGTGCGGACTGTAAACCGGGTCGTAACCGCGTGACAATAATTCACCTCGCAAGAAATCTTCAAGCGCAACACGAACTCGAGCGCCTTTGGGTAACCACAGGCAAAGCCCCTGACCAACTTCCGGGCTGATCGAAAATAACCCATGCTGCTTGCCAAGCACGCGATGATCACGACGCTTGGCTTCCTCGATTTGCTCAAGGTATGCCTTAAGCTGCTTCTTATCGAAAAACGCAGTGCCGTACAAACGTTGCAACTGGCGTCCTGATGTGTCGCCCTTCCAGTGCGACCCCGCAATGGTCATCAATTTGATCGCCTTGATTTTTCCCGCATCGGGAATGTGTGGGCCTCGACACAGGTCAACAAACTCACCTTGTCGATAAAAACTGACGGTAGATTGATCCGAAAGGCCATGATCGATGTGCTCGACTTTCAAATCCTGATCGAGATCATCACAGAGCTTTCTTGCTTCCTCACGATCTAAAACGAATCGCTCGAACGGCTCCTTGTCTTTAATGATGCGTTTCATTTCCGCTTCGATCTTTGGAAAATCGTCTTCACTGATTTTTTCGGGCAGATCGAAGTCGTAATAAAAACCTCCCTCGGTGGTCGGTCCAAATGCAAGTGAAACACCGTCATACAAACGCATCACAGCACGGGCCATGACATGGGCCGCAGAGTGCCTCAAAACGCCCAAGGCAGCTTCATCCCGACCGGTCAGCAAGGTCAACGGCAGAGGCTCACCGCCGTCAGACAATTCACCCAACGGACGATCGGCATCGATGATCGAGCCGGACACCTCAGCGGCAATTACGCTGCGTGCAAGTCCCTCGCTGATGCCTTTGGCTACATCCATCGCAGTGGTGTCAGACGGATGCTCCGCAAGCGTTCCATCGGGGAGTTGAATTTGAATGCTGGCAGCTGAAGCGGAGTTCATGGCGTATCACCGTACTTAAGTGGAATATGACAGACCCTCGCATACCGACGGCGAGTGCCCTAAGCGCAAAGGATGATCACGCTAACCATGGACCGTCAATCCCGAATCAGCAGGACAGCTCAGAAGTCCACAGGGAAACCTTTTTCAAGCTGACACGGTTGACAAAAACTCAATTTAAACGATTGTTTAAAACATCCGTTTACACATTAGCAACCTGACCAAACGAGGTCGCCTTGGCACACTCCGTCAGCAATTCGCTTCACTCGCAGCGGAATCCCGGTGTCGAACCACAGCCCAACGAGCGGTCGATCGACACGAGAAGCAGGATTCTGGCTGCTGCAGGGCCTGTTTTCGCCGCTCAAGGCTACTCCGGTGCCACCGTCCGCGAGATCTGCTCTACCGCTAGCGTCAATATCGCTTCGGTCGGGTATCACTTCGGAGATAAGCTCGGGCTTTATCGCGAAGTCATCAACGACCTACGCTTGGCCCGGGCAAAGCGGTTTCCAACACCTAATACTGACCCGAAAAAGCCTCAAGATACTTTGCAAGCATTAGTCAACACACTTTTGGCGCGAATGCTGATCTCCGAGGAGTCGGCGTGGGAAACAGAACTTCTGATGCGAGAAATGCAAAACCCCACGCCCGTTTTCGAGAGCATCGTGGAAGGTTTTTTTCGGCCGCTCTTTGATCAACTGACGGAAACGCTGCGGCTGCTAGTGAATTCCGAACTTCCCATGCAGACGGTACAACACTTGGCTTTCAGCACCGTTGGGCAATGCCTGTACTATCGCGTGGGTGCTGAAGCGATCCAAGTATTAATCCCGGAACAGCAACGAACTTCGCACTATGACATTGATTCCCTAGCTCAACACATTACGGCAGTCATGCTGGCAGCCTGCGAAAAATTCGCGACTTCACAGCAGCAAATCGCACCAAGTGACAGGTAAAGTCACTTTAAAACGATTGATCAGGACGCAAGTCTTTCCACGAAAGCTACATAGATGGTCGATACTTTGATCTCGCCTACCGAACCCAGACCCAACACAAATCCGCCCAGTGCAGACAGTCCCCCGCAAGCCCCGACGTTAACATCGCGGCTCGCCAACATGAGCCAGAAGGCGTTGTTTGACTTCGTCATTCCAGCCGGTTTGCTGCTGGCCGGAGTTGCCGTCCTGCTGCTTCTCGGTACAGCTGAAACGGAGAAGAAGCCCGCGATTGGTACGGACTACAACTCGCGTCTGGAAGCATTGAGCGAAGTTCGTGTGGAACGCCTCCACACCCTCACGTCTCTTGGCGAACAGCTGCAACTGATCGTCGACGGCAGCGTTGCACCGTTCCGGGAGGTCCAAGTAGCAACGGAAGTTTCCGGGGAGATCATTGCAAAGTATGCGATATGTGAAGCGGGAGCCTACGTTGAAGCAGGGACACCGCTGATGAAAATCGACACCACGGATTACGATTTTGAGGTGGAGCGTCTCACGCAGGTCAAAAAGCAAGAATATCAGGCACTGAAAGAGGTAGATCAGGAGAGAGACAACACCAAACGATCAATCGAAATTGCCAAGGAAGACATGGCTCTTCAACAAAAGGAAGTCGATCGCCAAGTCCAACTTGGTGACGGATTTACCAGCCCTGCGGAACGTGACAAGTCAATACGGTCACTTCTAGCCGCGCGGCAACAATTGGTAACGCTCGAAAATCAATTGAGTCTGCTTGTGGAACGCCGGCAGAAAATCGTCGTCTCTGAGCAGTTGGCTGAAACCCAACTCAAAAAAGCACGCAATGATCTCAAGCGTACCGAGATTTGCGCCCCCATTTCGGGAGTGATTGTGAATGAGAAAGTCGACCTTCATTCATTCGTAGCGCGTGGGACCACCTTGGTAACCATTGATGACACTTCCAAAGCAGAAGTCGCAACGAGTCTTCGGATGGACCAACTGTACTGGGTGCTTAATCAAGCAACAGAGACACCGGCCAGCGTCTCGAAAGACAAGCCGGAAACTACCAATCGCGAGGAGGCCAACCCCGTTGCAGGAATTGATGCCCGCGGGTACAGCTTGCCAGAAACCAAAGCGATCATCGAATACGAACTGGCAGGCCGCGAAGGTGTGAAGTACTACTGGAATGCGAAATTGATGAGCTATGACGGTATCGGCCTGAACTCGGCCACGCGGACTGTCCCCGTCCGTGTGGTCGTCGATGCCCCCAACCAGCACGTCGATGCGGAGGGATCGCCTCGCGAGGTTTCCGGCGCCACAGCCCTCGTTCGCGGCATGTATGTTCGTGTAAAACTGTTGATTACGCCGCGCCCTGAATGGATAGTCATCCCCGCCAGAGGCCTTCAGGTGGACAATCGCATTCTTCAATTCTCGCCCGACCCATCCGTCTTGGCAGCCACGCCGACCGACCGTAGCCGGAAACCGAACACTCCCATTGAATCAATTCCTGCCGACTCCGATCAATCGGCAGGATTCAAAGCGAAAGCTTGGGTACCGGGAAAAGTAACACTCGCAACCGGAATCAATCCGATTGCACCGTTGAGCGGTTCAGCCAGTATTCTTTCTAACAACGGGAAGGCTGGAACGTTCAACAAGAACAACCAACGACTTTGGGTGTGCGAAATCACCGGTGGTTCGGCAAAACTGCTAAAGCAAAATCCGTTTGTCGTGGTATCACCATTCGAAGAAATTGGCGACGAGGCATCGCCAGCGCGAGCCAGTACGGATGTCATCAACACAACGACGGGATCAGGCCTGCGGAAAGAACAGGCGAATCGCGTGACTGCCGCAGCCCAGGAGAACTGATCATGAAGCGTCTTGTTGCATGGGCGATTACCAATTCGCCGGGCATGAATGTACTCATGCTCGGTTTGATGCTGGTCGGTGGTGTTTCACTTTGGAATATGCGCCGCGAAGTATTCCCAGCATTTGAGCTTGAAATTGTGATGATCACGGTACCGTACCCCGGTGCTACCCCTCAGGACAGCGAAGAGGCTATCTGCCAAAAAATCGAGGAGGCTATCCGCGCAATCGACGGAATCAAGAAAGTGACTTCCATCGCGCAGGAAGGGTCGGGATTCGTGCTCGCGGAACTCCGCAGCGATGTACGAGACGTACAGAAAATCATGGCCGAGATCGACCGTGAGGTTGATCGTATTCCGAGCTTTCCCGCACTGGCAGAAGACCCGCTGATTCAACAGATTACATTTCGCGACGCTGCAATTCGAATTGGCATCGTAGGTCCTGCGCAACGCACCCCGGAAGCCGAATGGAAACTCCGGGAAGTAGCTGAGGAAGTCCGAGATGACATCCTGAGTCTACAAGCTGTTTCTTCTGCCTCCATGATGGGCACACGACCATTTCAAATCGATGTCGAAATCCCTGAGGCAACGCTGCGTAGCTATGGACTCTCATTGCAGCAAGTTGCCAATATTCTGCGTGCGCGAAATATTGAACTGCCCGGCGGTCAACTGCGAGCGGATGGTCAGGAGATTCTGCTGCGAGCCAAGAATAAACGCCGGGTCGGTGAAGAAATCGGGGAACTACCGCTTATTACTGACAATAGCGGTATTGTCCTCACCGTGAACGACCTTGGCACCGTTCGAGATAACTTCCAAGACACAACTTCGGTAAGTGAAATCAACGGCGAACCGGCCATGGTCGTGAACGTCGAACGTGCTAAATCGGAAGACCTGTTAGCGATGGTCGATGCAGTAAAAGCCTACGTGACCGAAAAAGAATTACCGAGTGGCTACCGATTCGAAGTTTGGGGGGATAGCAGCAAGGAAGTACGCGGACGCCTAGCGTTGCTTCTGCGCAACGGTTTCTCTGGCTTGCTGCTTGTATTCCTCGTGCTCACGTTATTCCTTGAGATGCGTCTGGCCTTCTGGGTTGCTCTGGGAATCCCGATCTCAATCCTAGGTGCAGGGGCTGTCCTTGCGTGGGGCGACCAAACACTGAACATGTTGAGCCTGTTCTCATTTCTTGTTGCTTTGGGCATCGTTGTCGATGACGCCATCGTGATTGGTGAGAACATTTACGCACACATGCAAATGAAAAAACCGTTGGTCCAAGCCGCAATCGATGGAACAGTCGAAGTCATGCCCAGCGTTACAGCCTCGGTGACAACGACGATCATAGCGTTCGCTCCCATGTTTTTCGTCTCGGGAGTCATGGGGAAGTTCATGGCAGTGATACCATTTGCTGTGATCGCCATGCTTGCGATTTCATTATGGGAAAGCATTTTCGTCCTCCCCTGCCATCTGTCTCACCATCATTCCGGTTTCTTTCGTTGGCTTTCGGTGCTGACTTACCCGCTACGACCACTCGGCATCGCTTTGAATTGGCTAAGCCCACGAGCAGGTCGGGGGTTAGACTGGATCTGCCAATCGATCTATCTTCCAGCACTTGGCTTCTCACTGAGACACCCCGCTGTGCCACTGGCAGCCGCCGTCATGATGTTCATTGTGACAGGTGGAATGATCCGATCAGGCATTGTTCCATCGATCCTGTTCCCAAAATCGGACAACAACAACCTGCAGGCAACGATTGCCTTTCCTGATGGCACGACCGCTGAAGAGACCGATAACGCTACTCGAAAAATGCTTGCAGCACTCAATACCGTTTCTGAACGGATTGCGTCTGACAGATCCCAAAAGACCGGAATCCCAATCGAGGAGCTTTACAATTCCGAAGTAGAAGGGCAGGGCACCGGGCCAGTCCGACTCACTTACCGTGACGTCGGCACCATTTCAAATCTGCAAAACGCGGCGGGTGGTGGTGGCTCTGGAAGCCACGTCGGGCAAATTTTTGCTGAGTTGTTCGACACCGAGATCCGTGATATCCACAGTGATGACCTACTGACAATGTGGCGTGAAGAGGCGGGCAGCTTTCCGGGGGCTGATCGTATTACTTACGGATCAGTAGGTGTTGGCCCGGGTGGCAAAGCAATTGAATTTAAATTACTCGCCCCCAGCGGTGAGGTAGAACAACTTCTTGCAGCCACAGAAGCTGTCAAAGCTCAACTCGGTGAATTTGCCGGAGTCTACGACATTGCTGATGACAACACCCCCGGTAAATGGGAATTCCAATTCCGCGTCAAAGACCGCGCTCTGGCTACGGGAGTCACGCCGACAGATCTCGGCACCACGGTCCGCAATGCCTACTTTGGCGCCGAGGTGATGCGTCTGCAAAGAGGTCGTCACGATGTCAAACTCATGGTGAGATATCCGGAAAACGAGCGAGGTAGTCTGGTTGACTTTCGTGAGATCCGAATTCGCACAGCTGACGGTGCCGAACGCCCAATCACCGAACTGGCGGAAATTGACTATCAACGGGGCTTCTCAGAAATCAACCGTGTTGACCAAATGCGATCGATCACCATTTCTGCTGATCTTGATGAAACCAAAGCAAATGCAAATCGGATCATTAACGAGCTTCAGGAAAAGTACGTTCGCTCTTGGCAACAATCCTTTCCAGCAGTCAGTTTTCGGTGGGAAGGACAACGCGAACAAAGCCGCGATTCAGTGGGTAGCCTGATGAGAGGATTCGGCATCGCCGTGCTGGCAATGTTCGTGCTGCTGGTCCTTCAATTCCGCAGCTATATTCAACCGCTTCTGATTCTCGCAATCGTACCGTTCGGAATGATCGGAGCAGTATGGGGGCATGCTCTCCTTGAGCTTCCACTCACCTTGTTCAGCATGTTTGGACTAGTCGCACTCTCAGGAGTTGTGATTAACGACTCAATCGTATTGATCGACTTCATCAACACACGAATCCGAGATGGCATTCCGATCCGGGAAGCGCTGTTGGAATCCGGCGAACGCCGTTTCCGCCCCATCATGCTCACTAGCATGACGACGATCGCTGGCCTGATTCCGTTGATGCTGGAACGGTCGTTTCAGGCCCAACTGTTGATCCCCATGGCCGCAAGCCTCGCATTCGGGCTGGCTCTTGCAACTTTCCTTGTGCTACTGCTGGTCCCCACGTTCTACTTGCTGTACACAAGTTTACTGACGTTATTCGGTGTTGCGGTCACAGAGAAAGCTGACTGATTCCCGAGCAGTAGGAAGTTTGACGCACAGGACAGGACAGGCGAATCCCACGGCGTTAATTGCCCCCAGTTCCATGAACACCTCGATCTCGCCTGCTACATTCACAAACGTTATCCCTGGGACGCTTTGCAGCGCGACTCGGCGCGACTCGGCCGAGTCCTTGGAATTGAGGTGCAAGGTGTGCAGGCCACGACGCCAAAGAGGACCTGCACCGGAGGGAAGCTCCACATTTGTATCGCAACTGCGGTGCCTGAACGATCAGTCTTCATCCATCACATCGTCAGGAATATTCAAATTCGTGCTAACAGTTTGCACATCATCATGCTCATCGATCGCTTCCAGTAATCGAAGCACTTTTCTGGCAATCTTCGACTCAACATCAACCGTGGTTTGCGGCAAGCGAGTGACTTCCTTGACCTCCATGATCAACTCCGCTTTTTGCAACGCCTCTTCCAAATTTTGAAACTGATCAGGTGAACAAGTCACCTGCAATTTCCCGTCATCCGTGCTTTCTACATCATCGCCACCGTTCTCGAGGGCGACCTCCATCACTGTTTCTTCATCGACTGCTTGAGCATCAAAAACGAACAGCCCTTTTCGTTCAAAGAGATAGGAAACACATCCTGACTTTCCAATTTCGCCACCGAGCTTTGAGAAAATGGACCGCAATTCTGGCCCCGTGCGATTACGATTATCCGTGAGTGTTTCACACATCACCGCAACACCACCAGGCCCGTAGCCTTCATAGAGAATCTCCTCAAGATCTCCACCGGCCAACTCACCGGTACCGCGTTTAATGGCGCGGGCGATATTGTCTTTAGGCATACTAACAGCTTTGGCATCATCAATCGCTTTCCGCAATCGAAAATTAGCACTGGGGTCTCCGCCGCCACTTTTTGCAGCAACAATGATGCCCTTACTTAACTTGCTCCAAAGTTTTCCTCGCTGGGCATCCACGCGTCCTTTGCGGTGCTGGATATTGGCCCACTTTGAATGTCCTGCCATATCAAATCTTGTCAATTACTGGAGAGTTGAATCACTCGATGACTCCGGGGCAGTGCCCAACGAGGTCGTTACAACAAAAGAATAACATGAGTGCCGCCCTGGGGCTCAACGCGGCTTACGCTTGGTCAATTTCCGGTTCGTTGATTTTTTGGAACTGGTTTTCTTAGCTGGCTTCGCCTTGGAGGCTGTCTTTCTAGCAGCTGTTTTCTTCTTCGCTGGCGAAGATTTTTTAGTGGCAGCCACCTTCTTTGAGGTCTTCTTGGTGGCCTTTTTAGCGACTTTCTTCGAAGTTTTCTTAGCAGGTGCTGCCTTCTTGCTCACCTTCTTGCTCAC
>DOPG01000488.1:9289-16872 GCA_003513555.1 Rhodopirellula sp. | reverse complement strand
CGTTGACGACCGTGGGCTATGGCGATATTTATCCGATCACACTAGGCGGCCGCTGTTTTACTTTTGTTGTGTTGCTGATCGGACTCGGCATCATATCGATTCCGGCTGGAATTGTGGCTTCCGCACTGGCCAAAGCACGCGAGATCGAAGATGAGTAGTGATGCAAACTGGTTTGGGAATCATTTCAATTAGCACTCCCGCAGCGGGACTGATGCTTTGGTTTCTGTATTGATCATGGATCAGCGAAATGTAAAGCAGAGTATGATCATGTCCATCAGCATGTGCCATACAACGGCGGCAGAAATTCCTTTTTGGGCAATCACCAGATAGCCCAACATAAATCCGCCATATGCCAATAGAAGTGATCCAAACCAGCCATTGGGGAATCCTCCGTGAAAATGCACGAAACCAAAAATTGCTGCTGCCGGAATGGTGGCCGTTGCGAGACTGACAGATTGTGATAGCAAAGGCAGCATGCCCACTCGGAAAATCAATTCCTCCAAGGTTGCATTGACGAATGCGAGTACGGGAAGCATCAGAATGGTGGCCACGGACAGTTGCTGCCAGCGTTCGCCGCTTGCTTCCCAGTTGATCACCGGCAGGAAGGCGGGAAATGCGAACGGAATGCCGATTAGCAGATAAACCCAGATGGGCATTGGCTTGACGCCCCACCAAGGCAGTGGCCAATTTATCCCACGCCGCCAATCGCCAAATTTGAGCAGCTTGACAAGCTCACGGTGGCAAGCCGGAAGTGAGCAACAAAGCACCAACGTCATCAATGCCGCAGGTGTGGTCATGCCCAAGCGCAGAATAAGTAGTTTTGTGGCGTAAGAGACACTGTTGACTTGTTGTGGCTCAAGATTGCGAAATGACGCCGGCAGGTGCTGGGGCTCAACTGCCATCGTTGCTTGCCACGTGAGCACTACCATTGCTGTTGTGGTTGCAAACCTGAGGTTTTGAACCTTCCATGTCAGTAGTGCTAGTAAAATGAGAACAGCACCTAACAACGCAATTCCCGAGTTACTCTCCCAGACATCGCGTAGGGGTAGCATCACGATTGCCACAGTGCTGCAAAGCGTAAACGCAAACGCTGCAGGAAGCTCGTTGAGTGCAGGGGCAGCGGGCAGGGGGTGTTCACTTGGTTTCTTCACCGGGGGCATGATAAGTGGCTCGCTGTGTGAAGTTCCGCCGTTCGCTAGATCGTTGAAGGTCACGGATTGAGCATACACCATCTTGTCATTCTGGCCGATCACAAAATGTTTAATGACAAATTTGCGATAGGTCCACGTAGCTTGGAAAAAGAGAAGATCAAACATCAGGTGATTGGAACGCCGCTGTTCGATTGCTAATCACCTTGGGCAATATGTATCAGTGTGTCGCAGGTGTTACACATTGGGACCGTAGGGTTTAGACTCTTTCTTATCGCAGCTGTTTGTTGTCGGACCCCACCAACATTAAGTCTTTTTTCAAAAGTTTCATACGAATGTTCTGTCTGTACGTAATTGCCATTCTGCTGAACAGTGTGATGAGTGATGGATCCACATTTGGGGGAAGTGTCGGTCACGGATTTTTTGCTCAGCAAGTACCGCCAGGATTCGCTGATGCGATGGTCGCGAGTCCAACGCCACAGGCATCCGCAGGGACAAGTTCAGGAACTTCAGAGCTTGATATTTCTGAACTTGGAAACCGAAATGGTCAGACTGACCGCGACATTGGCAATCGTGAGCTGGATGAGGATTTGGACGCTCACAGTAAGGAATTGAGAAAAGCGGTGGAAGCAGGCACGATGACAGAAGAAGCAGCGCGCAAAGCTTGGGACGAGGCGAAGGCACAGGCAAAAAAGCAACGCAGCGACAAAGGTGAAGATGCCGCGGGAGAAGATGGGGACAAAGGTTGGATCCGACAGCACCTCGCGCTATTTCTTACCGTTGTCTACGGTGGCATTTTTGCGTTAATCATTAGTATCTTGGCAATTTGCTTCTTGTACGTGGCACGACGTGAAAAAGCTCGTACCGCGGCTTTGGGAGCTGCTACTGCCGAATTGGGGTTGACGTTTGAGGCTGCCGGAGATGATTCGTTGATGGGCGACTTGAGTCCGCTTCCGCTTTTCAATAGAGGACGCCGGAAAAAACTTACCAATCTGATTGTGGCAGATACACCAGACTTGCAAGTGCACGTGTTTGATTACGTTTTCGTAACTGGTTACGGAAGAAGTCAAACAACGCATCGCACGACCGTCGTGAGCTTGAGGTCAGATACGTTGGTGTTGCCCAGTTTGCAGGTACGGCCTCGGAAAGCGTTTGCTGATGGAATCAAGGCAATCTTCGGTGCCGGTGGGATAGAAATGGATCAGTATCCAGAATTTGCCAAAACACACGTGGTTCAATCGGATCAACCACAGCAAACTTGTGATTTTCTTGATGCGGAAATGGTGAATGTCTGTGAAAATAACCCTGATTGCTCGCTTGAGTGTCACTCAGGTGTGTTACTGCACTTTCGGGCTGGAAAACGGGTGGGCGCTAATGCCGAGTCGATTCGCGATTTCATTGGCGAAGGTTTTCAGCTCTTTCAAAATGTGAGCGACCGTTTGCAGCGCAATGGATGACTCATGCTTGAGAGATGAATGTGCTTTGGCAGAAGTGGATTGCGAGTTTTTAAAAAACGACCGTACCGCATGAAATTTTTGCATCGATGCGAAATGTTTTCGGCCAAGCCGATGGTGGATTGCAGAACGAAGACCTATCAGCAGATTCATGACTGACCATGATTCGATTCTGGCGACTCATTCAAAAGTGTCGATTTGGTAGCGGGTACTACTATGAATTCTTCGGGCGTAGGCTCCAGATCCCGAGCTGAATCTGGCTTTTCAAATCCGACGAGTCGAGCATCACATCTTCACCAACGATTGTGTCGTAAAGGATCACTTGGCCACGTTGGATCTCTCTGACACGGAAAACGCGTGGTGGTTCAAAACCGCAGGCAAAGTAGAACTTGTTTTTTTCCAACCGTGGGACGAGTCGCGAAACTTTATCCGCGCCCTTTTTGACAACTAACTTCTCGCCGAACCGATAGTTGGACATGTAACTGCCCAACAGATCTACATCTGGTGTGGGGGACACTTCTTCTGCTTTTGAATCGATCGACGAGTCTTGGGAACTATCCGGTGCTTTTAACACTTGATTGGAGTTGGTAGTCGTTGTTCTTTCTGTGACGGTTGAGGTTGAATCAGCGGAACCCTCTGTGCTTTCTCTTCCTTCGCTTGATACCGCGTGCTCCAGAGCGCAGACAAGATCCTGAAAAGACTTACTGGCTGGTCCAACCAACTGCTGCATCTTCGTTTGGGCATTCTTGACTTCATTCAGCTTTTGAATGGATAGTTGTTGTCTTCCTTGACGCGCCGAAGAAACGACTTGGTTTACCTGGGCAGTCCAGCGTCCAGCGATGCCATTAAACTGGGTTTCGATTTGACGGATCCGATCCAGCGCGGAGCGAATGCGTCCAAGCTCATATTCTTTTTGTGCTTCGGAAATGTCAGAACCGAACGAACTAACACCTTTTAATCCTTCAATCACTACTCCATTGGGCAGTCCACTGACTGATCCTCCTGCCAGACTGTTGGTGCGTTGAACAGTGATGATGATGTTCGAAAACAGAGCGGGTTCAACAGAAATCATTGATCTGAAATAAACGAAAAATAGAGGATTTGTAGCAAGTGACTCCCGAAACCTCATTGGCTTGTTTCGGAGGAGAAAAGTATTATCGCTAGCACTGATTTTAATACAGGTTCACGATAGATTCACTACCTGAAATCCACGCATAGATCGACAGTGCTGTAGTCTCTGACTATGCATTTTTAGCCGGCGCGGGTCTGTTGAGTCCAGTTCATCAGATTTTTAAGGTGCGAGTAGCCCTTTTGAGGCGGTAGGTATGCTTTACCAACTAGCTCCCTTGGCAGGTGGTGTTTAGCAGAGGCCGTGTTGTCATGTTAGAATGTGCTGCGGAATTTTTCTCGTTGTGTGGTGTATGTGATCAGCAGGCTGGCGTGCGACCTCCGCTGATGACTTCGCGCTGTGGTTCATTCGATCGCTTACGCACGTATTGCAATAGAAAGTAACGTCATGAAATCGTCCCCAAGAAAGCAACTGAGGGTACGGCGTCGTGCGGCATTTTTGGAACAGCTTGAAAGCAGACGCTTGTTGGCTGCTGTATCGCCACCTGCGTTTCTGCAGTGGTTTGACAGCTCGTTCGATACCATCGAGCATCGAACGCCGGATATCTTTCAGGCAGGCTATGGCGCGGTGTGGTTGCCTCCGCCCGGGAGGGCGGATTCCGGAGACCAGTCAGTCGGTTACGACGCTTATGATCGTTTTGATTTGGGGTCGCCTGATCATGAAACCCTGTATGGAACCGAAACTGGTTTGAAATCGGTCGCTTCAGTCTTTGAGCGTGCGGGTATCGCGCTGCAGGTTGATGCGATTTTAAATCATTCCGGTTTCTCGGATCAGGGTACCGTCGGTTTTGTCGATTCGGGTGGCTATCCGGGACTCGCTATTACACTTCCCGGCGTGATTGATGGTGACTTTCACTCGGGGTTTGATACGGGAGTGCTCAACGGCAGGCTCTCTGGCTTGGTTGACATTGACCACACCACCAATCACCAAATGATTCGTCAGCCTGTCGACCCCACTGACATCAGTAATATTCCCTCGGGTACCACTGCTGACCTTAGTGGACGTTTGGCCAATGTGCCGAATCCCGCGAATTCGCGTTTCTATCCTGAACAGGATGGTGATGCCATGTTTTTATTCGACCCAGTCACCAATGAGTCAAATATTCCTGTCTATTCATTTGATGCTGCTTGTCCCAGTTGCGGGGACGCAACGGCTGAGAACGCGATGGGATACCTGATGCGGTATATGCAGTGGATGGTACAGATCGTTGGTGTAGATGGGTTTCGTATTGATGCCGCACAGCACTTTGAAGGTTTTGTGATGGACTATGTGGATCGGGCGTTGTACCGTTCAAATCCACGTCCGTTGCTGGATGGTTCGACCGATCACGTGTTCAGTTACAGTGAAGTCTTTACTGGTGATAAGAACACCTTAATGTCCTATGTGAAGAAGAATATTGATCCCTCTGATCCAGGACGCATTGGCGGGAATCGTGATTCACTTGATTTTTCAGCCTTCTTCGCGATGCGTGACAATCTCAGCGGAATGGGAACAGCGAATGCTTGGCAAAATATCCGTGATTCGATGTTGGATGTCCATGATGATGGCCTGCACAACGGATCGGCTGGTGTGCTGTTTGTTCGAAGCCATGATGAGCACGGACCAGCTGCACTTGACAATCTGGGGCATGCGTTTGCTTTGATGCATCCTGGGAACGTCGTTGTCTATATGAACGGCAAAGAGTTCGGTGATGGTCGTGACTTTCCAAAGTCGGGACGGGGGGATGCGCTCGGTGGCGTGTACGGCGACACCATCAGTAATCTTGTTTCCATCCGGAATTCACACGGGCGAGGAGATATGCTGGAGCGGTGGATTGATAATCAGGGCATCTATATCTTCGAACGTGACAGCTCTGCAGTGGTGGGTTTGTCCAATCGAGGTGATTCAGGATTTGACGAACGCACTGTGAACGTAAATTTTGCTCCTGGGACTCATCTGATTGAATTGACTGGGAACGCCTCCGATCCAACCATCGATCCGAATGATGATATACCGGAAGTGTTGACTGTATCTGCAGGTGGTACGATTACCATGCGTGTCCCTCGAAATCTCAATGCCAATGGCGCGTTTCATGGCAAGGGATATGTCATTTACGGTTTACCAGCACCGCAAGCCAGTTCTGGCATCGAGTTGACTGGGGTTGATTCCATCTTGCCCGGTGCGGTGCCCTCAGCCACGGATTATGAAAATGGCAGGACTCGCTTAAGTGATTTATATGTGGTCACGGGGGATTCCATTCAAGTCAAGTTACAGACCGAGGAAGTCAACCTATTGGGTTTATCTTCACTGCGTGATGTGTTTGCCGATGGTGACAATGCTTTGTTGCGATTGGATGGAGGCGTTGATGTGAATGGAAGTGGAGCAGTCGACTTCGTTGCACCTGGACAGGTTAACTACGGATTTGAGCAGTTCGTTGACAAATCAAGTCCACTGGTAGGACCAGCAGGTAACGCTGGTGATGGAGAGTTTTTGCAGACGATTGATACCAGTGTGCTAGCGGAAGGAACTCACTTTCTCGAAATTCGTGCGTTTCGGCATCGCACTGATGGCGGACCTGCAATCTTTCGCGATTTCAAAGAGTCGATTTATGTAGACCGCTTACCACCTGAATCAGAGGTGCACAGTTTTGATCCCTATGTCAGCGGTGTGAATGAAAACCGAGATTTGGTGGTGCGATCAATTGATCAAACGGCTGATAACGTGCATGTATTTCTGAATTTGCCTGCAGGTCTGACTGATACTGAGATATTGCAATTGGTCGGTGGTGAGAATCAAGCTCGAAAAAGAGACCGTGATCAATTTGTTTATGGCTTCTCCAATGTTCCGCACGGAAATAACGTGGCTACCATTGTTTCCTACGAGCCGACTGGAAATGTAAATGTCCAGCGAGTGCCAGGGCTATTTACGTCGACAATCATTGGCGCTGGTTTGGGAGATCTGGATTTTGACGGTGATGTTGATGTCAAGGATGTAGAAGAATTTGAAACTGTCTTTCTAAGTTCCAACTCGCTATTCAGCCCAGCCGCTGATTTTAATGCCGATGGCCAGATTGACTATGCGGATCTTGACTTGTTTTCAATACAACAAGCTAATGCCAGCGCTGATCAATCAGTTCTCGATGCTATCGAGGCGATTCGGGCATTGGTTTTTGGTGCTGTGCCAGATTCGTATTCTTTGAATGAAGATGAGACTTTCAGTCAGAACGAACCCGGTGTCCTCGTGAACGATTTGGATCCGGGATCAGGTGCTAACTTTGAAATCAGTACCCTAGGAAACATCTCTTCGAATCAAGGAGTCACGGTCACACTCGCGGCGGATGGTTCCTTTAGCTATCCCAGTGCGGGTGTCTTTGGACATTTGACCTCCCAGCAAACACAGACGGATTTCTTTACCTATTCGGTCACTGATGGCTTAGGCCATACATCGCAAGCGACGGTTGTCATGACCATTGAAGGAGTCAATGATCCACCAACGCTTGAAGTTTCCAGTGATATCACTCTAAGTGAAGATGCTACTGAACAATTCATCGATTTGACTCTGATTGGTGCTGGTGACGGTGAGTCACAGGATCTGTTACTAACTGCCAGCAGTGATGCACTTGGTTTGATTCCTCAGCCTCAGGTGGATTATACGAGTCCCAATACAACAGGGATCCTGAAAATCACGCCAGTCAAAGATCAAAGTGGTTCTGCCGAGGTTGTGGTGACGATCGAAGATGGTGGCTTGGACGGTGACCTGAGTACATCAGGGGATAACGCCTCATTTGCACGAACGATCGTGGTTCACGTCAATCCGATCAACGATGTTCCAACCTTGGATGTTGTTGGCAGTTTGAATATTGATGAGGATTCG
>DOPG01000488.1:0-9094 GCA_003513555.1 Rhodopirellula sp. | reverse complement strand
ACAACACCGTTCTGGTTCCCGACCCGATTGTCGTTTACACCGATGGTGATTCGACGGGTACGTTGAAGTTGACTCCACTGCCAGATCAAAGTGGTTCTGCCGAGGTCGTGGTGACGATCGAAGATGGTGGCTTGGACGGTGACCTGAGTACATCAGGGGATAACGCCTCATTCGCACGAACGATCGTGGTTCACGTCAATCCGATCAATGATATTCCGACATTGGATCCTCTGTATGCTCTTGGGCTAGATGAAAACGCAGCAGAGCAAAGCATCGTTCTGAGTGGAATTGATTCAGGCGGGGATGAGGGGCAACTAGTTCGAGTGACAGCAACTTTAGATAATCCTGATTTATTATCTGCGCCGATTGTTGATTATTCAGAAGGAGCTGAAAGTGGTGTCTTGAAATTTACTCCGTTGATTGGGAAGATTGGCACCGCCACAGTCACGGTGCACTTGGAAGACAGTGGTCTGGATGGAAGTTTTGCCAGCAGCGAAGACAATGCCTTGGCAAGCTATAAGTTGCTAGTTGGCGTTGGAGTGACCGGCTTTACTTTTGACGGTGAAAAGGTTGACGTTCGAGTTCGCAACACCGGGCAGCATGTGTTGTTTCGGAAAACGAGCAACGGACTTTCTTTGGAATTAAGTACGGGAGTCTGGTTTGGTGCTGATCTTGAAGGGATAAGCGGTGCGGATTCCAGTTTGCTTTCTTTTGATATGTCATCTGGGGTTCCGCTGATAGAGCTTACAACGGGCCTGACAAATTCACTCTCTTTTGATGTACTTCGTGATTGGCGGATGGGAGATGTCTTGCATGAATCGACGAGGTTTTTGCGATCGGTGGAAATGGTGAGTGATTCTTCAAGGCTGATTTATTTGGACTCTTCGAATCCGTGGCAGAATGTAGTTGAACCATCTGATATCACCAATGACGGCGTGCTCTCGGTTTTAGACGCATTGGTGGCGATCAACGAGTTGGGGATTGGCTCTTTTACCAACCTAGCTACAGGGCGACTTCACGCCCCATTGGACTTGGCTGAGTGGCCGGGGTACTACTACGATCAGAATGGAGATGGGAGGCTGTCTGCGCTTGATGCATTGCGAGTGCTCAATGAATTGGCATTGATTCAAGATGATGAAGGTGAGGGCGAAGAGAGTTTGATGATTTCGTGGCAACGAATGCAGAATACAACGGGTCAGGAACATGTGATCCCTTCGTGGCGGTTTGATGGAGAATCTGCTTCTTGGCAAGTCGCCGCTTTCGATTTTGTTAGTCCTCGCTTTGAGCAACGCACTCAGGCCAGTGAATTGGGTGAACCGGAGTACTCAGCGCAGCAACAGGCTGTTGATGCTGCAATGGTCAAATTGCTTCATGAGAAATCTTGGTTGCGGTAGAATCCTTTAAAGTGACTGTAGACAGCAGTCGTGTTCGTGAATCATCATCACGATGATTTGATTCTTGATCAGCCCAAGTGTTTTACTTTTGGCGGTCATAGTGCTTTCTCTGAAAGCGTCGCGAAGTAAAGGGGTAAGTACTCCGCCAAGGGATCTTTGTCGTCTCGGTCCTCATACATATCCCTGATCGTAAAACCTGCCTTGATTTGGCCAGTGATGAGGTCTTCGAGTGAGTGGCTCCACATGAATGGCTCATGCGTGGTACGCAGTTGATCCATTTCGTCAGCATTAAGATGAGTGGCGTCACTGTAGGGCAACTTGTGTCGGACATGGAATTGCTTCTGAGTTAATTTGTCCTCATCAAAGATGAATTTTGCCGGATTCGTGAATCCGCACAGCAATCGACCGCCACGTTTCAGTGCGTGATAGCTTTGGTCGAATACACGACGGATGTCGGGAATGAAGCATACGGAGCAGGGGTTGAAGATCAAGTCGAAGGAATCCGGTGGGAATTTTGAAAGGTCACGCATGTCACCAAGTACGGAGGTAATAGCCAGGCCGTCTCTGCGTGCAACAAGTTGATCTTGCTCAAGTTGCATCGGCGAGTTGTCAAGCACAGTGACGTGGGCACCTGCCGCAGCAAAAACAGCAGCTTGTTGGCCGCCGCCTGAGGCTAGCCCAAGGATGCGCAGACCTTTCATGCTCGGAAACCATGACGTGGGAACACGTTTTTTGGGTGTTAGTACAACCTGCCAAACACCATCTCGAGCAGCCGCAATGATCTCTTCAGAAACGGGAACAGTCCACTCATTGCCTAGTTCGACTTGCCGGTCCCATGCCCGACGATTGTAATCGGCGTAGTCCATCAATTCCCTTGGCTTTTGTAGTAGCTTGTTTGTCGGTGACTCTCACTTGGGTCCTGCGGCTTGCATCACATGAACGTGTTGATTCCTTGCCGCGTTGCTCTCGCTGCTCGAGCGTTCAAAGACCCTTATGCCTCGCAAGCAATCGCATTGTGAGCGGTTTTCGTTATAGACGGTATACTCCAGTTTCACGAGATGTGTTCAAAGTGATGGCGCTGTGGTGTCGGGTCTTGCGCGATTCCGAAGCGGCAGCAGATTTTTTTGTGTTTCGTAAGTGCTTTCTGGCAAATGGTTTGGGTGTTTTTTTGTTTTTGGAGGCTGCTTGGAGTTTGAACGCGGCATGACCGCTGCGTTGGTGAAGGTCATTCGAGTCCCAGCCGTGAAACGCAAGTGGCGGGATTTGAATGTTGGCATGCGATGGCCAATCGCACCCAGTATTGACACGCTAAGCACACAAACCGGAGAACTCAGATGACCGATGGTAATTCCCCAAGAAAGCAAAACTTGACAAGGATCCGAAGAGCTTTGGCACTAGGGCTCGTCCTGCCAAGTTTGTTCTTATTGGGCCCTTCGATACACGCTCAGACTTCCAAATCTTCAATCACCAAAAAAACTAGTAAAGTTGCAAAGCCAAGCAGCGGAGTTCGCAGTTCGGTTTCCAAGAGACCAAGTGTTCTGGGGTCGCGAGTAAACCGATCGGATTCGATTGGTTTGTCAAGCAATTCAACTATGAATCGCAGCAGTCGCAGTATAGTGTCAGGTTCGACAGGTGGAGGAAACGGTTTAAGCAGTACTGCTCGTAGGCGGGATTCTGGGATTTCGAATCCGTTCACACCGCCGCCGAAATCTGGTCAGCTGAGAGGTCGTTCAACTGACCCAGGTCTTAACCGCTTACCGAAGCTGAATATGATTCCAAAGCTTCCCGGTTCTGTCACGAAGTTACCACGTGATGTGAGTAATCGTACTCCGCGAGATGCTAAACCCGATCTCGGCAAGTTGCTGCCTGGGCGCAGTAAAAGCTCAGCTAGCGTCATCAAACCGCATGCGATTAAGCCAGGAAAGTTACCCAAGGCCAATACAAATACAAGTAATCGTGAGCTGGAAAATATCATTGGTGGCGTTAATAAGCCAAAGCTGCCGGCAACACCGCCAGCAAAATCGTTTCAGCCAGGGGACCACAGGAAGACCCCGGGAATTGGCAAGTTGCCAGGGCAGAATCTTCGTCCAAAGCTAACTGGTCCAGTGACAAGGCTGCCAATCGATTTGAGCAACCGCATCCCGCGAAAACCAGTACCTGAGATTGGCAAGTTGCCAGGGCAGAATCTTCGTCCAAAGCTACCTGGTCCAGTGACAAAGCTGCCAATCGATTTGAGCAACCGCATCCCGCGAAAACCAGTACCTGAGATTGGCAAGTTGCTGCCGGGAGCCATAAAAGGATCGCCCCACGTGATTGAGTCGGGGAAGTTGCCCAGCATTACCGAAAGTAATCGTAAGTTTGAAGATATTCTTGGCAGGATTAGTGAGCTGAAGCCCAAGCCGTTGAATATCAAGGAAATAACGAAAGAGTTGCCCAGGCTTTCCATGCCAACTGAAGACAATCCCTTGCTGAAGATGCAGCGGCAGGAGATGGTCATGGGTGCGAGGAAAACAATGGGGCTTCGTTTTGGAATAGGGGCGGGTTGCCACTGGTGGGCAGACTTGCTGTGTGGATGGCACTGGCACCGTCATGGCTGCCACTGGACGGACCTTTGTGCGGTACCAGGATACTGGTCGTGCTGGAGACCTTGCCATTACCGGGTTGTTTGGTGCCCTACGGTGCGTGGCCACGTGCGTTCGGCTTGGTACTTTGGAATTGAGAGTTTCCTTATTCCCGATATGCATGCTCTCGGTGTACATGAAGTTTCACCGTACTCACCGGCTGCCCTCGCTGGATTACAGCCAGGTGACATGATCCTGAGCGTCAACGGCTACGCATTTGATAATGAATCGGTCTTGCCAGAGATGATTCAAACCTCGAGCGGTCTCCTGAACTTGGAGGTTTACCGCGAAGGTTTGGAAGCACCGATGACCGTTCAGGTACGTTTGCGACGTTTGCGAATCACAAGTCACTAGTAAGTGTGTAGTGATCATGCAACAAAGAACCCCAATGCAGTGAAGCATTGGGTTTTTTTGTGCTGTGACATTAACGCGGTGCTTTCGGGATGTTTCAGTCTGAATTGACGGTTGTCAGGATTAGTTTCCAGGCCGCCATGGAGGTTTGCAGATTTTGCTTTTTGTCACCTTTGACACCATAGCACTGCAATGCAACATCTCCCTGGTAATCAAGCGATTTCAGTATATCGAGAAGTTTTGTCTGTTGGAAAGTTCCTCGATCCAATGTCTGAATCAGTTCGCCCCAGTTGTTTCCCTCTTTGTCTGCACCTGCGGTACTGATCGAGAATAGGTGGGGAGCGGCGTTTGTAAGTGCTGCTTTCAGCGTTTCCGGTTTTTCGTTCTTAAGAAAGTGGCATAGGTTGAACATGATGCCCAAGTTTGGGTGTCTTACTTTCTGTACCAGATCGATGGCTTGAGGTATCGTGGCAATTGCATTTCCATGATGGGGGTACAGGGCGACCCGAATATTAAGCTCTTCTGCCATGCTTGCTGTTTGTCGCACCGCAGCCACTGTCTTCGGGGAGATCTTTTGAATGGTGAGTTCAAGGATTGCGTCCCGGTTGGCAAGCGGTTTGACCGTGCTCTCAAGAATCGGGGAGTCGTTAACATTCAGGTATACACTGCCGACGCGAAGATTCAGTTTCTCATAAGCGGCGATGCGTTTGGCAAGCGCAGCACCTTGGTCAAAAACCTGACAGACGCCTGCGTAGCCATTCTGGCTCAAAAATTCTGCTTCCTCGGTAGCTGACCCGAAGCCAAGGCCGTTTTGAAATGCAAAAAGGCGTGGTTCGAACTTCGGTGAAGTGTTGGCAGCTTCGTACCCAACACCAGTGGCATTCTGTGACGACTGAGAAAGCATAAGTAGGGCAAATGCAAATATTGCACAATGGCTCGCACGCGTCATGATTTGGCCTCGTGGGTAGTACTGGTGTCGACACTGTGTGGGGAGCTATAAAACGCTTGTCAGCTTGCTTCAATGTGATCGTAGCATGGCGTTCCGGCAAGTCTTCTGGCGGCTATCTGTGTTCCTCTGGTGATCATGGCATGATCACACCAAAAGTCTATCAGTCAGGAGCTCAGTCAGGTCAAGGACACCTGATGGCGGTTGGGGTAAGTCTGGGGTGGGGTGTTCTTAGGCAGCCCGGCGAGGGGGAGTTTCAACCGCTGGGTTTGGCACTGCCACGCCGCTGCTGCGATTGGATTCGGTGTTGGCGCGAAATTCCTGCCCTGCGGTTGGCGGTGTGTGGATTCTTATGGGTGCGGCATTGATCCGTTTGGTTTCAGCTGACAATCGTTGGTGTTTTCGGATCTGCACGAATGCCGTGCCGCACAGCAGTGTCAGGACCGCAAGTGTGCCCAGTAGTTGTAGCAAACGCCAAAACCCGTGGTCGATCAGATCGCTCCCGTGTTTGGCGATATCATCGATCTTTGCATCAAGAACTTGATCCACTTTGACGAACGAATCTGTGCCAAGTTGGCTCAGATCCTTGGTCGCAGCAATCCGCTGTTCTTGCACAGCGTTGAGTACCGTGTCGCGTTCAGACTCGATCTTTTTCATGACTGCAATGCGTTCTTCTTGAAAACTGTTCAATGTCTCGGAACGCATTTTTTCTAGAGCCGCCATAGTGGCGATGCGTTCGTCTGTAATTGCGTCATTGAGAAGATTACGTTCTCGTTCGATTAAATTTGGGATGGCTTGCGTCGTGTCCGCAATCGCAGCCACTCCATTCGCTGCCAGACTCATGTTTTGCAGTGAGGCAATCACTGCGTTGCTCTGTAGAGTCTCCATGATCATCAGTTCCCCATTCCAGCGTGCCTGCTTGGGTAGAAATTCGGCGTACATGGATGAGAGTCGCTGAAGTTGATCTAGTTGTTGATCGATGTCACCAACGACCCCCAGTAACTCAGGACCCTTGATTTTGATGCTGTCGATGTATTTGGTGTAGTTGGCGGTGATTGATGCTCGCTTGAAATAGAGATCATGAATGGGATGTTCTTGTGCGAAAGTAATTGCAAATGCTTCGTTCACGGGCAGGTCGTCACCGATCAGGTCCAGCACCTCTGCCATCATGAGTTCAATTTGTTGTGTGGCTGAAATCGCAATCTGCTGCGATTCACCAAAGAGCGGTGATTCGTTTGAACTGTCGAAGAGACCGAGGGCTTGTTTATTCAGAATCCAGATGTCGAAGAACGCTCCCAGTGGATCTCGGCGTGAGGCAGCTTGGAAACAGGAAGCGATGCCGTTCATCTTCCACATCAGTGCGTTCTTGCATACTCGCGGATCTTTGTTCTCTGCGATGATCTGATCGGCGGCCAGTTCTACTTGGCTTGAGTACTGGAGAACGAGATCGTCAAGCACGATTCGCAGTTGTCGTGAGGAGACTTTCGCATTTGGACTTTCCTGTTCTAGCAAGCCATCACTCGATTGCAGGGCCTGACAGCCCAGTACGGTGAACGGTAGAACGAAAATCAGGGCCCACGAGGCTAAAGTTGCTAATCGGAACATGGACTTTGATTAGCAGGATTCAATTAAATCAGCAAGCGAAGTCACTCAATGTCGTGAAACACTTGGCGTAACGCAACGGGATGATAGCGTTTGCTATCACTTGGGACTTGTGTGAGTTGTCAGTTCAAATGAGGTGACTAAACCGTTGGATTCGTAGCGAAACTGGGCCTTCAGGTTGGTCGATTTCAAGTGTTGAATTCGAGACTGGGGGTCTCGTTTGAATTCTACGGGGTCCACGGAGAGTTTCCCCCCGGCGGTTAATTGGAAGAATTTGCCTTGATCTTTGCCTTCACTGAGATAGTCAGCAATGAGTAGAAATTGGTTAATGTTGGTACGGTTTCCAGCGTCCCATCGTTTCTTGCAAAATTCGAGCATCAAACCGCTGTCTGCGTAGTACTGATTCGCGAGCGTTGCAAATGCCTCTTGTGGAGAATCCAGAAAGAACTGGATGTTTCCTCGTGCATAGGCGCGATCAAATTCTTGCTTCCCGGCAAAGTACCCGATCCAGGCATCGCGCCATGTCTCTTTTTGGCCATCCCAAGCCCCAATACGAAGGAAGTTTGCTTTGGTGGCTTCGGTATCGATTCCTTTTGATGGAGGTGTTCGATAAACAACGTGTGGTCCTGCTGCCTGAGCCAAGCCTTGGAATTTTCGCTCGTACAGGTCTGGCCGATTTTTTCGACCGACCGTGTCCAGCATATTGTGGGCAAGTTCGTGTGCCAGACAGATCAGATAAACATCCGTGACACCGGGGCGAGGTGAGTCGCCGGCAAAACTGTTTTCGGGGCGGCCAAGTGGCATGTCAAAAATATTGACCCCGGATCGAGATTGAATTTTATTTGTCTTGACGGCCGGCCCCAGCCAACCGGCTACCGTGATGGTTTCGACGTCCCACGTTGAGGGCGGCATGTGACGCATCAGCCGAATCATGGCATCAAGGTGTTCCTTCGTTGCAGTGTTGTTGTCGATAAAAATGACGCCGAGATCAACTAGCAGTGTTCGATATCCAGATTCGAATCCAAGAGCTGCAGCGACCCGCTCGCGATTTGCTTTGGAATCTGGCAGACTCTCTAGCACCACAACCCAGTATTGCGCGGCGAGGATCGGAAGGTGGGGGGCCTGCTCTAGATTGAAGTGCTGACGCGAAAAATATTGAGGATACTGTCTCGCTAAAGGAGCGAGCGAGGAGAACAGGTCCTGTCGCGCGGTTGCTGGAACCAGCCCGCTACGCAGATCTGCTTGTATCGTTGTCAGACACCCAAAGACTTCCTGGCGTATCTGATCATTCTCTTGAAGAGTTTTGCTGAGGTCTCTCTTGTGTTGAGCAAGCAGTGCTTCGAGTCTTGTGATTCGGGACGGAAAACCGATTCCCTTCATCCAGAAAAGTTGGCCATTCTTTCCACCGCTGATCAGGTCGCGAACACCGTCTCCATCCCAGTCTGCCAGTTCAGGGGTTGTGTCGTCGCCGTTCAGCGTTCGAATGCTCAAGTTTTTTCCGTCGCTCCATTTTAGTTGTTGTCCTGAAGCAAGATTGGGACCGGATGGGTTGCCCGCATGCCGATACAGGGTGACACTTCCCCAATTCAGGCCGAGCAACATATCGAGTTGACTGTCGCCGTCAAAATCCAAAACTCGAGGATGTGAGTTGTAAGCGATCCGGATGTCGCAAAATGCTTGGCCCACCGAAAACTTTAGTTCGTTTTGTGAACTTGTGTTGCGATGCCATTGCACGACCCCATCAAAGGATCCGGTTATCAGATCCAATCTTCCATCCTTGTCCCAGTCGGCCACATCAAAACGTCCATCGCAACCTGCTTGAACCTCAATCGTGATGCCCTGCTCTTCAAAGACTGGCTGCTGAGCCGAACCAATATTACGATGGATTGTTACCAGGCGTTTGGAGTGTCCTACAACAAGGTCTGGCAAATCAGAGCCGATCAATTGAGCGAAGGCGATCCCCGTGTATCGCGTTCCCCACTGTGATTTGCTGCCTGCTGTAATTGCTTCTTTCGCCTCTAATTTCGGGTGAGTTCGTGTGCCACTGTTTTTGAATAGCCAAATGCTTCCCACGCCGTCACCGGCAAGCAAATCCAGGTCTCCATCTTGATCCCAGTCATAACAACGCACCGTTGCGTGGTTGTCCAGCTCGATCCTGATGCCGTTGTACTCGAGCGGTT
>DOPG01000185.1 GCA_003513555.1 Rhodopirellula sp. | reverse complement strand
AACCTGAGATCCAAGCTTGCCGTGTCTGGCGGCATGGCGCAGGAATTGGCTGCATTGGAAACACCACTGGCAGATCGGATTACCAGTCTTTACTTTGCGGCATTCTCGCGTGCTCCCACTGATGTCGAGCTAAAGGTTTCATTGGAGTTTCTAGCACCGAAGCCTGACGGTGATGAAACGACCGATGCAATCCCTACGGTAGGCAAGGCTGAATTTGAGGATTTGATTTGGGCTTTGATTAACACTAAAGAGTTCCTGTTCAACCATTAGGGAATCATGAGCGTTGCAATCAGAACAGCTGGCTACTTACGACGAGGCATGAATGTCGTGTTGGTGTTTGTATTGGTCGGATTGACCCATCAGAACACCGTCCGTGCACAATCGGTCTGTTTGCCGTCACCTCGACTGCTAACGACATTTCCAATGGGTGCGCAAGTCGGTTCCGAAGTTGAAATCACAGTGACGGGTGAATACATCGAAGGCGCGGGTGATTTGCGATTCTCAGATCCACAAATCCGGGCAGTGAAAGTGGTGGGGCCGGATGGCGCCGAGACGTCGGGGCGTTATCTGGTCTCAATTCCAAAAGATGTAACACCCGGGCTTGTCGAGGCGAGTGTGATGACAAGGCTGGGGCTCTCATCCTCGCGGATTTTCACGGTCAGCAGGTTGCGAGAGATTGCTCAAACCAAAGGCAATCAAAAGCTGGACACCGCGATGCCCATCGAGCTGAATACAGTTTGCAACGCGACAATGACGGCGAGAGCAGTTGATTTTTATCGATTCAATGCTGTTGGTGGACAACGGATCCTCGTTGATTGCGCTGCGAAAGGAATTGACTCGAAGCTGAATCCAGTAGTAATTGTTGCTGATGCCAATGGGCAAGATGTGGCGGTGGAAAGACGAGGAGGCGCAATCGACTTTGTGGTTCCGGAAGATGGTGCGTATGTGATCAAGGTGCATGATCTGACTTTTAAAGGTGGTGCGCATTACTTTTATCGTTTGAACCTTACGGCACTCGGTGAGACTGATCAGATTACGCGACACCAAATGACTAAAAAGGTGCACGCGTTTTCGTGGCCACCAGCTGGACTCGCAGGTAAGACAACGACGACAGAGGTCGAGCCAAATGATGCCTCTATGCCGCAGAAAATCACTTTGCCATGTGACTTAATGGGGAGCTTTGCAAAGGCAGCGGATACCGATGTGTTTGAGTTCAATGCTGAGAAGGGACAGACATGGTGGGTCGAAGTGGCCTCGGAAAGGTTAGGCCGGCCCACGGACCCCACTGTAGTTGTCGAGTACGTTGACGTTTCAGGGGCGGAGCCGTTAATCACTGATGTGGCTGAGCTTAATGATATACCAAGTCCCGTTAAGGTTTCGTCCAATGGCTATGCCTATGATGGCCCGCCGTACAACGCGGGGTCCTCAGATGTGCTTGGTAAGTTTGAAGTACAGCAAAGTGGAATCCATCGTTTGCGGATCGCGGATTTGTTCGGAGGCACGCGGAACGATCCTGCAAACATTTATCGTTTGATTATTCGCAAGGCTAAGCCGGATTTTGCACTTGTGGCTTGGGGACTGCATATGCAGCTTCGCAATGGTGATCGCAACGCCCTGTCAAAACCGATCGCTCTGCGAGGTGGCGCGACCATGGCGATTGAAGTGGTGGCAATACGACGCGACGGTTTCGATGGTGAGATTAAATTGGCCATGGACAATCTTCCTGACGGAGTTGAATCCAATGGTTTGACTATCCCGTCCGGGAAAAGTCGAGGGATTCTTCTGGTCACGGCCAAGGAGGGGGCGCCGCGAGGGGTGAGTATCGCCAATTTTTCAGGCTCAGCGATTGTGGGTGAAGAAGAAATCACTCGGCAATGTTATCTCGCGTCGATGGCTTGGCCTGTTCCAAATCATTGGAGCGAGGTGCCCAGCCCACGTCTGCTGGCGGACGTACTGGTGTCAGTGGGCGGAAATGAACCTACACCTATTTCGATCACACCTCGCGAAGACAAGGTGTTTGAGGCGAAGGAAGGCGAAAAACTGACGATCCCACTGATTCACATGCGACGCGGTGAATTTTCAGGATCGATCATGGCAGCGAAAACATTCGGGGCCGGTTTCGAGGGACATAAGTTTGACTTGCCGTTGGATCAGGACGCGTCGGATACCGTTTTGGATTTAGCCGCTTTGAAAACACCACCGGGTGAATATTTGATCGCTTTTTACGGCGGGGCAGTTGCAAAGTATCAACACAATCCGGAGGGCGTGGCTCGGGCGACGGATGCATTGAAAGTGATTGAAGGTGAACTTGCCGCGACGAAAGCGGATGCCGTGAAGATCAAGGCAGCCCTCGTGGAGGCATCCACAGATGAAAAAGCCAAATTGCAGAAGACGCTCGCCGATTTGTTGGAAAAGGAAAAACGGGGTGCGGCCAGAGTGAAAGCAGGAACCGCTCGCGTAAAATCTGCAACCTCCGCTGCCAAAGCCAAAGATATTGTTGACATTGTCGTGTCGGAACCTATCAGGATTCGTGTTCATCCACGGGAAGCCAAATGAGTAGCAATCCCTTTCACGCCACATCGGTACATTGCCCCGGTCCCCTCAATTTGGACCGGCGGAGTTTCATGCGTTTCGGTCTCGCTGGGTTTTCCAGCTTGAGTTTGCCGGGACTGCTCCGGCTTCGCGCGGATAACCCAGAGGCGACGAAGAAGCCAAAGGCGGTGATTCTCGTTTGGAAGCCTGGTGGTTGTTCACATATCGATACCTACGATCCGAAACCGCAAGCTGCAACAGAATATAGAGGACCCTTTGGTACGATCGCGACCAAAGTTCCCGGGATGCGTTTCACGGAGTTGTTGCCTCGGCAAGCTGCATTGGCTGATAAGTTCACTGTTTTGCGTTCCATGCATCAGGGTGCTGGTGGGCATCCTGCTGGCTCGATGCAAATGTTCTCTGGTGATTCGGACACTCGGGATAAGCCCAAGCCTCGCTTGCCTGACTGGATGTCAGTGGTCAACCATCTGCGGTCCCAGCAGGGCATGCGAAGTAATCCATTGCCCCGCTACGTCGGTGTCAATCCGCCTACGACGTACAACGGGCCAGCGTATCTGGGTGATGCCTACGCACCGTTTGCTGTGACCGGAGATCCGAGTAAGCCAAATTTTTCCGTTCCTAATATTGGTTTGAGCAACACCAAGGAGGTGGAACGACTCGACCGCCGTATTACCCTGCGCAAGAACCTTGACAACTTGCAAAGGGCTTTTGATACCTACGGCGAGCTTGAAGCGTTGGATCAGTTCGAAACCCAGGCGATGACGCTGTTGACGAACCCAAAAACTAAGGAAGCGTTCGATTTGTCACGTGAAGATGACGCCACACGCGATAAATATGGACGCAATTCTTGGGGGCAACAATTGTTGATGGCGCGGCGGTTGGTCGAGGCGGGTGTCGAGGTACTCACGACCAGTTTGCGTGGTCCGCTTTGTGGACGCGTAAACAATTGGGATGATCATGCCGTGAATCATCATGTGTTTGATGCGATGCGGTTTCGCTCAGAAGCATACGATCAGGCAGTCGCCGCATTGATCGAAGATATCTATGAGCGTGGTCTGGATGAGCAGGTCCTTGTGGTCGTCACCGGTGAGTTCGGACGCACGCCAAAAATCAATTACCAGCCCAGCACTGGTGCTGGCAACGCGAGTGCTGCTGCGGGAACCAAGCAACCTGGACGTGATCACTGGCCCCGTGCTTTCAGTAATGTCTGGTTCGGTGGCGGAATCGAAACGGGACGTTTCATTGGGGCTACGGATCCACGCGGTGAAGATGTGATCCAACGGCATTGTGGTGCAGGGGACTTTCTGGCCACGATCTATCATCACTTGGGAATCGATTCGTCCAAGGTGTTTCTCAAAGACTTCAATGGGCGGCCCACACCGATTGTCGAGCATGGGCGTCCGATCAAGGAACTGATTTCCTGACTCAAAGGAAGTCGTTCTTTCGACTTGATTGATGATGTGTTGATTTCGCTAGGATCGCGTGGACGATGCTCGATGCGTGCTGGTTTACGAGCAGTATTGCGACTTGTTTGGATGGATGTTTTGTGGGTGCGGCTCACCTGAGACGACGCAAGGGGAAAGGTTGATCAGTTCTATTTGGAGATCGAATGGTGCTACAGCGTTGGTAGACGTGAGTAATTGCAGTGAGCTCACTTGTGGACTCGGGGAGAATTTGATCTGTGGATAGTGGCATGGCCTACCTGACAGTTTAATCTGCTGCGCTGAGGGGTCAGGACGCGACGGAGTCAGGATTCCCTTTCGCACTGTTTGGGGAATTTGTTTTGTACCGTATCCAAAGGACCCATAGGCCAATGGGTTGGCCAAGGACACCGGCAACAAACACCCATTTGGATGCTGAACCTTTCATGAATGCGCGGCCTCCAAACGCCATTACTAATGCAGCGGTTTGCATCGAGAGAGTGATTGCAAGTAAGGCAACGAAATCAAGAGTTTCTTGTGTCCCTTCGTGAGTTACGATCTGGTTAAACAAAAGAAGCTTAAGGACGGCAAACGCGTAGATAAATACGACGACGCCGGTTAGGATCAAGCTGATTCCAGCGACTTGTCGCTGAAGTTTGATGTCTCGCGTGATCGCGTATCGAATCAAGTGTGCAGCAGTCTGGGCAACCACGGTCAGGGCGATCACGCCGAAGCTGCAAAAACTCAGGAAGGGTGTTACCGGTAGTTGGTCGAGTCCTTGGGTTAGAGCACATGTGACCATCCCCGCTTGGAGTATTCCGCAAGTGCCGAATATGAATTGGCAGACTTTGGTGAACCACGGCGGGAGCATCGTGAATCGCTCTGCTAACGTGATGCCGAAGATCAGGATTGCAGCAACAAAAATAGCGGCATTGGGGATCTCGATGAACCAGGAAGGATTCTTCTTGCTGGCAAAAGCGAGGGCGGAGTTCCATGGTGTCAAACGATTAGCGTTCGTCGTCAGGCCAAATCGTAGCTCAGCCATCGTGACCGATCCAATTGACAATGGACCATCAGAGTCTGGAGCAATGCCAAGAAACGAATGCACCGATGGGTACCAAGCAAGGGCTGTTGAAAGCAGGATTACAGTGGTCGCAACAATGATAATCTTGCCCGCGAGATATGATTTGATCACCTTACTTGCGGCATGGTTACCGTCGGCGGCTGGCTCGGCGCGTTGGTTATCCGTTGTGTTGGGTGGAGTTGGTGTGGCGTCCATTCGATGAGAATCACTTACGATGGAGTCAACATCTGTTTTTACCTCGCTGACGTTTTGGTAACGCCGCGCCGGTTCAGATGAGAGTGATCGCAAGACAACTTGGTCTAAGCGAATATCGATGCTGACTTTTTTAGAGGGTGGCTCAAAATGACCGGCTGGAATTTGGCCGGTTAGCATCTCGTAGAAAATAACGCCTAGGGAATAGATGTCAGCCCGATGATCGACGGCACGTGTTCCTTGCATTTGTTCAGGTGCCATATAGTTGGGTGTCCCCATCACCTGGTGCGTGCCGGTAAGTGGTTGATCGTTTGAAGAATCGGAGGCCAACTTTGCGAGCCCAAAGTCGGCAATTTTTACCTTTCCGTTTCGATCGACGAGGATGTTTTCCGGTTTGATATCTCTGTGGACCACGCCTTGATCGTGGGCATATTGCAATGCCTCGCATATTTGGGGGACGATCAGAAACGCCTGTTCTGGTTGCAGGTTACCCGCATGGATCAACTGGCGAAGATTAGTACCGTCCACGTATTCCATCAGGAAATAGTAGAGCTTGAGCGTGCGTTCAGAATCACCATCGTCGTTTGAAATATTGACTTCGCCGAAGTCGTGGATCGTAACAATATGAGAATGGCTCAGGCGTGCAAGTGCCTGTGCTTCGCGATTGAAACGTTGTGCAAAAGCAGCATCATTGGCTGCTTCAGGGCGGATGATCTTGAGAGCAACGTTGCGGTCCAGTTTGGTTTGTCGGGCCCTGTAAACTGCGCCCATGCCGCCAAAGCCCGCTAGTTCGACAATTTGCAGGTGAGGAAAGTACTCGGCAAGCGAGTTCGGCTCGGGCGGCACAAATGCACCGGGATGATATTGGGTGGCCGCAGAATCAGCCGTCGACTGCGGATGCGTTTGGCTTTTTCCTGCAAACCCCGCTTGCATTAAGCATTTTGGGCAAATTCCAGATGGAGCGTTTTCCGGTAACTCGTTCCCGCATTTCGGGCAGGTGCCTGTTTCAGACATCAGCTTGACCTTTTATGAAGTTCAAACGTGATCATTCTCTCTACTGTTAATGACGGGGGCAGTGGGAATGGTGACTTGTTTTTGCGAGATTTCTATAAACCTAGGACGAT